>NZ_PTRV01000011.1:0-157423 GCF_002965285.1 Escherichia sp. MOD1-EC5990 | reverse complement strand
TGTCGTTCTCAAAATCGGTGGAGCTGCATGACAAAGTCATCGGGCATTATCTGAACATAAAACACTATCAATAAGTTGGAGTCATTACCTATTTTCTGACTGTCCGAATTGGTTAACAATTTGTTCCTGATACTCAATTTTTTGTTGATGAGTGTTCTTTTTATAGTTGTGTATAATAAGTATTTATTAGTGAATCGCCATATTTATCTAAATAACAATTTCTGTTTGTCAGTCGATGTTGAAAATCAATTTCGTACTGCTCTTCTGCTGAATATTTTTTAAATCTGTCAGCATAGTTTTTTAATAACGTATAGGGAGCGCTGTCAGAATTGCTTTCCCTTTGTTCAATTACTTCTTTGGCTGCCATGCACACAAATGCACCGCAACTTTGGCTTAAATATTGCTGAAGATCGGCATGTAAAAATATTATCTCGGGTTCAGTTAAATGAACTTTTATATTATTATTCGACATTTCTCCCATGAGTTCAGAATTAAAACTATTAATGACACGCTTAAGTGAATTTTCTTTATCATGGCCTAGTGCACGTAATGAGTTGAATATGACGCATTTTATTTGTTGTGTGTTATTTTTTTCATTA
The DNA here is from genome assembly GCF_002965285.1 of Escherichia sp. MOD1-EC5990. Lineage (NCBI taxonomy): Bacteria > Pseudomonadati > Pseudomonadota > Gammaproteobacteria > Enterobacterales > Enterobacteriaceae > Escherichia > Escherichia sp. MOD1-EC5990. Next base: position 156,824 of record NZ_PTRV01000011.1, on the reverse strand, counting down.
ACTATTTTTTGTAGCGAAACTAATATCCAGTGTCCGCCAGTATTTATGGGGAATAACTGGACTTCTTTCGGCCATGATGGATCGCTCTTAATATTATCATTGAGAGCGATTTCCAGGTAAGTGCTGTTGGAATCGGGGAGGTAGAGACCAGTAGGATAATTGACTTGAGTATTTTTTGCATTAGCGGCGATCTTCTGAAGATAGCAATCTATTTCATCCGTGGTTATTTGACGATTTTTATCCCAGAAGTTTGTACCATCGCTCAGTTCATTATTCTTATCATTTAAAAGTACCTTTGAAAGCGACTGTTTTTCAGATATAAGAGGAATATCATCACCGATAATTGTCATTAATTTTGACGGGGAGAATAGCTTTTTGAACAGGAGATCATCTGAATTATCCGGACCAGCTGGTTTAAGGGGGGAGTTGGTTGCGGTATGTGCCAAATTATATAATTTTAAACAGGCATTTTTGATAAGTCGGATAATCGATAGGGTTTCATTTGTTGGGTTTCTAACAATATGATAAAGAATATCTTCGGCTTTTTTTCCAAATTCATCATAACCTAACGCAATATTATGCAGTAACTCAATGCTTTCTTCATCTCCGGATAATGCTGTTTTTTTTAAAGACTGCAGTAATTCATCGGTCACAGTAAATTTTTCTGCAAATGTCTGACTGAGTTGGGTTTGAGATAATTGACAATAATTGCTGACAACTGTAACCATCATAGGCTCCTTTTAGTTGCAAAGGTTGTGCTGAATGAAGATAAAAAGAGGCAACTTATTGCTCTGAATATAGTGCGTAAGGAGATGAATAAATATCAAAAATCGCTCAATATGCCCGTGTGGGTGGATATATGTAGCGCGGGTTACGATAACAGGGCAAGTTTCGCCCTGTTTTTAATAATAGGCAGAGTTAAACGTTAAACACGGTGAAATCATGCGCCAGTTCAGTCGCCGGGAAAATTGACCTGCATTCACGTAACAGGTGCTGACAACCTTTGTCATCATAGCGCGAGCTGACGTGGGTAATGATTAGCTTACCGACTCCAGCCTCACGGGCCAGTGTCGCAGCCTGGCGTGTAGAGCTGTGGCCGCGACTATTGGCTTTGGCTTCCATGGTTATATCCAGCGTCGCTTCGTGTACCATGACATCGACGCCTTTAGCCAGGTCAAGTGCGGCATCGCAGGGGCCGGTATCACCGAAAATAGCGAGCGCTTTACCTGGCACTGGAGCGGCTAAGTAATCTGCGCCGTTAATCTGCCTTCCGTCTTCCAGCGTGATTGTTTTGCCCGCTTTTAATGCCTGAAACAGTGGGCCAGGCGGCACGCCAGCAGCTTTTAATGCCTGGGCATTTAATGCACCCGGTTTATCATGTTCTTCAATACGATAGCCATAACATTCCAGTGGATGCTCCATCGGATAAGCGGTCACTTTGCGCAGGCCATCATCGAGAATTTCGCCAGCGCCAATTTCGACAATTTCCAGCGGATAATCGGTCCATGAGCCGCTAATCCGCAGCGCAGTCTCCACAAATTCACGGAGACCTTGCGGACCATAAATCGTTAAGGGTTGGACAATACCAGACATAGAACGACTGCACAGCAAGCCGGGTAAACCAAAGAGATGATCGCCATGAAGGTGACTGATAAAAATCTTGTCCAGTTTTCCAGGGTTAAAGGCGGTATGCAGTAGCTGATGCTGGGTGCCTTCACCACAGTCAAACAACCAAAGACCGCTCCGGGTCGGATGTTGCAGGTTAAGCAATATTGCCGTGACATTGCGCGTACGGGTTGGCACACCGGCTGAAGTACCTAAAAAAATTAATTCCATGAGTTCATCACGTTTCAAAAAATATTCCGGCTAGTATAAGGCATACATCTAAAAGGAGAGCATTATGATTGAATGGCAAGATCTGCATCACTCTGAATTATCGGTTTCCCAGCTTTATGCCTTATTACAACTGCGTTGCGCGGTGTTTGTTGTCGAGCAGAATTGCCCTTATCAGGATATCGATGGTGATGATTTGACGGGGGATAATCGCCATATTCTCGGTTGGAAAAATGATGAACTGGTGGCGTATGCGAGGATTCTGAAAAGTGATGATGATCTTGAGCCGGTCGTTATAGGTCGGGTGATTGTCAGTGAAGCGTTGCGTGGCGAAAAAGTGGGGCAGCAGCTGATGAGTAAAACACTCGAAACATGTACGCGTCACTGGCCTGATAAACCTGTTTACCTCGGGGCGCAGGCGCATCTGCAAAACTTCTACCAAAGTTTTGGCTTTATCCCTGTGACGGAGGTCTATGAAGAAGATGGTATCCCACACATTGGGATGGCACGCGAGGTAATTCAGGCGTAATCAATAACCATTGTCTATAGTTAGTGACAGGTTTTACGCAAATGGAGAACGAGAATGTCTAATCAGTTTGGTGATACACGTATCGATGACGACCTGACGCTGCTTAGTGAAACACTGGAAGAGGTGCTCCGCTCCTCTGGCGATCCCGCCGATCAGAAATATGTTGAGCTGAAAGCGCGTGCAGAAAAAGCGCTGGATGATGTGAAAAAACGGGTTAGCCAGGCTTCAGACAGTTATTACTATCGGGCGAAGCAGGCTGTTTATCGTGCTGATGACTACGTCCACGAAAAACCCTGGCAGGGAATTGGGGTGGGCGCGGCCGTTGGGCTGGTATTAGGACTGTTGCTGGCACGCCGTTAAAACCTCCCTACACCGGGGTACTGCATTTTTTTTGTAGTACCCCGTATAATGTGAGGCTTTTAACAGGGAGAGGTCCGCGTGCAATCACTCACTACGGCGCTGGAAAATCTACTGCGCCTTTTGTCGCAAGAGATTCCAGCGACACCCGGCATTCGGGTTATTGATACTCCTTTCCCTCTCAAAGATGCTTTTGATGCCTTGAGCTGGCTGGCCAGTCAGCAAACGTATCCGCAATTCTACTGGCAACAACGTAATGGTGATGAAGAAGCTGCCGTCCTGGGCGCGATTACCTGTTTTACGTCGTTGGACCAGGCACAACGTTTTCTTCGCCAGCACCCGGAACATGCCGACTTACGCATCTGGGGGCTGAATGCGTTTGACCCGTCGCAGGGCAATTTACTTTTACCACGACTGGAATGGCGACGCTGTGGCGGTAAAGCCACGCTGCGGCTGACGCTATTCAGCGAAAGCTCCCTTCAGCACGATGCGATAAAGGCAAAAGAATTTATCGCCACACTGGTGAGTATCAAGTCCCTGCCAGGGTTACATTTAACCACCACGCGAGAACAACACTGGCCGGACAAAACGGGCTGGACGCGATTAATCGAACTGGCAACGCAAACTATCGCCGAAGGTGAACTCGACAAAGTCGTTCTTGCACGGGCGACCGACCTGCATTTTGCAAGCCCGGTTAACGCAGCGGCGATGATGGCAGCCAGCCGTCGGCTCAATCTGAACTGCTATCATTTCTTTATGGCCTTTGATGGCGAGACCGCGTTTCTGGGTTCGTCTCCTGAGCGGCTATGGCGGCGGCGTGTCAAAGCGCTGCGTACTGAAGCGCTGGCGGGAACGGTAGCAAATCATCCTGATGATAAGCAGGCGCAGCAGTTAGGTGAGTGGCTGATGGCGGATGATAAAAACCAGCGCGAGAACATGCTGGTGGTGGAAGATATCTGCCAACGATTGCAGGCCGATACCCAGACGCTGGATGTTTTACCACCGCAGGTACTGCGTCTGCGTAAAGTGCAGCATCTGCGCCGCTGTATCTGGACTTCACTCAACAAAGCGGATGATGTGATCTGTTTACATCAGTTGCAGCCAACGGCCGCGGTTGCGGGCTTACCGCGTGACCTGGCGCGGCAGTTTATCGCCCGTCACGAACCGTTCACCCGTGAATGGTATGCCGGTTCCGCGGGCTATCTTTCGTTACAACAAAGCGAATTCTGCGTTTCCCTGCGCTCAGCAAAAATTAGCGGCAATGTCGTGCGGTTATATGCTGGCGCGGGCATTGTCCGTGGCTCCGACCCCGAGCAAGAGTGGCAGGAAATCGACAACAAAGCGGCAGGGCTGCGTACTTTATTACAAATGGAAGAGTAATGAGTCGCATCATTACCGATTCATATCAATAATCTATTTTTGTAGCTCCTTATACTTAGCCGCAATATTGATACCGGACAAACTCATGTCAGTAAGCGCATTTAACCGACGCTGGGCGGCGGTCATTCTGGAAGCATTAACGCGTCACGGCGTCAGACACATTTGTATCGCCCCTGGCTCGCGTTCTACACCGTTAACGTTAGCGGCAGCGGAGAATTCCGCATTCATTCACCACACCCATTTTGATGAGCGTGGACTGGGGCATCTGGCGCTGGGGCTGGCGAAAGTCAGCAAGCAGCCGGTGGCGGTGATTGTGACCTCCGGCACGGCGGTAGCAAATCTCTATCCGGCACTAATAGAAGCTGGGTTAACCGGAGAAAAACTGATCCTGTTAACCGCCGATCGCCCGCCGGAGCTCATTGACTGCGGCGCGAATCAGGCGATTCGTCAGCCGGGAATGTTCGCTTCTCATCCTACGCATAGCATTTCACTGCCGCGCCCGACACAGGATATTCCTGCCCGTTGGCTGGTCTCTACTATCGACCACGCCCTTGGTACGCTTCATGCTGGAGGAGTCCATATCAACTGCCCGTTTGCTGAACCGCTATATGGCGAGATGGACGACACCGGGCTTAGTTGGCAACAGCGTCTTGGCGACTGGTGGCAGGACGATAAACCGTGGCTGCGTGAAGCGTCTCGTCTGGAAAGTGAAAAACAGCGTGACTGGTTCTTCTGGCGACAAAAGCGCGGCGTGGTAGTTGCTGGTCGCATGAGTGCGGAAGAGGGCAAAAAAGTTGCTCTGTGGGCGCAAACTCTTGGCTGGCCGCTGATTGGCGACGTCCTGTCGCAAACCGGACAGCCGCTGCCGTGTGCCGATCTCTGGTTAGGCAATGCCAAAGCGACCAGCGAACTGCAACAGGCGCAGATTGTGGTGCAGCTGGGCAGCAGCCTGACGGGCAAACGGCTCCTGCAATGGCAGGCAAGCTGTGAACCAGAAGAGTACTGGATTGTTGATGACATTGAAGGTCGACTTGATCCGGCACACCATCGCGGACGCCGCTTAATTGCCAATATTGCCGACTGGCTGGAGCTGCATCCGGCAGAAAAACGCCAGCCCTGGTGCGTTGAAATCCCGCGCCTGGCGGAACAGGCAATGCAGGCGGTTATTGCCCGTCGCGATGCGTTTGGCGAAGCGCAACTGGCGCATCGCATCAGCGACTATTTGCCGGAACAGGGGCAACTGTTTGTTGGCAACAGCCTGGTGGTACGTCTGATCGATGCGCTCTCGCAACTTCCGGCGGGTTACCCGGTGTACAGCAACCGTGGGGCCAGCGGTATTGACGGGCTGCTATCTACTGCCGCAGGCGTTCAGCGGGCCAGTGGCAAACCGACGCTGGCGATTGTGGGCGATCTCTCAGCACTTTACGATCTCAACGCGCTGGCGCTATTGCGCCAGGTTTCCGCGCCGCTGGTATTAATTGTGGTGAACAACAACGGCGGGCAAATTTTCTCGCTGCTGCCAACGCCGAAAAGTGAGCGTGAGCGTTTCTATCTGATGCCGCAAAACGTCCATTTTGAGCACGCCGCCGCGATGTTCGAGCTGAAATATCATCGTCCGCAAAACTGGCAGGAACTTGAAACGGCACTTGCCGACGCCTGGCGCACGCCGACCACCACGGTAATTGAAATGGTGGTTAACGACACCGATGGTGCGCAAACCCTCCAGCAACTGCTGGCGCAGGTAAGCCATTTATGATCCTGCACGCGCAGGCAAAACACGGCAAACCAGGTTTACCCTGGCTGGTGTTTTTGCACGGTTTTTCCGGCGATTGCCATGAATGGCAAGAAGTGGGCGAGGCGTTTGCCGACTACTCGCGGTTGTATGTTGATCTCCCAGGTCACGGTGGTTCGGCAGCAATTAGCATCGATGGATTTGATGATGTCACTGGCTTACTGCGTAAAACTCTGATTAGTTACAACATCCTTAACTTCTGGCTGGTGGGGTACTCGCTTGGCGGACGGGTGGCGATGATGGCGGCTTGTCAGGGGATGCCGGGGCTGAGTGGGGTTGTGGTCGAAGGCGGGCATCCGGGATTGCAAAGTGCTGAACAACGCACGGAACGTCTGCTTTCCGATCGCCAATGGGCGCAGCGTTTTCGCTCAGAACCATTAACGGCGGTATTTGCCGACTGGTATCAACAGCCTGTCTTTGCCTCGCTCAATGACGATCAACGCCGGGAGCTGGTGGCGCTGCGTAGCCACAATAACGGTGTAACGCTTGCTACTATGCTGGAGGCCACTTCTCTCGCCGTCCAGCCTGATTTACGTGCTAACCTTAGCGCCCGCACATTTGCGTTTTATTATTTATGTGGTGAACGTGACAGCAAATTCCGCGCTCTGGCGGCGGAACTGGCTGCCGACTGCCATGTCATTCCTCGCGCCGGACATAACGCGCACCGGGAAAATCCCGCTGGCGTAATCGCAAGTCTGGCGCAGATCTTGCGTTTCTGACTAAAGGACACAATATGATTTATCCTGATGAAGCAATGCTTTACGCACCGGTTGAATGGCACGACTGCTCCGAAGGTTTCGAGGACATTCGTTATGAAAAATCCACCGACGGTATCGCAAAAATCACCATTAATCGTCCGCAGGTGCGCAATGCCTTTCGTCCTCTGACGGTAAAAGAGATGATCCAGGCACTGGCAGATGCGCGTTATGACGATAACATCGGCGTAATTATTCTGACTGGTGCAGGCGATAAAGCGTTCTGCTCTGGTGGCGACCAGAAAGTGCGTGGCGATTACGGCGGCTATAAAGATGATTCCGGCGTACATCATCTGAATGTGCTGGACTTCCAGCGTCAGATCCGTACCTGTCCGAAACCGGTTGTCGCGATGGTAGCGGGTTACTCCATCGGCGGCGGTCACGTTCTGCACATGATGTGCGACCTGACCATCGCGGCGGAAAACGCCATCTTCGGTCAGACTGGCCCGAAAGTCGGTTCCTTCGATGGCGGCTGGGGCGCTTCCTATATGGCGCGCATTGTTGGGCAGAAAAAAGCGCGTGAAATCTGGTTCCTGTGCCGTCAGTACGACGCGAAACAAGCGCTGGATATGGGCCTTGTGAACACCGTTGTGCCGCTGGCAGATCTGGAAAAAGAAACCGTGCGTTGGTGCCGCGAAATGCTGCAAAACAGCCCGATGGCGCTGCGTTGCCTGAAAGCTGCGCTGAACGCTGACTGTGACGGTCAGGCGGGTCTGCAGGAACTGGCGGGCAACGCCACCATGCTGTTCTACATGACGGAAGAAGGTCAGGAAGGTCGCAACGCCTTCAACCAGAAACGTCAGCCTGACTTCAGCAAATTTAAACGGAATCCGTAATGCGTAGCGCGCAGGTATACCGCTGGCAGATCCCCATGGACGCGGGGGTGGTTCTGCGCGACAGGCGGTTAAAAACCCGCGACGGGCTATACGTTTGCCTGCGCGAGGGCGAGCGCGAAGGGTGGGGAGAGATCTCCCCACTGCCGGGCTTCAGTCAGGAAACCTGGGAAGAGGCGCAAAGTGCGCTGCTTGCCTGGGTAAATAACTGGCTGGCAGGCGATTGCGAATTACCGCAAATGCCTTCCGTCGCCTTTGGCGTAAGCTGTGCATTGGCGGAGCTGGCAGACACGCTCCCGCAGGCGGCCAATTATCGTGCGGCACCACTGTGTAATGGCGATCCGGACGATCTGATCCTGAAACTTGCCGATATGCCTGGCGAGAAAGTGGCGAAGGTCAAGGTGGGATTGTACGAAGCGGTGCGCGACGGCATGGTGGTGAATCTGTTGCTGGAGGCCATTCCGGATCTGCATTTGCGTCTTGACGCGAATCGCGCCTGGACACCGCTGAAAGGCCAGCAGTTTGCCAAATACGTTAACCCGGATTATCGCCACCGCATCGCGTTTCTCGAAGAACCGTGCAAAACCCGCGAGGATTCCCGCGCCTTTGCCCGTGAAACGGGTATTGCCATTGCCTGGGATGAAAGCCTGCGTGAGCCGGATTTTGCCTTTATGGCGGAAGAAGGCGTGCGAGCGGTGGTGATCAAACCCACGCTCACGGGCAGCCTGGAGAAAGTACGCGAGCAGGTGCAGGCGGCGCACGCGCTGGGGCTGACGGCGGTGATCAGTTCATCTATTGAGTCGAGCTTAGGCTTAACGCAACTGGCGCGGATTGCCGCCTGGTTAACGCCAGACACTATCCCGGGGCTGGACACGCTGGATCTGATGCAGGCGCAGCAGGTTCGTCGCTGGCCGGGTAGCACGCTGCCTTTTGTCGACGTTGATGCACTGGAGCGGTTGTTATGATCTTCTCTGACTGGCCGTGGCGTCACTGGCGGCAAGTGCGGGGAGAAGCCATCGCCTTACGTCTCAATGATGAGCAACTCAACTGGCGCGAGCTTTGTGTTCGCGTCGATGAATTAGCCTCCGGGTTTGCGGCGCAGGGTGTGGTTGAGGGCAGCGGCGTGATGTTGCGGGCGTGGAATACGCCGCAAACGCTGCTGGCCTGGCTGGCGTTACTGCAATGCGGAGCGCGGGTGCTGCCCGTGAATCCACAGTTGCCGCAACCGTTGCTTGAGGAGTTGTTGCCCAATCTGACGCTGCAATTTGCACTGGTGCCGGAAGGGGAAAACACGTTTCCGGCGTTAACGTCGCTGCACATTCAGCTGGTTGAAGGCGTACATGCTGCGGCGTGGCAGCCGACGCGTCTGTGCTCAATGACGTTGACCTCGGGTTCTACCGGGTTGCCGAAAGCCGCTGTCCATACTTATCAAGCTCATCTTGCCAGCGCCGAAGGGGTGTTATCGCTGATTCCATTTGGCGATCACGATGACTGGTTGCTCTCTTTGCCGTTGTTTCACGTCTCCGGTCAGGGAATTATGTGGCGCTGGTTATACGCTGGTGCGCGGATGACGGTACGTGATAAACAGCCGTTGGATCACATGCTGGCAGGCTGTACTCACGCATCGCTGGTGCCGACGCAGCTCTGGCGTTTGCTGGTTAACCGCAGTTCCGTTTCCCTGAAAGCAGTGTTGCTTGGCGGCGCGGCGATCCCGGTCGAGTTGACGGAACAGGCGCGCGAGCAGGGTATTCGTTGCTTTTGTGGCTATGGTCTGACCGAGTTTGCCTCCACGGTGTGTGCGAAAGAAGCCGATGGTCTGGTGGACGTCGGTTCGCCGCTGCCCGGTCGGGAAGTGAAAATCGTTAACGATGAAGTGTGGCTGCGGGCTGCCAGCATGGCAGAAGGTTACTGGCGTAACGGACAACTGGTGCCGCTGGTGAATGACGAAGGCTGGTACGCTACGCGCGATCGCGGTGAGATGCATAATGGCAAGCTGACCATTGTCGGACGTTTAGACAATCTGTTCTTCAGTGGTGGCGAAGGCATTCAGCCAGAAGAAGTCGAGCGCGTTATTGCTGCACATCCTGCGGTTTTGCAGGTGTTTATCGTTCCCGTTGCTGACAAGGAGTTTGGTCATCGACCGGTAGCGGTGGTGGAGTATGACCAGCAAACCGTTGATCTTGGCGAATGGGTGAAAGATAAGCTGGCCCGTTTTCAGCAACCGGTGCGTTGGCTGACGCTTCCACCTGAACTGAAAAACGGTGGTATTAAAATTTCACGTCAGGCGCTAAAAGAGTGGGTGCAACGCCAGCAATAATTAACCATCCGTTGCACTTCTCATTTCTGCCATTCCATTGCCGTTGATAAAGAGTTTATCTGTTAATCTGTAAATTGATGTGAAAACTCTTAGCAAACAGGATAATGCAATGGAATGGCTGGTCAAAAAATCGTGCTGCGATAAACAAGATAACAGACATGTACTTATGCTCTGCGATGCTGGCGGCGCGATAAAAATGATCGCCGAAGTGAAGAGTGACTTCGCCGTGAAAGTGGGCGATTTACTCTCCCCTTTGCAGAATGCGCTTTACTGTATTAATCGTGAAAAGCTACATACGGTGAAAGTCCTCTCTGCATGCAGCTACAGCCCCGATGAGTGGGAACGGCAGAGTCAATCGGCTGAGAAAACTCAGTAACGTTGTTTTGTCGTGGGCAGGAAAATCAGCGTCAACCCACTCATAATACAGGCTACTCCCAGTAGTGCCTTCAGCGAAAAAGTTCCTTCCCAGCCGGGAAGTACCATTGAAGCAATCCATACCAGCACATAACTCATACTGAGCAAGGCATAGGCTTTGCTTAGTGCAAGTTTATGTAGCGTTTTATACCAACAAAAAACGGAAAGCAGATAACCCAGCAGCCCGAGTAACAGTATCCGGGCATCCAGCCCAAAAGCTAACAGCGCCGCGATAAAATCCCATAAGTGCGTCATCGGCGGTAGATGACTCGCCGCATAACCCAGGCTTAATTGCGCAGCTGAGGCAATAATGACGCTGAATAATCCCCACATCAGGCCCATTACACCGTACTCCCGAGGATCACAATGCCGCCAATAATGAATGCCACCCCACACCAGTGACGCAGTGATACCGGCTCGTGCCACAGTTTTACTGCAGCCAGCGTCACCCAGACAAAATTCAGACTTAACATCGGGTAGGCAATGCCTACCGGTACGTTCTGCAAGACCAGCAGCCAGAGCACCATGGCAAGACCAAGACAAGCCAGCGCCAGTCCCAGCCACAGCACGATATGTTTGCGCCGTTTGTTTATCGCCACAAAGCAGGTTGCTTGTTTCTGACACAACTGCCCGGCAACGCTAAGCAAGCTGGCAAAGACTAATGTTAGCCAGATCATTTGGGCCGATACTGAATCAGCACCAGACGCTCCTGACGATCGATGGCATCTGCGGGCGGAATGGCGAGACTGTTGACATCTTCATCGCGGTCAACCGAAAGCACGAGTGTAATAATCCCCTCCTGACGATGTTGATTAAGCCAGTTTGCGAACTCATCACCGCTGACAAATCTCCCTTTCGCATCCGGATAATTTAGGCCGTATTTCAATTCCCCTGTCTGGCGATACATGATGATGTCATCACGTCTCAGGCTCCATGCCAGACCAGCAGCAACGCCGACGCTATCGGTAAGAATATAGCGGCTTGGCTGCAGTGATTCTTGTGTCGTCTCGACAAAAAATTGCGGATGTTTTCCTTCCATGACTCTGTCAGGAATTGAAAATCCTACCAGCAACGCCAGCCCAAGCGGGCAAAGTGCGGCAAAAGACCAGGTCTTTTCGACGTTAGTTAAGGTGTACCAGCCGAAAAATGCCCATAGCGAAAAAATCGACCATGCACAGAAGACTTTATAGCTCTCGAAGGTTTGCCACACCGGCGTGCTCATAGGTCCCCAGGGGGAGACCACAAACGTAGCAATAATGCCAGTGACGCCAAAAGCGATGTTAATCCAGCCATTCATCCGCAACGCCAGAGGATTATTTTTTACCGCCAGCAAAGCGTAATGCGCTATCAGCATCGCTAATGGTGCAAAGCAGGAAAGAATATAGGTGGGTAATTTGCCTTTGGCGACAGAGAAAAACAGCAGCGGCATTACCGTCCAGCTCAACAAATAGACGGTTGCGGAATGCTTGCGGTTTTTCCAGCCAGCATACAGTGCACCGGGGAGTAATCCTAACCACGGCAGGCTACCGGCAATGATGACCGGCAAGTAGTACCAGAACGGAGCTCTATGCTGAGCATCATCCATTGCAAAGCGTTGAATATGCTCAACCCAGAAAAAATAGTGCCAGAAGTCAGGCTCCCGCTGCGCTATCGCCAGTCCCCAGGGGAGAACCGTCAGTACGCAACTGATAACTGCCAGCCAGCCGTAAATAAAGAGATCTTTCCAGCGCTTTTGCGCCGCTACCCACGGCAGTACGCTTAATACCGGCACGGCAAGGGCGAGAAAACCTTTGGTCATCACCCCCATGCCGCAGGTGATTCCCAGCAGTAAAAATCCCGCGCTTTTGCCTTTCCACGTCTGTGCCTGCATTGCCAGCCAGAAGCTGCACATTCCCGCCACCAGCCAGAATGCAATAAACGGATCGAGCACGGCATAAGTGCCAATGGCATAGACAATAAACAGTGAGAGATAAATCACTGCGGCGAGTAGAGCCAGACGTTTATCGCGCCATAAGCGCAGAGTAAACCAGGTCACCAGCGCGGCAGTTAACAGGGTCGCAAAGATAACGCCTGCCCGCACACCAAAGTTATTTGCGCCAAATAGCCATTGCCCAATACTGTTAATCCAGTATCCGGCAATGGGTTTTTCGAAATAACGTAGCCCTAACATATGGGGCACAATCCAGTCGCCGGATGCCAGCATTTCCCGACTGATTTCCGCATAACGCGTTTCATCTGGTTGCCAGAGCAGACGCGTGCTGATCGGTAACAGGTAATAGCAGGCAATAAACGCGAAGAGGCCGATAAGGTAACGTACCGATTTCATCAGCGACTACCTGCAATTTGTTGGCAACCCAGCCAGCCTTCACGTCCGGCAATATTTCCGCGAACAACTTGTCCGAGCGGCAACGTCCCTGATAACAGTTCGCTTAAAGGGCAAAATGTCACGCCTTCCTGGGCTGCGCGTTTCAGGAGATCCACAAAATTATGCTGATAAGCGCAGCCTTCAACTTCTGCATGAATGGTATAAACCGGCGTGCCTTTATCTCGCAGGATGCGGTTGAGTAACCAACCGTTAAAATCTTCAGCTTTCACATCCCGACCAATCACTTCATCCCAGGTGGGTAAGGTCACCGGAATTTGCGCCGTGCCGGGTTTTCCTGTTTCGAGCAATGGACGAAACGGCATCGCCCCACGACAATCGCTGTTGTAGCGCAAATGGAACGCTTCTTTTGCTTCGATCACCTGCTGGTCGGCACGCCAGCCAGCGGCTGCGGAGCAGGTTACCGGTTGGCCGATAATTTCTTCCAGGGTGCGAAGGCCGCGTGCGATATCGTCGACCATTGTTTGCCGATCCCAGTTACCGCTATGGGCTTGCCAGGCATGGTGATCCCAGGCGTGCAGGCCGACTTCGTGATGTTTAGCCGCTTCACGAATGATATCGGCATTGGCATGACCAATCTCTTTACCTGGCCAAGCCGTACCTGCCAGTAAAATATCCCAGCCATAAAGCGATGCCGCGTTTGAGCGCAGCATCTTCCACAAAAACTGTGGCTTCACCAGTCGCCAGAGATGGCGGCCCATATTGTCCGGGCCGACGCTGAAAAAAATGCTGGCCTGAATATTATGCTTACTCAAGATTTCCAGCAGACGCGGCACGCCTTCACGGGTGCCACGAAAGGTATCGACATCAATGCGTAAGCCTACTTTTGTCATGATGGTTTATCCGTAAGCTCGACGGTGCGCAAGAAGAAATCCAGCGTTTCGTCGATGGTTTCCTGCATATCAATTTTGGGTTCCCAGTCCAGGCAGCGGCGGGCATTACGGATGCTTGGTTTACGATGCTCTACGTCCTGATATCCCTTGCCGTAGTAGCTGCTACTTTCGACAACGCGAAAGCCCGCAAACGGTGGGAAGTGATGGCGCAGCGGATGTTTTTCGAAGCTCGCCAGCAGCATCTCGCCCAGTTCCTCAATGCTCGCTTCGTTATCAGGATTGCCAATGTTGATAATTTCGCCGTCGCAGCGATTGCCTGCATTTTCGATAATGCGATACAACGCTTCAATGCCATCCCGGATATCAGTAAAGCAGCGTTTTTGTTTTCCGCCATCAATCAGCTTAATCGGTGAACCTTCCACCAGGTTGAGAATGAGTTGCGTAATAGCGCGGGAGCTGCCAATTCGCGCTGCATTAAGGTTATCCAGTCGTGGCCCCATCCAGTTAAACGGGCGGAAGAGGGTAAACTGTAAACCCTCTTTTTCGCCATAGGCCCAGATCACTCGATCAAGTAATTGTTTAGACACCGAATAAATCCAGCGTGGTTTATTCACCGGGCCGACGATTAAATTAGAATGGTCTTCATCGAAGTATTTATCGCTACACATCCCATAAACTTCTGAAGTCGACGGGAAGATGATTCGCTTACGGTACTTCACGCAGTAGCGGATAATGCGCAGATTCTCTTCAAAATCGAGTTCAAAGACGCGCAGCGGGTTGCGGGTATATTCAATCGGCGTGGCTATTGCCACCAGCGGCAAGACGACATCACATTTTTTGACGTGATATTCAATCCATTCGGAATGGATACTGATATCGCCTTCGACAAAGTGAAAATGCGGATGATTCAGAAAACGGCTTATCGCATCGCTGCCGATATCCAGACCGTAAACTTCATAATGATCTTCGCGCAGCAGGCGTTCTGTCAGATGGTTGCCAATAAAGCCATTCACCCCGAGGATGAGTACCCGAGTACGGCGTCGGGCGGTGCAGGCAGGCTGGCTATTCAAGCGTGAACCTTGCACCAGACCCAGCGACTGCGCTAACTGCGAGCCTTGCATAGTAATGCCGTCTCCCGCCTGTCCGGTGACGATTTCCAGCGCGCCATCGCCACAGGCAATCAGCAGTGGCGCAACAGAAATCACGCTCCCCGGTTGTGCTGCGGGCGCATGAGAATGCACGCGTGACGACCAGACGGTAAATTTTTGATTACCAACATAGCTGAAGGCACCCGGCCACGGATCGGCGACGGCACGCACCATGTTATGCAATACTGCTGCCGGTTTATGCCACTCGAGGAAGCTGTCTTCTGGCGTTCTGCGACCAAAACAGGTGGCTTCGTTTTCGCGCTGGGCGATTTCCAGAATATTACCGTGTTTAATGGCGGGTAATGTCTGCTCCAGTAGCTGGCGCGCGGCATGGCATAACTTGTGATGAAGCGTAATGGCGATATCGTCTGGCGCAATGGCAATGCGCAATTGGGCCACAATGGCCCCAGCATCGGCACGTTTCACCATTCGGTGCAATGTCACGCCAGTTTCCGTTTCACCGTTCACCAGCACCCAGTTCAGCGGCGCGCGACCACGATATTTTGGTAACAGCGAACCATGCAGATTAAATGCGCCTGCAGGGGCGAGCTGCAAAATCTCGTCGTGAATAAGATGGCGATAATAAAACGAGAAAATCACCTCCGGCGACATTTGGGCAATGCGTTCCACCCACAGCGGATGATTAACGTTATCCGGCGCATAAACCGGAATGCCTCTTTCCGCCGCCAGACGAGCTACCGAACCATAAAAGGCTTTTTCACAGGGATTATCACTATGAGTAAAAATAGCGCTAATTTCGTAACCGGCAGCCAGCAGGGCTTCAATACCGAGGCATCCCATATCGTGGTAGGCAAAAACGACGGTTTTCATTATTCATTTTCCTTGCTGGATGGACGGATAACTTGCTGAACAAAATAGCGGGGGCGGGCGCGGACATCGGTGTAGATCCTGCCGATATATTCACCGAGCAATCCCATGCCGATAAACTGAGCGCCAATAAAAGTAAACAGCACGGCAAATAGCATAAAGACGCCTTCTGCCGCCCATTGGGGGCCGAAGGTCAGGCGTAAAATCACCAGCAGCACCGCAATGCTAAAACCTCCAATCGCAATAATGCTGCCAAGCAGACTCAGCATACGTAGCGGCGTAGTGGTAAGGCAGGTCACCAGGTCGTACATCAAATTAATCAGGCGCATAAAGCTGTATTTGGATTCACCAAACTCACGCTCGGCATGATGCACTGGAATTTCAATGGCGCGGCGGGCGAAGATATTCGCCAGAATCGGGATAAAGGTGCTGCGTTCATGGCAGTGCAACATCGCATCGACAATATGACGGCGATAGGCGCGCAGCATACAACCGTAGTCACCCATTGCTTTGCCGGTGGTGCGCTGAATAAGTCGGTTGATCATCTTCGAAGCGGTTTTACGAAACCAGCTGTCCTGGCGGTTCTGGCGTACAGTTCCTACTACGTCGTAACCTTCATCGGCTTTTGCCACCAGGCGGGGGATCTCCTCTGGAGGATTCTGGAGATCGGCATCGAGGGTAATAATTAAGTCGCCGGTAACGTGACTGAAACCCGCCATAATCGCTGAATGTTGTCCGTAATTGCGGTTAAGCAAAATAGACACAATATGGCTGCCCTCCACTAGCGAAGCTTCGACCAGCATATGCGCGGAATTATCGCTACTGCCGTCATCAATCAGCAGGATCTCATACTCTTTCCCCAGTGATTCACAGGCTGTGGTGGTGCGCCTGATTAATTCCGGTAAGCTTTCCTGCTCGTTATAAACGGGAATAACCACCGAGACTTTCTTAACAGGGTGGATTTCAAACATGGCTTATTGTCCTGCGAGTTGCTGAAGGGCTGTGATGACGCGGACGGCATCGGCGGTGGTCATATCCGGGAACAGCGGCAACGAACAGATGCGTTCGCTATTCCATTCGGTATTCGGTAACGACAGCTCGGGAAAACGCTCGCGATAATATTTTTGTGTGTGAGCGGCGCGGAAATGTAACCCGGTACCAATGCCTCTTTCTTTTAACGTTCCCATCAACGCATCGCGACTGATACCACAACGTTGTTCATCGACACGAATAATAAACAGATGCCAGGCGTGAACGTGCGGCCAGGCGGGAAGGCTTAATGGCTCAAAGGGGAGAGCTGCCAGAGCTTGCTGATATTGCAGAGCAATTTCGCGCCGACGGGTGTTGAGGTGCTCTAATTTGGCTAACTGGGTCAGGGCAATCGCGGCGTTAATATCGGTCAGATTATACTTATAGCCCGGCGTTAAGACTTCAGCTTGCGGTGCACGGCCCCAGGTTTGTCTGTCATATGCATCGACACCCAGACCGTGAAATTTCAGCATCCGTAGCTGGCGGGCAAGGTTTTCATTATCAGTAACAATCAGGCCACCTTCCGCACAGGTAATATTTTTGATGGCGTGAAACGAAAAAATAGCGGTACCTTTTGCGCCAATATGTCGGCCTTTGTAATACGTACCGACGGCATGGGCAGCATCTTCGATAACTGCGATGCCGTAACGTTCGCCAATGGCGCGAATGGCGTCAATATCTGCTGGCGCACCGGCATAATGCACCGGAATGATGGCTTTAGTGCGTGGCGTAATGGCTGCTTCGATCGTTTCAGGCGTGACCATCAGCGTATCGCGGTCGACATCCACCATTACCGGCGTTGCACCCAACAAGGAGATCATATTGAGGGTTGAAACCCAGGTCAGGGAAGGCGTAATCACTTCATCGCCCTTGCCAATTTCCAACGCCATTAGCGTGATATGCATTCCGGCGGTGGCTGAACTGACCGCGATGGCATGCTGATTTCCCGTCAACTGGCAAAAGGCTTGTTCAAGCGCTTGATTCTTCGGACCTGTAGTGATCCAACCAGATTCGAGAACCTCTTTAACTGCAGCGACTTCCTCCTCGCCCATTGCTGGTCGCGAAAAAGGCAAAAATTCTGACATTGTTTTTCCATCCGTCGTTGAATACTTTTCCACTTATATTTGCCATAAAGAGTGTTGTGTATATTTTGCCATTTGGAGCGAAATTCTAAGGATAGAATATTAACTTAACCTTAAGAAATTAATATTAGACGTAAATATTGAAATTTTTATATTTTTTCTTATTTAGGCTTTGCATTTGGCAAAATTTTGAGGCATTTTGCCGGCATCGTAGGATTTTTAATATTACACCAACTGCTAATTATCGCCAGTAATGTCGCTCAATTTCACGGTAATTGTCTGGTTGCACTTGTCTATAGGTGGAGTTTACGTGTTAGCTTTTTGCCGCTCTTCATTGAAGTCAAAAAAATATATCATCATTTTACTGGCGCTCGCTGCAATTGCCGGACTGGGTACTCATGCCGCCTGGAGTAGTAATGGTTTGCCACGTATCGACAATAAAACACTGGCCAGACTGGCACAGCAGCACACGGTTGTCGTTTTGTTTCGCCATGCTGAACGTTGCGATCGTTCAGCCAATCAATGCTTGTCAGATAAAACAGGTATTACGGTCAAAGGTACCCAGGATGCCCGTGAACTGGGCAACGCTTTTAGCGCTGACATCCCTGATTTCGATCTTTATTCCAGTAATACCGTCCGGACCATTCAGTCGGCGACTTGGTTTTCAGCGGGGAAAAAGCTGACGGTAGATAAACGACTTCTTCAATGCGGTAATGAGATTTATAGTGCAATTAAGGACTTACAAAGCAAAGCACCTGATAAAAATATCGTTATTTTTACCCATAATCATTGCCTGACATATATTGCTAAAGATAAGCGTGATGCGACATTTAAACCTGATTATCTGGATGGTTTAGTCATGCATGTAGAAAAAGGCAAAGTTTATCTGGATGGGGAATTCGTTAACCACTAAATTTTCAATCTGACAGCCAGTAATGGCTGTCATCATTGTTACAGAAGACCTTTCAAACGTAACGTTTTTCGGGTGGCGACATTCAAATCATAATGCACCAGATCTTCAGGTTTTACCCACGCGTAGTCCTGAAACTCTTCGTTTATTTTCACTTCTCGGTTGGTAGACACGCAGTCAAAAATCAGGTAAATCATATAAATCTCTTCCTTGCGACCATCTGCATACGTCTTGGTGCGAATATCATCGCTGAAGGTCCACGGCGTGATTTCTGTCAAAAGCAGCTGTTCTCCCAGTTCTTCGCGAATTTCGCGGCGTAGTGCCTCTTCAATTCGTTCGCCAGGCTCCACGCCACCACCCGAAAGCGCCCATTGACCGGGGAAAACGCCGCGATCGTCGGCCATTTTACACAGCAAATAAGCACCATCATTTTGAATCAAAGGGCAAACAATAGTCCGTTGTCGCACGGGGATATTCCTTATAAATAAAAAGAAACCATGAGAATACGGTAACTCAGAAATATGTGAAAGTGACAGTAATTTCTTTTGCGATGATAACTGCACTTATTATTATTTTTGTGTGTATCGGTAAAGTGTGTTTATTTTTTCGGCGTTTAATTATTTAAGAAGTATTTAGTTACAATAAGTGACTAGAACCCTTTTTCGCTCATTGAATCCTCAGCGCCAGGCAGTACAATCCCGCAGCTTTGGAATTTTGATTTATTGCTTGTGGGAGAGGGGAAAATGAAAAAAATTGCGCTAGCAGGTCTGGCTGGAATGCTGTTGGTTTCTGCATCGGTCAATGCAATGAGTATCAGCGGTCAGGCGGGTAAAGAATACACCAATATTGGTGTCGGTTTTGGTACGGAATCGACGGGCCTGGCGTTAAGCGGTAACTGGACACATAACGACGACGACGGTGACGTCGCGGGTGTGGGGCTGGGGTTGAATCTGCCTCTCGGGCCGTTAATGGCGACCGTTGGCGGAAAAGGCGTTTACACCAACCCGAATTACGGCGATGAAGGTTATGCTGCGGCGGTAGGAGGTGGTTTGCAGTGGAATATTGGCAACAGCTTCCGTTTGTTTGGCGAGTATTACTACTCTCCAGATTCGCTCTCCAGCGGTATTCAAAGTTATGAGGAAGCGAATGCTGGTGCGCGTTACACCATTATGCGTCCAGTCAGTATTGAGGCAGGTTATCGCTATCTGAATCTGTCGGGTAAAGATGGTAACCGCGACAACGCCGTGGCTGACGGTCCATATGTTGGCGTTAACGCCAGTTTCTGATGCCTTCCGGCGCGGCATTCTGTCGCGCCATTCAGTTTCTTACTACGCCTTATCTCCCTTTGCGTTATAGTGATTCGATAACAAAAGCAGGAGATAACCATGTTAACAGTGGAAATGTTATCCACCGGGGATGAAGTGTTACACGGGCAAATCGTTGACACTAACGCTGCCTGGCTGGCCGATTTTTTCTTTCATCAGGGGTTGCCATTATCTCGCCGTAATACGGTGGGGGATAACCTCGATGACTTAGTGACCATTCTTCGTGAACGTAGTCAGCACGCCGATGTGCTGATTGTGAACGGCGGGCTGGGGCCGACCAGTGATGATTTAAGCGCACTCGCCGCTGCGACTGCAAAAGGAGAAGGCCTGGTGCTGCATGAGGCCTGGCTCAAAGAGATGGAACGTTATTTTCGCGAACGTGGACGGGTGATGGCACCGAGCAACCGTAAACAAGCGGAGCTACCTGCCAGTGCAGAATTTATCAATAACCCAGTAGGCACCGCCTGTGGTTTTGCCGTGCAGCTTAATCGTTGTCTGATGTTCTTTACCCCCGGCGTACCGTCGGAATTTAAGGTGATGGTCGAGCACGAAATCCTGCCGCGCCTGCGCGAACGTTTTTCTTTACCGCAGCCGCCGATTTGTCTGCGTTTGACTACCTTCGGTCGTTCGGAAAGCGATCTGGCGCAAAGCCTGGACTCCCTGCAATTGCCGCCGGGCGTAACGATGGGCTATCGCTCCTCGATGCCGATAATTGAACTTAAGCTGACCGGACCGGCAAGCGAGCAACAGGCGATGGAAAAATTGTGGCTGGACGTTAAACGTGTTGCCGGACAGAGCGTGATTTTCGAAGGCACCGAAGGACTGCCCGCGCAGATCAGTCGCGAATTGCAGAGCCGCCAGTTCAGCCTGACGTTGAGCGAGCAATTCACCGGTGGTTTATTGGCTTTGCAACTTTCTCGCGCAGGTGCTCCATTGCTGGCGTGTGAAGTAGTTCCTTCACAGGAAGAAACCCTGGCGCAAACTGCGCACTGGATTACAGAACGGCGTGCCAACCATTTTGCCGGGCTGGCACTGGCTGTTTCTGGTTTCGAGAACGAACATCTCAACTTTGCGCTAGCCTCGCCAGACGGCACTTTCGCTCTGCGTGTGCGTTTCAGCACTACGCGCTACAGCCTGGCTATCCGTCAGGAAGTGTGCGCAATGATGGCACTGAATATGCTGCGCCGTTGGTTAAACGGTCAGGACATCGCCAGTGAGCATGGCTGGATTGAGGTTGTTGAGCCCATGACTTTATCTGTCTGATTCCGCCACTCCGTGCCGGTTTACTGCACCGGCACATTCCCCCTCCGGCAAAATTTGTCCAACCTGTTGTACTCAATAAGAAAAAATCCGTGCGCTGATTCACAAATTTGTGCGTAATTTCTCCAGCCCGCTGGACGAGGTGCGGGATTTGATGCGCTTCACAATTTTACTCCCCCTGAACAACGAGACTGATTCCAGTATCTAAGACTGGAGTCCAGTATGTTGGAATCAAGCAAAGTTCCCGCCCTGACACGGGCTATTGATATTCTCAATTTGATTGCCCGCATTGGCCCCTGTAGTGCTGCGACGATCATTGACACATTGGGGATCCCTAAAAGCACGGCCTATTTGCTGCTTAATGAACTCAGGCGTCAGCGTTTTCTTAGCCTTGATCACCAGGAAAATTTTTGTTTGTGGACCAAGCTGGTGGAGCTTTCCGGTCATGCGTTAAGCAAGATGGATCTCCGGGAACTGGCTCGACCGCGTTTGACGCAACTGATGGATACCACCGGGCTGTTATGTCACCTGGGGATTATTGATAACGGCAGCGCTTATTACATTTTGAAAGTGGAGTCATCAGCCACTATCAGCGTGCGTTCCCATGAAGGAAAAAGCCTTTCGCTTTATCGCTCCGGAATAGGTAAATGCCTGCTAGCCTGGCAACCTGCATCTGTACAGCAAAGTATTATCGAAGGGCTGGTCTGGGAGCAGGTGACACCCACAACGATTACTCATCCACAGCAACTTCACGAAGAACTGGCGCGTATTCGCCGTCAGGGCTGGAGCTATGACAACGGCGAAGATTACGCCGATGTCCGTTGTGTCGCTGCGCCGGTGTTTAACGCCAATAACGAGCTTACCGCTGCGATCTCGGTGGTCGGTACCCGCTTACAAATCAATGAAGAATACCGTGATTATCTGGCGGGCAAGGCCATTGCCTGCGCCAGGGATATTTCACGTCTGTTGGGATGGAAAAGTCCCTTTGACTTACAGGCCTCATAACAATGGAGAACAGCATGACCCTACCAAAAATCAAACAGGTTCGCGCCTGGTTTACTGGCGGTGCGACAGCAGAAAAAGGCGCTGGCGGCGGTGATTATCACGACCAGGGGGCGAATCACTGGATTGACGATCATATTGCCACCCCGATGAGTAAATACCGCGATTACGAGCAGTCACGCCAGTCATTTGGCATTAACGTTCTTGGCACGTTGATTGTTGAAGTCGAAGCAGAAAACGGCCAGACCGGATTCGCCGTTTCGACAGCCGGTGAAATGGGCTGTTTTATTGTCGAAAAACACCTTAACCGTTTCATTGAGGGTAAATGTGTCAGTGATATCAAACTGATCCACGATCAAATGCTCAATGCCACCCTGTATTACTCCGGCTCTGGTGGCCTGGTGATGAATACGATTTCCTGTGTCGATCTGGCTCTGTGGGATCTGTTCGGCAAAGTGGTCGGGCTTCCGGTTTATAAACTTTTAGGCGGCGCAGTTCGTGATGAGATTCAGTTCTACGCCACAGGTGCGCGTCCGGATCTGGCAAAAGAGATGGGCTTTATCGGTGGCAAAATGCCGACGCACTGGGGGCCACATGATGGCGATGCGGGGATCCGCAAAGATGCCGCTATGGTCGCGGATATGCGTGAAAAATGCGGTGAGGATTTCTGGTTAATGCTCGACTGCTGGATGAGTCAGGACGTGAACTATGCCACCAAACTGGCCCACGCTTGCGCGCCCTATAACCTGAAATGGATCGAAGAGTGCCTGCCGCCACAGCAGTATGAAGGTTATCGCGAACTGAAACGCAACGCGCCAGTCGGAATGATGGTCACCAGCGGTGAGCATCACGGCACACTGCAATCTTTCCGTACGCTTTCAGAAACCGGTATCGACATTATGCAGCCGGATGTTGGCTGGTGCGGTGGCTTAACCACGCTGGTGGAAATTGCCGCAATCGCCAAATCCAGAGGGCAACTGGTGGTGCCGCACGGTTCGTCTGTTTACTCTCACCATGCGGTGATCACCTTCACCAATACGCCATTCAGCGAATTCCTGATGACCAGCCCGGATTGTTCAACGATGCGTCCGCAATTTGATCCGATTCTGCTTAATGAGCCAGTGCCGGTGAATGGTCGTATTCATAAATCAGTGCTTGATAAACCCGGTTTCGGCGTCGAGCTCAATCGTGACTGCAATTTGAAACGCCCCTACAGCCACTAATCATTCCGGGCGTTGCTTTGACAACGGTAACGCCCACATATTTTAAGGAGCTTTTTATGAGCACCGCTTTGCTTGACGCCGTGGTGAAGAAAAACCGTGCGCGTTTAATTCCGTTTATGTTGGCGCTGTATGTGCTGGCGTTTCTCGACCGTTCGAATATCGGTTTTGCCAAACAGACCTACCAGATTGATACCGGGCTGAGTAATGAAGCTTATGCGCTGGGAGCAGGCATTTTTTTTGTGGTATATGCGTTTCTGGGTGTTCCGGCGAATCTTTTGATGCGCAAACTGGGGGCAAGAACCTGGATTGGTACGACAACACTGCTGTGGGGATTTCTTTCGGCAGCCATGGCATGGGCCGATACTGAAGCGAAATTTCTGATCGTTCGCACTCTGCTTGGTGCTGCGGAGGCCGGGTTCTTCCCTGGTATGATTTATCTCACCTCGCAATGGTTTCCGCAGCGTAATCGCGCCAGCATTATGGGGCTGTTCTATATGGGCGCACCGTTGGCGTTAACACTGGGATCACCGCTTTCCGGCGCGCTGCTGGAGATGCATGGATTTATGGGGCATCCCGGCTGGTTCTGGATGTTTGTGATTGAAGGATTGCTGGCAGTCGGCGCTGGTGTATTCACATTCTTTTGGCTTGATGACACGCCGGAGCAGGCTCGTTTTCTGAGTAAAGAAGAAAAAACGTTGCTTATCAACCAACTGGCAAGTGAAGAACAACAGAAAGTGACTTCTCGACTGAGCGATGCGCTGCGTAATGGGCGAGTCTGGCAACTGGCGATTATCTACCTGACCATTCAGGTGGCGGTTTACGGATTAATTTTCTTCCTGCCGACGCAGGTTGCTGCATTGTTGGGGACAAAAGTGGGCTTTACGGCGTCGGTGGTCACCGCCATTCCGTGGGTCGCGGCCTTGTTTGGGACCTGGCTTATTCCGCGCTATTCCGATAAAACCGGCGAACGGCGTAATGTCGCGGCGCTGACATTACTGGCGGCGGGCATTGGTATTGGTCTCTCCGGGCTGCTTTCTCCAGCACTGGCGATCGTAGCGCTGTGTGTTGCAGCCATCGGGTTTATTGCCGTGCAGCCGGTGTTCTGGACGATGCCGACACAACTGCTTTCCGGTACGGCGCTGGCGGCGGGGATTGGTTTTGTAAACCTGTTTGGTGCAGTGGGCGGGTTTATTGCCCCGATCCTGCGCGTGAAAGCAGAAACGTTGTTTGCCAGCGATGCGGCTGGATTACTGACGCTGGCAGCGGTGGCGGTCATCGGTTCGCTGATTATTTTCACTCTGCGTGTAAATCGCACTGTTGCGCAGACCGACGTGGCACATCATTAATAGGTTAAGGAACACCATGAACGCATTATTAACCAATCCCTTTAAAGAACGTTTACGCAAGGGCGAAGTGCAAATTGGTCTGTGGTTAAGCTCGACTACTTCTTATATGGCAGAAATTGCCGCCACCTCCGGTTATGACTGGTTGCTGATTGACGGGGAGCACGCGCCAAACACCATTCAGGATCTTTATCACCAGCTACAGGCGGTAGCGCCCTATGCCAGCCAACCCGTGATCCGTCCGGTGGAAGCCAGTAAGTCGCTGATTAAACAAGTCCTGGATATTGGCGCGCAAACTCTACTGATCCCGATGGTCGATACTGCCGATCAGGCACGTCAGGTGGTGTCTGCCACGCGCTATCCTCCCTACGGTGAGCGTGGTGTCGGGGCCAGTGTGGCACGGGCTGCGCGCTGGGGACGCATTGAGAATTACATGGCGCAAGTCAACGATTCGCTTTGTCTGTTGGTGCAGGTGGAAAGTAAAACAGCACTGGATAACCTGGACGAAATCCTCGACGTCGAAGGGATTGACGGCGTGTTTATTGGACCTGCGGATCTTTCTGCCTCGTTGGGCTACCCGGATAACGCCGGGCACCCGGAAGTGCAGCGAATTATTGAAACCAGTATTCGGCGGATCCGTGCTGCGGGTAAAGCGGCTGGTTTTCTGGCTGTGGCTCCTGATATGGCGCAGCAATGCCTGGCATGGGGAGCGAACTTTGTCGCTGTTGGCGTTGACACGATGCTCTACAGCGATGCCCTGGATCAACGACTGGCGATGTTTAAATCAGGCAAAAATGAGCCACGCATAAAAGGTAGTTATTGATATCAAAGGCCCACGGGGATCGGCTGTGGGCCTGTGTTAATTAGTGGTTATTCGCTGCCAGATCGGCTTCGCTTAGCTGGGTGGCAGCGAGCACCAGGTCACGATCAATGCCCTGTTCCAGCATGCGCAAGGCAATTTTAATGGCTTGTTCATGCATGCCCTCCTGCCAGCCAATTTGATGCCCTTCCTGCCGTAGCCGTTCAGCAATAGTCATCAATCTCTCCTTTTAATAACAGTTCGGAATATCAGCATCAGTGAGTTGGGTTGTCGCCAGCACAATCTCACGTTCAAAGCCCTGTTCCAGCATGCGCAAGGCAATTTTAATGGCTTGTTCATGCATACCTTCTACTTTGCCTTTCTGCAAACCCTCCAATTTCCCCTCCTGCCAACCTTCAATTTTACCTTCCTGCCAGCCAATTTGGTGTCCTTCCTGCCGTAGCCGTTCAGCAATAGTCATCAATCTCTCCTTTTGTAGTGGTGAACGTTCGGCAATCTCCTCAATAAAACGGGTGAAACGGGAGGTATCGCCGCATTGCAGCAGATAATTAAACAGCGTTTGTAGCTGGCTGTCATTAGTGAAGCCTCTAACCAAAAGCGTGGTGATCCTGTCGACCATACCGATTAAATCGCGGTCGCGAATATGCTTTTGAATCAGTTCAAGCAGAGCTATACGCCGATGTTGCATGATCTCATCGTCAGGCACGATGGTGATATCCACCAACGGAAAAGCTTCGGTGTACAACTGCCGGGCAAGTTGCGGATCGTCAAACTCATCCAGCCAGTTAAGTGAGTATGGGTAGGGCGAGGTTTCGCCGTGATAAAACAGCAACGGCACCACCAGCGGGACTCTGTCATAGCCTTTGTCCAGGTGACGCTGCATGGCGGCAGTGGCATAGCGCATTAGCCGAAAAGCCATATTCTTTTCTGCAGAGCTTTGATGTTCAATCACGCAGTAGATATAGCCGTTACCGTCGCTGGTTTCCACGGACCACAAAACATCCGAGTAGTAAGCGCGTAAACTTTTTTCAATAAAGCTGGTGGGTTCCAGGCGTAAGGTTTGCAGGTTGCAAAGTTTACGCAGTGGCTCCGGTAGATGTATTTCGAGAAAATCCCGCGCGGTTTCGGGCGAGAACATAAAGGTTTTAAACACCGCATCATGCGGGGAGGAGGTTGTTGATTCGGTCATGGTTGTCCGTCACCTGATATTTATGATGACGCGACATTACGGGGATCTCAGAACAATGACATCTGCCAGTTTCTGCCTTTGCGAGACGTTTTCAGAAGAATTTTCAAAGCGATGCAACGCATACACTGGATGCGGAATCACGTACGCAGAAATGCCCGATAAGCAATGCGCTTACCGGGCATCACAAGGAAGATTAAGACAGCGCCTGGGCCAGCAGCGTAATCGGGTGCTCGCAGCGAAGGCTTGTAGACATTTCAATCTGCCATTTGCAGGTTTCGCAGTCGGTGACCACCAGATCTGCGCCGCTTTCTTCTATCTGACGGAACAGTGGTGCGCCGATGGCTTGTGAGGTTGGGTAGTTCTCTTTTTTGAAACCGTAAGTTCCGGCAATACCGCAGCACTGGGAATCCAGCACCGTTAACTCAAGCCCCGGGATTTTACGCAACAGCTCCAGGGTGTAGAGCGTCCAGCCCATTTTTTCCATATGGCATGGTGTGTGATAAACCACTTTCAGCGGCAGCGATTTCAGCGGTAACGTTTTGCCTTCGTCCAGCTTGCGCCACAGCCAGCGGGTCGCCAGTTCGATATGATCGCGCAAGCCTCTGTTGTCGACATTCAGCACTTCCGGGTATTCGTCACGCAGGGCAAATGTACAGGTTGAGGAGGTGGCAATCACCGGAATGCCTTTTACCCCTACCGCTTCGCGGATCGACTCTACATTCGTGATTGCTTGTTTACGTGCTTTATCGGTAAAACCGTTGGCGATGAGCGGCACGCCGCAGCATTTTTCTTTGCTCAGCAGTTGTACGCCGGTGTCCATCGCGTTGAGCACTTTAATTAAATCTTTACCTAACTGCGGATGGTTGTAGTTAACGAAGCAGCCGTGAAAGAAAGCCACCTGGTCTTTATATTGCGCTTGCTGAGCCGCCACGCTGCGATACCAGCGACGAAACGTACCGAAGGAGTATTTCGGTAGCGTGCGGCGATGATCGATTTTTAACGCCGCATCAAGCAACTGCCGCACTGGTTTCAGCGAGGTAGCGGTGTTGACGATTGGAGCAAACGGCGTGGAAACGCTACCCATCAGGTCGGTATGACTCAACACAAAATTGCGCAGCGACGGGCGCGTGGTGTCATATTTCGCCCGCGCGCGCTGGATGATATCGCCAATCTTCACATCGGACGGGCAGGCGACTTCGCAACGTTTGCAGTTAATACAATATTTCAGTGCCTCGTCATACAGTGCACCATCTTTTAAACGCAGACGCTCGCCATCCGGCCCGGCTTGTTTTGGCCCCGGATAGCTGGGATTCACCCGGCTCACCGGGCAGGCGGTGGTGCAGACGGTGCACTTAATGCAGTTTTCGAAGCTGGTGTCGTTCATTGTTGGCCTCCTGCGCGTTGGGCAATTTGTTGAGCGGCATGTAAAGCACTGACGGCACAAACACCGCCGCCGCATCCCTGGGCAATGGGATCAAATCCGCCCAGCACCGAACCGATGGCAAATAGGTTCTCAATGGTTTTCCCCGCCTGCGACGGGCGCAGCGCCTCATCAGTGGTGACACCGAACTGCTGCCACGGCTGCGGCGCAAAAAAATCTCCCTTATACCATTCACCCCGCGTAGAGGTTTGTAGCACATCAAGACCAATAATTGGTTCACGAATGCCTTCACGTTCCGCTACCAGTCCGCCACTAAAGAAACTGCCGCTGGCGAGTACGGCAAAGCGTGGACGCAGCGGGATATCGGCGTGATTGCGGGTCCAGATTTCATTCACCACGCCATTTTTACAGGTCACTTTTTTCACTTCATCGCCCGGCATCCACACGCCCCCCTGGCGCACAAACTGGCGCTGTAACTGGTTTTGCAGACGAATGCCCAGCACTGAAGGTGGTAATGTCGGCAGTAACATTAATGAACAGGGCAATTGCTCGTTCAGCCACCGCCAGAGTTTGTCATCAGCCAGGCCGAAGCAGGCGGGCATCAGGATCATTTCGCTGGTATTGGCGACAGGAATAAGCGCATCAATTAACAGCGGCCAGTTTTCTTCGTTATCAAGGAAACGGGCGATATTCACTGCGCGGAACTCGGTGGCGTTATTGCGCAGGATATCCAGTTCTGGCAGCTCTATTTCTGCGGTTTCAACATTAAGATCCAGTTCGCGCAATGAAGCCGCCGCAAGATGCGCCTGAAAATCCATCAGGCCGCTAATTCCCACTACACAAATTTTCTTCGCGGGCAGCGGCCAGACGGGGACTTCTGGCGAACTTAGCCAGGTAGAGCGCAGAGTACCGAGCGGCGTAACTCGCTGGTGAGCCAGCTCTACGCTGCCCTGTAATTGCGCACCGCTTTCAGCGATTAATGTCTGTGCCTGACAAGCGAGATCGAGCACGCGTTGTGGCCCGAGAAGAGAGTATGGATGGGCAGGTGCCTGATGACACAAAGATTCCAGTCCACTGTGAATGTCTGTCACTGGCTGACCGTCAGGCAGATTGCTCAGCAAATCCAGCGATCCGGATGAAAAATGCAGCGCGCTTTGACCACGCGTAACAATGGCACAGCGCAGTCCGTGTTTTTGCAGTTGCAGGCCGCAGAGTAATCCGGCGAGCCCGCCGCCCATAATGACAGTATCAAAGCGCATCTTTCTGCTCCTTCTCCAGACCACAAAGTCCCTGATAAACCCAACGGGTAAACTCGCTTTCGCGCAATGCGTCTCCCCAGGCGATGGGTTGCACGCCTTTCCAGCGTTCGTTAAGGAAGGTGGAAAGTTGCTCGATAGATTGCGCGGACGTCGTGACGTTAAAACGCTGTAGCAGTCCGGCAGCGCGGCAGGCGCAGAGCTCGCCCTGGCAGGTTCCCATCCCCACACGGGTGCGACGACGTAAATCCAACAGGCTGTTAACGTTTAAATTTTCTACTGCGTACTGCACTTCACCCGCAGTTACCGCTTCGCACTCACATACCAGGCTGCGGTGCAGACGGCCTTCGCTAAGCCAGGCAGGCGTGCGATCGCCATGACGATAAACCGCAGAACCGCGCAGCGGGGCAGGCAGGGAGATGACTTTACGCAAGGTAATTTCAGCGGGTTCCTGTGAACCTGGAAGTGCCAGATCGGCGGTCGTACAGGGGCGCGTATTGCCCAGCTTGCGACATACCGCGTCGGTAGCCCATTCCGCCATCAGCCGATAGGTCATCAGTTTGCCACCGGTGATGGTGATAAATCCGTCCAGACCATCGCGTTCAGCATGATCGAGCAGCACGATACCGCGACTGACGTTACGCCCGCTCGGGTCATCATCGCTGGCAACCAGCGGACGCACGCCAGAGTAAGCCCGTAAAATACGCGTTTTCGCCATCACGGGGGCCAGTTTTTCCCCTTCACGCAGCAGAATATCCACTTCTTCTGCCGTCACTCGATTATCGTCAATCTCGTTGTAATCAATACGTAAAGAGGTGGTGCCAATCAGCGAAATGGTATCGCCTGGCACCAGGATATCGGCGTCGGAAGGTTTACGGCAACGGTTGATCACATGCTGGTTAATGCGATGATCCATGATCAGCAGTGATCCTTTGGCCGGGAACATACGAATGCGCAGATCGGCATATTCGGCAATATGTTGCCCCCAGATCCCGGCGGCGTTCACCACTACAGGCGCATGAAGTGCCTGAATTTCGCCAGTGAGATGGTTACGTACACGAACGCCACACACCGTCGCGCCTTCACGAATCAGACCTGTCACTTCGTGCGCGGTGAGGATAATGGCACCGTGTTCTTTCGCATCGAGCATGTTCGCTGCGGTCAGGCGAAATGGGTCAACAGTGCCATCCGGAACTTTTACCGCGCCAATCAGTGCCGGGTTAACGGAAGGTTCGATAATGCGTGCTTGCTGCGGATCAATGGCTTCAGCACTGATTCCAGCCTCTTCGCAAGCACGAATAAAAGTCGCCTGGAAGGAGAGATCATCTTCCGGCAGGGTGATAAACAGGCCGTTGGTTGGTTCGACACAGTGACGCGCAATGCGTTTTAAAATCTGGTTTTCACTAATACATTCGCGGGCCGATTCCGCATCGGTAACCGCATAGCGTGCGCCGCTGTGCAGCAGACCGTGGTTACGCCCGGTGGCTCCCGTTGCGATGTCGTGGCGCTCAACCAAAATCACGCGCAGCCCGCGCAGGGCACAGTCGCGGGCAATCCCGGCTCCCGTTGCGCCGCCGCCAATGATAATCACGTCACTTGATTGCGAGTCGCGAGTTTTCATTGTTATCCCTCTGAAGTTCGTTTTTTACCATTTAGCCATAGTAAAAACATGAATTGTTTGATTTCGCGCATATTCGCTCATAATTCGAAAGTGAAACGTGATTTCATGCGTCATTTTGAACATTCTGTAAATCTTATTTAATAATGTGTGCGGCAATTCACATTTAATTTCTGAATGTTTTCTTAACATCGCGGCAACTCAAGAAACGGCAGGTTCTCCCACTGAATCAGGCTGTTAATCATAAATAAGACCACGGGCCACGGAGGCTTTCAATGTTGAGTATTTTTAAACCGGCGCCACACAAAGCGCGCTTACCTGCCGCGGAGATCGATCCGACTTATCGTCGATTGCGCTGGCAAATTTTCCTGGGGATATTCTTTGGCTATGCTGCTTACTATTTGGTTCGTAAGAACTTTGCGCTCGCTATGCCTTACCTGGTGGAGCAGGGATTCTCACGCGGTGATTTAGGTTTCGCGCTTTCTGGGATCTCGATCGCCTATGGATTTTCGAAATTCATCATGGGTTCGGTGTCGGATCGCTCGAATCCGCGCGTTTTCCTCCCCGCAGGTTTGATTCTGGCGGCGGCAGTGATGCTGTTTATGGGCTTTGTGCCATGGGCGACATCGAGCATTGCGGTAATGTTTGTACTGTTGTTCCTCTGCGGCTGGTTCCAGGGGATGGGGTGGCCGCCGTGTGGTCGTACTATGGTGCACTGGTGGTCGCAGAAAGAACGTGGCGGCATTGTGTCGGTGTGGAACTGTGCGCACAACGTCGGTGGTGGTATTCCGCCGCTGCTGTTCCTGCTGGGGATGGCCTGGTTCAATGACTGGCACGCGGCCCTCTATATGCCCGCTTTCTGCGCCATTCTGGTGGCACTATTCGCCTTTGCGATGATGCGCGATACCCCACAATCCTGTGGCTTGCCGCCGATCGAAGAGTACAAAAACGATTATCCGGACGACTATAACGAAAAAGCGGAACAGGAGCTGACCGCAAAGCAAATTTTCATGCAGTACGTGCTGCCGAACAAACTGCTGTGGTACATCGCCATCGCCAACGTGTTCGTTTATCTGCTGCGTTACGGCATCCTCGACTGGTCACCGACCTACCTGAAAGAAGTTAAGCATTTCGCGCTGGATAAATCCTCCTGGGCCTACTTCTTCTATGAGTATGCGGGCATTCCGGGCACCCTGTTGTGTGGCTGGATGTCGGACAAAGTCTTCCGTGGTAACCGTGGGGCAACCGGCGTCTTCTTTATGACACTGGTGACCATCGCAACTATCGTTTACTGGATGAACCCGGCAGGCAACCCAACCGTAGATATGATTTGTATGATTGTTATCGGCTTCCTGATCTACGGTCCTGTGATGTTGATCGGTCTGCATGCGCTGGAACTGGCACCGAAAAAAGCGGCAGGTACGGCAGCGGGCTTTACCGGGCTGTTTGGTTACCTGGGCGGTTCGGTGGCGGCGAGCGCGATTGTTGGTTACACCGTGGACTTCTTCGGCTGGGATGGCGGTTTTATGGTAATGATTGGCGGCAGCATCCTGGCGGTTATCCTGTTGATAGTTGTGATGATTGGCGAAAAACGTCGCCATCAGGAATTACTGCAAAAACGCAATGGAGGCTAATGGCATGAAATTGACGCTGAAAAACCTTAGCATGGCGATCATGATGAGTGGAATGATCATGGGAAGCAGTGCAATGGCGGCGGATAGCAACGAAAAAATAGTCATCGCCCATCGCGGTGCCAGTGGATATTTACCGGAGCATACGCTGCCAGCAAAAGCGATGGCTTATGCGCAGGGAGCGGATTATCTGGAACAGGATTTGGTGATGACGAAGGATGATCATCTGGTCGTTCTGCATGACCACTATCTTGACCGGGTAACCGATGTCGCCGATCGTTTCCCGGATCGGGCGCGTAAAGATGGCCGTTACTACGCGATAGATTTTACGCTGGATGAAATTAAGTCGCTGAAATTTACCGAAGGTTTCGATATTGAAAACGGTAAAAAAGTGCAGACTTATCCGGGGCGTTTCCCGATGGGTAAGTCTGACTTCCGGGTGCACACCTTTGAAGAAGAGATTGAATTTGTTCAGGGGTTAAATCACTCCACTGGGAAAAATATCGGTATCTATCCAGAAATTAAAGCGCCGTGGTTCCATCATCAGGAAGGGAAGGATATTGCGGCAAAAACGCTGGAAGTGCTGAAGAAATATGGCTACAGCGGTAAGGACGACAAAGTTTATTTGCAATGTTTTGATGTTGATGAACTGAAGCGCATTAAAAATGAGCTGGAACCCAAAATGGGCATGGACCTCAATCTGGTACAGTTGATTGCCTATACCGACTGGAATGAAACGCAGCAGAAACAGCCGGACGGAAGCTGGGTTAATTACAGCTATGACTGGATGTTCAAGCCGGGCGCTATGAAACAGGTAGCGGAATATGCTGATGGCATTGGTCCGGATTACCATATGGTGATTGAGGAGACATCGCAGCCGGGTAATATCAAGCTTACCGGAATGGTAAAAGATGCACAGCAGAATAAGCTGGTGGTGCATCCTTATACCGTGCGGGCCGACAAGCTGCCGGAATATGCCACCGATGTGAATCAGTTGTATGATGCTCTGTATAACAAAGCGGGTGTAAATGGGCTGTTTACTGATTTCCCTGATAAGGCAGTAAAATTCCTTAATAAAGAGTAATGCTACTGCAGGATGGCGTTTATGCGCCATCCTCTGCTAAAGCGAAATAATGCTACTACCGGTTATTCTTTTCATTAACGGGTGCATCCTGTAAAAAGATGCCAACATAATTTTCGTAAAACTCATTCGTTAAAAAAGCTAACACTGGGCATTGTTATTCTTTAAACAGTATGAATAGATCTCAATAATAAATTGTAATGCAGTTTATACTGTAAAGTATTATTCGAATTTCGGAAAGGTAAAGAAAATATTAATGTATCTTATTAATTTATCATATTGTTCTTGGGTGAATGCTGTTTGCACACCTTCAGGGCAATATTTACCAGTAATAACCAGTTGCCCATTGCTGTGTTGTATCATTAAACCTTCTTTTTCCTTTGGATCTAAAAACTTAGAATTATCAAATGTGAAGATATTTTTTTCATTTTTTGAGTAAGCAAAGAAATCTCGTGTATAGCTGAAACTATCATTTATTAATGGTGCTAACTTTTTGTCGGCGATATCGATAAGCTCACCACTTAATTTATTGATGTATTTCATTTGCTTCAATTTTTTCTGCGCTTGCACAATTTGCTTGTAGGTGTTTTCAATTTTTTTAGAAGAATTCTTAAATACATCATAGCGTTCCCCGGAGGATGTGTATTTGTACCATTCTGTATTTTTCTCAGAATGTAGTAGCAGGTCTGTATATTCTTTTTGCTTGCTGTAAAGTTGAGTTCTTATATTTAACTCGTGGATAAATTTATAAATTTTGTCAGAGTTGGTTATTTTTGGTGTGTCTTTGTCTGTCAATGTTTGGATCTTGTTATTGATATTTTCTTTTGCAACATGCTCATTGATGATGTTAATTGCAGTTTCATATTCATTTAAATTTATTGTTCTTTCTGAAAGAAACCCTTCTTTGCTTTCGATACTCAAAACACCTTCGTTGTTTTCACCTCGGGTAAAGGTAAGGGTATAGGGTTCATAATCTTCTGCAAATTCATTTTTATACGTTATGACATGCTCGACAAAATGTCTTATTGGTACGAAACCATAACTGTGAACGTCAATTTTTTGTGTTTTGATACTATCAATTTCATCTGAGGCTTTCGTGAAAAAAGCCAATAAATTAGCTATGTTGTCTGCTGAGGTTGATAACCCGAATCTACTTTGAGATATTTTTAGAAACTCATTGCAAAAAATCTCAAGTTTCGCGGTTTGTTGTGATTCTTTGTAAATTTCTGCTGTTTGCAATTTATTATTTTGTAAAATATTACAGCGAGATAAGTGAATAGATGTATTTGGCATAAATGATTCCTTGTAGTGTGAGTTAACAAGATACAATTTAATCTTTGCAGAATATATTCACTATCAAATTTAGCTCATTTTATTACGAAGACCTTTACGCATGTTAGAAAGTATCATTATTGTTAATAAATACGGTAATAAGTAACAAACAGATATTGATAACTTCCCTGACTAGTTATTAGGTATCCCACTTGAAGATTGAGAATGGCTCCAGAGTAAACTGTGTACTGTTCGCCGGAGTGTCATTACTCTCAACAATCGGTTTTGACAGTGAGTCGGGCGCTTCATACCGGTTTCTACCTGGAGTCATTGTCACTTCTCCCAACTGAATAAATATATATCGCCAATTCACAAAGTGGGCCAAAATCAGGTGAAAACGAATTATTACGCATGGTAAAGACTACAGGCCAACTAAGTGTGGCGAATCAGGCAATCTTACATTTGTCATCAATCTCATGTCTCACATCAAATTTTTCCACTCACCACGAGTTGTTCCGTACACGTTTGTAGTAAAAACAGTGGACTGCCTTCTACCGGCTTTTCTTTAGCCAACAACGAAATCTGTCGATAGAAGGTTGGTTCGAGAGGAACGGAACACAATTCACCTGCAATGGTTTTCAGCGTTAACTCTGGTAATAAGGCGATGCCTAATCCCTGTCGAATAAAATTCATCGCTGTATCCGCCTGATTAAATTCACATTTTATTTGCTGGGCGCACTATTAGTGGTAGTGGCTGGTGGAGTCTATGCGCTGCAAATGAAGGGTAAAAGCGGTGTCGCGCTAGTAGTGGCAAAAGAAATTCATTAATACGACACGTTTCATTAAGATTTTTCGCAGGTAACCACCTATAGTCATTGTCGTTAATAAAAAATGACAGGCGATAGGGTATGGCAGTTTCAGCAAAGTACGACGAATTTAATCACTGGTGGGCAACAGAGGGCGACTGGGTTGAAGAGCCTAACTATCGCCGTAATGGGATGAGCGGGGTGCAATGCGTCGAGCGCAATGGCAAAAAGCTGTATGTGAAGCGCATGACGCATCATCTGTTTCATTCCGTACGTTATCCGTTCGGTCGACCGACGATTGTCCGTGAGGTTGCGGTAATTAAAGAGCTGGAACGGGCTGGTGTCATTGTGCCGAAAATCGTTTTTGGTGAAGCGGTGAAAATTGAGGGTGAATGGCGCGCGTTGCTGGTGACGGAAGATATGGCGGGGTTCATAAGTATTGCTGACTGGTATGCCCAGCATGCAGTAACACCTTATTCTGACGATGTTCGGCAAGCCATGTTGAAAGCTGTGGCGATGGCGTTTAAGAAAATGCATAGCGTTAATCGTCAGCATGGCTGTTGTTACGTTCGCCACATCTATGTGAAAACAGAAGGTATGGTAGAAGCTGGTTTTCTTGATCTGGAGAAAAGTCGTCGCCGCTTACGTCGGCATAAAGCGATTAATCATGATTTCCGCCAGCTGGAAAAATATCTGGAGCCGATCCCTAAAGCGGACTGGGAGCAGGTTAAAGCGTATTACTACGCCATGTAATCACGTAGGCCAGATAAGACGCGTAAGCGTCGCATCTGGCACAAGTACCCGATCACATCTCGATTTCAATATCGCCTTTTGCCCGGCAACAACAGGGCAAAATTTCCCCCGGCTGAATAAAGGCTAACGGTTCGGCAATCCAGTCCACCTGGCCTGCAACAAGGCGTGTGCGACAGGAACCGCAGTAACCTTCGCGGCACTGGTACTCAACCGCCACATTGTGGGATTCCAGCGCCGCCAGAAGGGAAGGGTGTTCATCCTGGCACAGCAGTTGTGTGCCAGTGATGCGCAGGGTAACGCGAGCCATCAGAGCTGGAAGTTACTCAAATCGTCGGTGTCCACTTCCGAGTCAATCTGCCCGACCAGATAAGAACTGACTTCCACTTCCTGCGGAGCAACCTGTACGTTATCAGACACCAGCCAGGTGTTGATCCACGGGATCGGGTTGGAGCGTGTCTGGAACGGCAGATCCAAACCGACTGCCTGCATGCGGATATTGGTGATGTATTCAACGTACTGGCAGAGAATGTCTTTATTCAGACCAATCATCGAACCGTCACGGAACAGATAATCCGCCCAGTCTTTCTCTTGCTGTGCCGCCTGGACGAACAGGTCATAGCACTCCTGCTTACATTCTTCGGCAATTTCCGCCATCTCCGGATCATCCGCGCCGCTGCGCAGCAGATTCAGCATATGCTGCGTACCGGTCAGGTGCAGGGCTTCGTCGCGGGCAATCAGACGAATAATTTTGGCGTTACCTTCCATCAGTTCGCGTTCTGCAAAGGCAAAGGAACAAGCAAAGCTGACGTAGAAGCGGATCGCTTCCAGCGCGTTAACGCTCATCAGGCAGAGATACAGTTTTTTCTTCAGCTCGCGCAGGCTAACGGTCACGGTTTTACCGTTGACGGTGTGGGTGCCTTCGCCCAGCAGATGCCAGTAGCTGGTCATTTCGATCAGTTCATCGTAATAGCTGGAGATCCCTTCCGCACGTTTCTGGATCTGCTCGTTGGTGACGATATCGTCAAACACAACAGACGGATCGTTAACGATATTACGAATGATATGAGTATAGGAACGGGAATGAATTGTTTCTGAGAATGCCCAGGTTTCTACCCAGGTTTCCAGTTCCGGGATCGAGATCAGCGGCAGCAGCGCCACGTTCGGGCTACGACCCTGAATGGAATCCAGCAGCGTCTGATATTTCAGGTTGCTGATAAAGATGTGTTTCTCGTGTTCAGGCAATGCCTGGTAATCGATACGGTCGCGAGAAACGTCAACTTCTTCCGGACGCCAGAAGAAAGAGAGCTGCTTTTCGATCAGCTTTTCGAAGATGTCATATTTTTGCTGATCGTAGCGAGCCACGTTGACCGGCTGACCAAAGAACATCGGTTCTTTGAGCTGATCATTTTTCGTCTGTGAAAAGGTGGTATATGCCATGAATGTGTCCTGTTGGGAGTTTAATGCCGGATAAGGCATTTTACGCCGCATCCTGTGCCTGATGCGACGCTGGCGCGTCTTATCAGGCCTACAAAACCGAGCCGTAGGCCGGATAAGGCGTTCACACCGCATCCGGCATCTCAATATCAGATCTTACATGCGCCGCTTTCGCAGCCATCATCCTGAATTGACGGCACCAGATCGTCTTGTGCGTCTTCAGCACCGTCACGGGTGTTCTGATAATACAGCGTTTTGACCCCGAATTTGTAGGCGGTGAGCAGGTCTTTCAGCAACTGCTGCATCGGCACTTTTCCTGACGGGAAGCGTGATGGATCGTAGTTGGTGTTAGCAGAGATCGACTGATCGATAAATTTCTGCATGATACCCACCAGTTGCAGGTAGCCATCGTTACCCGGCATTTCCCACAGCAGCTCATAGGCGTCGTGCAGATGCTCGTAGTCCGGCACCACCTGGCGCAGAATACCGTCTTTCGACGCTTTGATGCTGACGTAACCACGCGGCGGTTCAATACCGTTAGTGGCGTTAGAGATCTGCGAAGAAGTCTCTGACGGCATCAGAGCAGAAAGCGTGGAGTTACGCAGGCCGTGCGTTTTGATTGACTCACGCAGTGCTTCCCAGTCGTAATGCAGCGGCTCATTAGCGATGGCATCCAGATCTTTCTTATAGGTATCGATCGGCAGGATCCCTTTCGCGTAAGTGGTTTCGTTAAACCACGGGCACGCGCCTTGCTCTTTCGCCAGCTCATTAGAGGCTTTCAGCAGGTAATACTGAATAGCTTCGAAGGTTTTATGCGTCAGGTTGTTGGCGCTGCCGTCGGAGTAGCGTTTACCGTGCTTCGCCAGGTAGTAAGCGAAGTTGATCACACCAATACCCAGCGTACGACGACCCATCGCTCCACGTTTGGCGGCCGGGATCGGGTAATCCTGATAATCCAGCAGCGCGTCGAGTGCGCGTACTGCCAGAATCGCCAGCTCTTCCAGTTCATCCAGGCTATTAATTGCGCCCAAGTTGAAAGCAGACAGCGTACACAGCGCGATTTCACCGTTCTCGTCGTTGACATCATTCAGCGGTTTGGTCGGCAGGGCGATTTCCAGGCACAGGTTAGACTGGCGCACTGGCGCGATGGCCGGATCAAACGGGCTATGGGTATTGCAGTGGTCAACGTTCTGAATATAGATACGACCGGTAGACGCACGTTCCTGCATCATCAGCGAGAACAGCTCAACGGCTTTCACACGCTGCTTGCGGATGCTGTCGTCTTTCTCATATTTGGTGTACAGGCGTTCAAACTCTTCCTGATCGGCGAAGAACGCGTCGTACAGCCCCGGTACGTCGGACGGGCTGAACAGGGTGATATCTTCACCTTTCAGCAGACGGGTATACATCAGTTTGTTGATTTGTACCCCGTAGTCCATATGACGCACGCGGTTGCCTTCAACCCCACGGTTGTTTTTCAACACCAGCAGGCTTTCCACTTCCAGATGCCACATAGGGTAGAACAGTGTTGCCGCACCGCCGCGCACACCGCCCTGAGAGCAGGATTTCACTGCCGTCTGGAAATGTTTGTAGAACGGAATACAACCGGTGTGGAATGCTTCGCCACCGCGAATCGGGCTACCCAGCGCACGAATACGCCCGGCGTTAATGCCGATCCCGGCACGCTGGGAAACGTATTTAACAATCGCGCTGGAGGTGGCGTTGATGGAATCCAGGCTGTCGCCGCACTCAATCAGCACGCAGGAGCTGAACTGACGAGTAGGGGTACGCACGCCGGACATGATTGGCGTCGGCAGCGAAATTTTAAATGTGGAAACCGCGTCGTAAAAACGCTTCACGTATTGCAGGCGCGTTTCACGCGGGTAGTTCGAGAACAGGCACGCAGCAACCAGAATATAGAGGAACTGGGCGCTCTCATAGATTTCGCCGGTCACGCGGTTCTGTACCAGATATTTGCCTTCCAGCTGCTTAACGGCAGCATAAGAGAAGGTCATATCACGGTCGTGATCGATAAACGTGTCCATCTGCTTGAACTCTTCTTCCGTGTAGTCTTCCAGCAGATGATTATCGTATTTGCCCATCTCGACCATTTTCACCACGTGGTCGTACAGCGCAGGCGGCTCAAACTGGCCATAGGCTTTTTTACGCAGGTGGAAAATTGCCAGGCGCGCGGCGAGATACTGATAATCCGGCGCATCACGGGAGATCAGGTCTGCGGCAGCCTTGATAATGGTTTCGTGGATGTCAGAGGTCTTGATACCGTCATAAAACTGAATGTGGGAGCGCAGCTCGACCTGGGAAATCGAAACGTTATGCAGTCCTTCTGCCGCCCAATCCA
Source organism: Escherichia sp. MOD1-EC5990 (assembly GCF_002965285.1). Taxonomy (NCBI): domain Bacteria; kingdom Pseudomonadati; phylum Pseudomonadota; class Gammaproteobacteria; order Enterobacterales; family Enterobacteriaceae; genus Escherichia; species Escherichia sp. MOD1-EC5990. Next base: position 116,648 of record NZ_PTRV01000011.1, on the reverse strand, counting down.
GAACGCGATGGATTTTGTCGAGATTGATGCGCTCTGTGCTACCGTCGCGCTTTGTCACCAGCAGATTCTGATTCATGTATGTCGTACCTGTTTTTGGAATTCTTTCCGCAATAGCTTCATGCAGACTACCTGTAGTGAGGGAAGCTGCTTAGAACACTATATATAGGGGGTATGTTTGGGATTCACTGCAAGATAGTGTGAAAATGGCCCTCTTGCAAGTGCATAACTTTGTGGATAACTCAGGAAGGAAAAAGTGGCTTCCGCGCACCTTAGGTCAGACAAGGTATCCGGGAAAGTCAATGGGAAGAGAAAAATTTGTTAAAAATAACTGTTCGGCGATTTCTTGAACGGCAGAATAGTATGGGTAAATTGATATAGATGGTTTATTAATCTTGTTGCTAATGATTGCCAAAATTGATCTAAGCACGAGTCATCACATAATCTGATGTATCAGTTGTGGTCAATATATAAGCGAATGTAAGCGATTGTTGAGTCGAAATGGTTGTTTTATATTCGTTTGTTGTTAAATACCAAGCCAATTTGTTACTTTTGCATATATTATAAGAATATTATTTATTACTTTAATTCAGTTTAAATATAACCGATTTACCTTAAGGTTATTAATTTGAATTATGATACACTGATATTATTCATCAAGTAATAACAAAATAGTCATTGCACCGAGTTATACAATTTACAAAAGAAAGATACCCCATATCACATAATGCGATTAAATACGCCTTCTCATAGAAAAGGATGGTTAGGGTAATATGCGGATTATTTTTCTACGTAAGGAATATTTATCTTTACTCCCGTCAATGATTGCGTCTCTCTTCTCCACTAATGGTATCGCAGCGGTTATTGATTCATGCCAGGGATATGATATCAAAGCGAGCTGTCAGGCCAGCAGGCAAAGCCTTTCAGGCATTACGCAGGACTGGAGCATCGCCGATGGGCAATGGGTGATTTTTTCGGGTATGGCCAATAATGCCAGCGGTGGCGCCGTATTTTTGCAACAAGGAGCGGAGTTTTCTCTATCGCCAGAAAATGAAACTGGAATGACTTTGTTTGCCAATAATACTGTCTCAGGAGAATATAATAATGGCGGGGCAATATTTGCTAAAGAAAACTCAACGATAAATATTGAGAATGTTATTTTCGACAGTAATGTTGCTGGGGGCTATGGCGGAGCAATCTATTCTGCCGGTACCAACGATACTGGTGCCGCCGATTTACGTATCACTAACGCCGTATTTCTCAATAACATCGCTAATGACGGCAAAGGCGGTGCACTTTATAACATCAATAATGATGTCTATTTAAGTGATGATGTTTTTAATAATAACCAGGCATATACATCAACAAGTTACAGTGATGGCGTCCGATATCACTGATAATAATAGCGACAGCAAGCATCCATCAGGTTATACGATAATAAATAACACCGCCTTTACAAATAACACTGCCGAAGGTTATTGCGGGGCAATTTATACCAATAGCGCGACGGCTTCCTATCTTATTGATATTTCAGTTGATGACAGCGACAGCCAGAACAACGGTGTTTTAGTGGATCAGAACAACAGCGCAGCAGGCTATGGCGATGCATCATCGGCGGTGGCGGGAGGCTTCATGTTCATTGATTCAAGTCAGGTCAGATTTGACATCGCGGCCAATAAAACTCTGGTCATCGGCAACATGAGTAACGATGGTGAGATCGATTCCATTGCCGGAAACAGTAGCTAAGTGTTGCTGTTCATAGCACGCCAGCATTAGATCTGAATTATTATCACGAGCCCCATTCGGTGGAAATTGAAGACGGTGGCAGCAATATCAGCGACGATGCGGCTAAGCAGCGTGGCGTGGCAGAAAGGGAGTAATGATTTTGCCCAGACGGCAGGGTTTTTATCGATGACGATAAAATGGTAATTGCTGTCCGCCTGGTATTGTTACCGGATGCAGTGCGAGCACTTTATCCGGCCAACAACCTCACTTATTCTGCGTGTGCAGCATATAGTTCACATCGACGCCGGGGCCGAGCTTAAAAGTATTAGTGATCGGGTTGTAATGCAGTCCGATCATATGCCGTTCTTTTAGACTGGTCTGATCCACCCAGCCCAGCAATTCTGCCGGTTTAATAAACTTCTTCACATCATGCGTGCCTTTGGGCACCATGCGCAAAATATATTCCGCACCAACCACCGCCATCAGCCATGACTTGCCGTTGCGGTTAAGCGTCGAGAAAAAAACATCGCCGCCCGGTTTCACCAGTTGCGCACAGGCTCTGACCACTGACTGCGGATCGGGGACGTGCTCCAGCATCTCCATGCAGGTCACCACATCATACTGCCCGGCATGTTTTGCCGCGTGCTCTTCCACGGTTTCCTGCACGTAATCCACCTGAATGCCGCTTTCCAGCGCGTGCAGTTTTGCCACCTGCAATGGCTCAAAGCCCATATCCAGACCGGTCACCGTCGCACCTTCGCGCGCCATACTCTCGGCCAGAATGCCGCCGCCACAACCAACATCGAGCACCTTTTTGCCAAATAAACCGCCAGCACGCTCGGCAATATAGCCCAGACGCAGCGGGTTAATGCGGTGCAGCGGTTTGAACTCACCTTCAAGATCCCACCAGCGGGAGGCGACGGCTTCAAATTTAGCGATCTCTTCGTGGTCTACGTTAGGGGTTACCGGCGATTTTTCGGCATTCATTGGCACTTCTACTCCGTAATTGGCAAGACAAACGAGTATATCAGGCATTGGATGTGAATAAAGCGTATAGGTTTACCTCAATCTGCGCGGCTGTGTTATAATTTGCGACCTTTGAATCCGGGATACAGTAGAGGGATAGCGGTTAGATGAGCGACCTTGCGAGAGAAATTACACCGGTCAACATTGAGGAAGAGCTGAAGAGCTCCTATCTGGATTATGCGATGTCGGTCATTGTTGGCCGTGCGCTGCCGGATGTCCGAGATGGCCTGAAGCCGGTACACCGTCGCGTACTTTACGCCATGAACGTACTAGGCAATGACTGGAACAAAGCCTATAAAAAATCTGCCCGTGTCGTTGGTGACGTAATCGGTAAATACCATCCCCATGGTGACTCGGCGGTTTATGACACGATCGTCCGTATGGCGCAGCCATTCTCGCTGCGTTACATGCTGGTAGACGGTCAGGGTAACTTCGGTTCCATCGACGGCGACTCTGCGGCGGCAATGCGTTATACGGAAATCCGTCTGGCGAAAATTGCCCATGAACTGATGGCCGATCTCGAAAAAGAGACGGTCGATTTCGTTGATAACTATGACGGCACGGAAAAAATTCCGGACGTCATGCCGACCAAAATTCCTAACCTGCTGGTGAACGGTTCTTCCGGTATCGCCGTAGGTATGGCAACCAACATCCCGCCACACAACCTGACGGAAGTCATCAACGGTTGTCTGGCGTATATCGATGATGAAGACATCAGCATTGAAGGGCTGATGGAACACATCCCGGGGCCGGACTTCCCGACGGCGGCAATCATTAACGGTCGTCGCGGTATCGAAGAAGCTTACCGTACCGGTCGCGGCAAGGTATATATCCGCGCCCGTGCGGAAGTGGAAGTTGACGCCAAAACCGGGCGTGAAACCATTATCGTCCACGAAATTCCGTATCAGGTGAACAAAGCGCGCCTGATCGAAAAAATTGCGGAACTGGTAAAAGAAAAACGCGTGGAAGGCATCAGCGCGCTGCGTGACGAGTCTGACAAAGACGGTATGCGCATCGTGATTGAAGTCAAACGCGATGCGGTCGGTGAAGTGGTGCTCAACAACCTCTACTCCCAGACCCAGTTGCAGGTTTCTTTCGGTATCAACATGGTGGCATTGCACCATGGTCAGCCGAAGATCATGAACCTGAAAGACATCATCGCGGCGTTTGTTCGTCACCGCCGTGAAGTGGTGACCCGTCGTACCATTTTCGAACTGCGTAAAGCTCGCGATCGTGCTCATATCCTTGAAGCATTAGCCGTGGCGCTGGCGAACATCGACCCGATCATCGAACTGATCCGTCATGCGCCGACGCCTGCGGAAGCGAAAACGGCGCTGGTTGCTAATCCGTGGCAGCTGGGCAACGTTGCCGCGATGCTGGAACGTGCGGGCGATGATGCTGCGCGTCCGGAATGGCTGGAGCCAGAGTTCGGCGTGCGTGACGGTCTGTACTACCTGACCGAACAGCAAGCTCAGGCAATTCTGGATCTGCGTCTGCAGAAACTGACCGGCCTTGAGCACGAAAAACTGCTCGATGAATACAAAGAGCTGCTGGATCAGATCGCGGAACTGTTGCGTATTCTTGGTAGCGCCGATCGTCTGATGGAAGTGATCCGCGAAGAGCTGGAGCTGGTTCGTGAACAGTTCGGTGACAAACGTCGTACTGAAATCACCGCCAACAGCGCAGACATCAACCTGGAAGATCTGATTACTCAGGAAGATGTGGTAGTGACGCTCTCTCACCAGGGCTACGTGAAGTACCAGCCGCTTTCTGAATACGAAGCGCAGCGTCGTGGCGGGAAAGGTAAATCTGCCGCACGTATTAAAGAAGAAGACTTTATCGACCGACTGCTGGTGGCGAATACTCACGATCATATCCTGTGCTTCTCCAGCCGTGGTCGCGTCTATTCGATGAAAGTCTACCAGTTACCGGAAGCGACTCGTGGCGCGCGTGGTCGTCCGATCGTCAACCTGCTGCCGCTGGAGCAGGACGAACGTATCACCGCGATCCTGCCGGTGACTGAGTTTGAAGAAGGTGTGAAAGTCTTCATGGCGACCGCTAACGGTACTGTGAAGAAAACCGTCCTCACCGAGTTCAACCGTCTGCGTACCGCTGGTAAAGTGGCGATCAAACTGGTTGACGGCGATGAGCTGATCGGCGTTGACCTGACCAGCGGTGAAGACGAAGTAATGCTGTTCTCCGCCGAAGGTAAAGTGGTGCGCTTTAAAGAGTCTTCTGTCCGTGCGATGGGCTGCAACACCACCGGTGTTCGCGGTATTCGCTTAGGTGAAGGCGATAAAGTCGTCTCTCTGATCGTGCCTCGTGGCGATGGTGCAATCCTCACCGCAACGCAAAATGGTTACGGTAAACGTACTGCGGTAGCGGAATACCCGACTAAGTCGCGTGCGACGAAAGGGGTTATCTCCATCAAGGTTACCGAACGTAACGGTTTAGTGGTTGGCGCGGTGCAGGTAGATGACTGCGACCAGATCATGATGATCACCGATGCCGGTACGCTGGTACGTACTCGCGTTTCTGAAATCAGCATCGTAGGCCGTAACACCCAAGGCGTGATCCTTATCCGTACTTCGGAAGATGAAAACGTAGTGGGTCTGCAACGTGTTGCTGAACCGGTTGACGAGGAAGATCTGGATTCCATCGACGGCAGTGCTGCGGAAGGGGACGATGAAATCGCTCCGGAAGTGGACGTTGACGACGAGCCAGAAGAAGAATAATTTCATCCCTTCATGCCAAAAGGGAGTTATCTCCCTTTTTTGAATTGAAAAGTCCAGGCTGCAAAGTCTGGGCTTTTGTCGTATTAGGGCGCGGTAAAGTTTTGCTGTACCCATAAAAAATGGCTGGCTTTACACAAGGAATGTGGCAATGGGTAGTGAAAAAAAGGCGAAAGGCTGGCGGTTCTATGGTCTTGTAGGTTTTGGCGCAATAGTACTGCTTTCCGCTGGTGTCTGGGCATTGCAATATGCTGGTAGTGGGCCAGAAAAAACGTTGTCGCCGCTGGTGGTACACAACAATCTGCAAATCGATCTCAATGAGCCGGACCTCTTTCTCGACAGCGACTCTCTGAGCCAGCTTCCCAAAGACCTCCTTACCATTCCGTTTCTTCACGATGTTCTAAGCGAAGATTTCGTTTTTTATTATCAGAACCATGCCGACCGTCTGGGCATTGAAGGCAGCATTCGCCGCATTGTCTACGAACACGATCTCACACTAAAAGATAAGCTCTTTTCGTCACTCTTAGATCAGCCCGCGCAGGCGGCGCTATGGCACGATAAACAAGGCCATCTTTCTCATTATATGGTGCTGATCCAGCGAAGTGGTTTAAGCAAGCTGCTGGAGCCATTGCTGTTTGCCGCTACCAGCGACAGCCAGTTAAGTAAAACGGAAATCAGTAGTATTAAGCTAAATAGTGAAACCATCCCGGTTTATCAGTTGCGCTATAACGGCAATAACGCCCTGATGTTCGCAACTTATCAGGACAAGATGCTGGTGTTTTCCAGCACGGACATGCTGTTTAAAGATGATCAGCAGGATACCGAAGCCACGGCGATCGCAAGTGATTTGTTGAGCGGTAAAAAACGCTGGCAAGCCAGCTTTGGCCTGGAAGAGCGTACTGCCGAAAAAACGCCAGTACGCCAGCGCATCGTGGTCAGTGCAAATTTGCTGGGTTTTGGCTACCAGCGATTAATGCCTTCTTTTGCTGGTGTGCGCTTCGAAATGAGCAACGACGGCTGGCACAGTTTTCTGGCGTTAAATGATGAATCCGCAAGCGTAGATGCCAGTTTCGATTTTACGCCGGTATGGAACAGTATGCCTGCAGGGGCCAGCTTCTGTGTGGCGGTGCCTTATTCACATGGTATTGCTGAAGAGATGCTTTCCCACATCAGCCAGGAAAACGACAAGCTCAACGGGGCGTTAGACGGTGCTGCGGGGCTGTGCTGGTATGAAGATTCAAAATTGCAAACTCCGCTGTTTGTCGGTCAGTTTGATGGCTCTGCCGAACAAGTGCAATTGCCAGGAAAACTGTTTACGCAAAATATTGGCGCGCTCGAAAGCAAAGCCGCAGAAGGTATATTACCAGTAACCCAGACGCAGCAGGGCGAAGCGCAAATCTGGCGTCGCGAAGTGAGTTCCCGATACGGTCAGTATCCGAAAGCACAGGCGGCGCAACCAGATCAATTAATGTCGGATTATTTTTTCCGCGTGTCGCTGGCGATGCAAAACAAGACGATGCTTTTCTCCCTCGATGACACGCTGGTCAATAACGCGTTGCAAACACTGAATAAAACCCGCCCGGCAATGGTGGATGTGATACCCACTGAAGGCATTGTTCCGGTCTATATCAATCCACAAGGCGTGGCGAAACTGCTGCGTAACGAAACGCTGACCAGTCTGCCGAAGAATCTCGAACCGGTTTTTTATAACGCCGCACAAACTTTATTAATGCCGAAGCTGGACGCTTTATCTCAACAACCGCGTTATGTCATGAAGCTGGCCCAGATGGAACCCGGTGCCGCCTGGCAGTGGCTACCCATTACCTGGCAGCCACTATGAGGCACGGGCTGCTGGCGCTGATTTGCTGGCTGTGTTGTGTTGTTGCTCATAGCGAAATGCTGAATGTCGAACAATCGGGGCTGTTTCGCGCCTGGTTTGTGCGTATTGCACAGGAACAACTCCGCCAGGGGCCAAGTCCGCGCTGGTATCAGCAGGATTGTGCGGGCCTGGTGCGATTTTCGGCGAACGAGGCGCTGAAAGTTCACGACAGCAAATGGCTAAAAAGTAACGGTATAGCAAGTCAGTATTTGCCGCCTGAAATGACGCTAACACCTGAACAGCGTCAACTGGCGCAAAACTGGAATCAGGGGAACGGAAAAACCGGCCCCTATGTGACCGCGATTAATTTGATTCAGTACAACAGCCAATTTATTGGCCAGGACATAAACCAGGCGTTGCCTGGCGATATGATTTTTTTCGATCAGGGCGATGCCCAGCACTTAATGGTCTGGATGGGGCGTTACGTCATCTACCACACCGGAAGCGCCACGAAAACTGACAACGGAATGCGCGCAGTCAGTCTGCAACAACTTATGACATGGAAGGACACCCGATGGATACCCAACGATTCCAATCCCAATTTCATTGGCATTTATCGTTTAAATTTTCTGGCGCGATAGCAGCGTGCTTGTGCCTGTCTCTTGTGGGAACAGGGCTTGCTAATGCTGATGATTCGCTTCCTTCCAGTAACTATGCGCCGCCCGCTGGGGGAACATTCTTTTTGCTCGCTGACAGCAGTTTTAGCAGCACTGAAGAGGCGAAAGTGCGACTTGAAGCGCCGGGGCGTGATTATCGACGTTACCAGATGGAAGAGTACGGCGGCGTGGACGTTCGCCTGTATCGTATTCCTGACCCGATGGCATTTTTGCGCCAGCAGAAAAACCTGCATCGCATTGTGGTGCAACCGCAATATCTGGGCGACGGGCTGAACAATACGCTAACCTGGCTGTGGGATAACTGGTATGGCAAATCTCGCCGTGTAATGCAGCGTACTTTCTCTTCTCAGTCACGGCAGAATGTGACTCAGGCGTTACCCGAATTACAGCTCGGTAATGCCATTGTTAAACCTTCCCGTTATGTACAGAACAGCCAGTTTTCACCGCTGAAAAAATATCCACTGGTGGAACAGTTCCGCTATCCACTATGGCAGGCAAAACCGGTCGAGCCGCAGCAAGGGGTAAAACTGGAAGGCGCATCCAGCAATTTCATCTCGCCGCAGCCGGGCAACATCTATATTCCTCTCGGCAAACAAGAGCCGGGACTGTATCTCGTCGAGGCGATGGTCGGTGGGTATCGGGCAACGACGGTGGTATTTGTCTCTGATACCGTGGCGTTGAGTAAAGTGTCGGGTAACGAGCTTCTGGTATGGACCGCCGGCAAAAAGAAGGGGGAAGCGAAGCCGGGATCAGAAATTCTGTGGACTGACGGTCTTGGCGTGATGACCCGAGGTATCACCGATGACAGCGGCACCTTACAGTTACAACATATATCGCCTGAACGTTCATACATTCTGGGTAAAGATGCAGAAGGCGGCGTTTTTGTCTCCGAGAATTTTTTCTACGAAAGTGAAATCTATAATACCCGCTTGTATATCTTTACTGATCGCCCGCTATATCGCGCAGGCGATCGTGTCGATGTTAAAGTGATGGGCCGCGAGTTCCACGATCCGTTGCATTCATCCCCTATCGTCAGCGCACCGGCGAAACTTTCAGTGCTGGATGCTAATGGCAGCCTGTTGCAAACCGTCAATGTCACGCTGGATGCGCGTAATGGCGGGCAGGGGAGTTTCCGCCTGCCAGAAAATGCCGTTGCCGGAGGTTATGAATTACGTCTTGCTTACCGCAAACAGGTCTATAGCAGTAGTTTTCGCGTAGCCAACTATATCAAGCCACATTTTGAGATTGGTTTAGCTCTCGACAAAAAAGAGTTCAAAACAGGCGAAGCGGTTAGCGGTAAACTGCAACTGCTTTACCCGGATGGCGAGCCGGTAAAAGATGCCCGCGTGCAGTTAAGTTTGCGCGCTCAGCAATTATCAATGGTCGGTAACGATTTGCGCTATGCCGGACGTTTCCCGGTGTCGCTGGAAGGCAGTGAAACGGTTTCCGACGATAATGGTCATGTGGCGTTAAATCTCCCCGCCGCCGATAAACCAAGCCGTTATTTGTTAACTGTCTCCGCCAGTGACGGCGCGGCGTATCGTGTTACCACCACCAAAGAGATCCTCATTGAACGCGGTCTGGCGCATTACACTTTGAGCACCGCCGCACAATACAGCAATAGCGGTGGATCGGTTGTTTTCCGTTATGCTGCGCTGGAATCTTCAAAACAGGTTCCTGTTACGTATGAGTGGTTGCGTCTGGAAGACCGCACGAGCCACAGCGGAGATCTACCTCCTGGCGGCAAATCCTTTACCGTCAATTTCGATAAACCAGGCAACTACAACCTGACGTTACGCGATAAAGACGGCTTAATTCTCGCCGGGTTAAGCCATGCCGTCAGCGGTAAGGGCAGCACGTCGCATACTGGTACGGTAGATATCGTGGCAGATAAAACGTTGTACCAGCCTGGCGAAACCGCGAAGATGCTGATTACCTTCCCGGAGCCAATTGATGAAGCATTATTGACGCTGGAACGCGATCGCGTGGAACAGCAGTCGCTGCTATCGCATCCGGCAAACTGGCTGACGTTACAACGTTTAAACGATACCCAGTATGAAGCCCGCGTACCGGTGAGCAATTCCTTTGCGCCTAACATCACTTTTTCGGTGCTGTATACCCGTAACGGTCAGTACAGTTTTCAGAACGCCGGAATCAAAGTTGCCGTTCCCCAGTTGGATATTCGGGTGAAAACGGACAAAACCCATTACCAGCCAGGTGAACTGGTCAATGTCGAATTAACCTCGTTGCTGAAAGGTAAACCAGTTTCTGCGCAGTTAACGGTTGGCGTGGTCGATGAAATGATCTACGCGCTGCAACCGGAAATCGCGCCGAATATCGGCAAATTTTTCTATCCGCTGGGGCGTAACAATGTGCGTACCAGCTCCAGCCTGTCATTTATCAGCTACGACCAGGCGCTCTCCAGCGAACCTGTTGCGCCTGGCGCGACTAACCGCAGCGAGCGGCGAGTGAAAATGCTGGAACGTCCACGGCGTGAAGAGGTGGATACCGCTGCCTGGATGCCGTCACTCACAACCGATAAACAAGGCAAAGCGTATTTCACGTTCCTGATGCCTGATTCATTAACCCGCTGGCGCATCACCGCGCGTGGGATGAACGGCGACGGGCTGGTCGGGCAGGGGCGTGCTTATTTGCGTTCGGAAAAAAATCTCTACATGAAGTGGAGTATGCCAACGGTATATCGCATGGGTGACAAACCGGCGGCAGGACTGTTTATCTTCAGTCAGCAGGATAACGAACCGGTGGCACTGGTGACTAAATTTTCAGGCGCGGAGGTGCGTCAGACGCTGACGTTGCATAAAGGGGCGAATTATATTTCGCTGACGCAGAATATTCAGCAATCTGGCTTGTTAAGTGCAGAACTGCAACAAAATGGGCAAGTGCAGGACAGTATTAGCACAAAACTGTCTTTTGTGGATAACAGCTGGCCCATTGAACAGCAGAAAAATGTCATGCTCGGCGGTGGCGATAACGCGCTGATGTTGCCCGAGCAGGCGAGCAATATCCGGCTACAAAGTAGCGAAACGCCGCAGGAGATTTTCCGTAACAATCTTGATGCGTTAGTCGATGAACCGTGGGGTGGCGTGATCAACACCGGTAGCCGTCTGATCCCGCTCAGTCTCGCTTGGCGTTCACTTGCCGATCATCAAAGTGCCGCCGCTAACGACATTCGTCAGATGATTCAGGATAACCGTCTGCGGCTGATGCAACTGGCGGGGCCAGGAGCGCGCTTTACCTGGTGGGGTGAAGATGGCAATGGCGACGCATTCCTCACGGCATGGGCATGGTACGCCGACTGGCAGGCCAGCCAGGCGCTCGGCGTAACGCAACAACCGGAATACTGGCAGCATATGCTCGACAGCTACGCGGAGCAGGCGGATAACATGCCGTTATTGCATCGGGCGCTGGTGCTGGCGTGGGCGCAGGAGATGAATCTGCCGTGCAAAACGTTGTTGAAAGGGTTGGATGAAGCTATCGCCCGGCGCGGAACTAAAACTAAAGATTTCTCTGAGGCAGACACCAGCGATATCAATGACAGCCTGATCCTCGATACACCTGAATCTCCACTGGCAGATGCGGTGGCAAACGTCTTAACCATGACGTTGCTGAAAAAAGCGCAGTTGAAGTCCACTGTGATGGCACAGGTTCAGCAATATGCGTGGGATAAAGCGGCAAACAGTAACCAGCCGCTGGCGCACACGGTTGTGCTGCTCAATAGCGGAGGCGACACCACCCAGGCTGCCGCTATTTTAAGTGGTTTAACCGCTGAACAATCCACTATTGAGCGCGCGCTGGCAATGAACTGGCTGGCGAAATATATGGCGACGATGCCTCCGGTTACGTTACCTGCTCCTGCGGGCGCATGGGCCAAACATAAGTTAACCGGAGGGGGTGAATACTGGCGTTGGGTTGGTCAGGGCGTGCCGGACATTCTCTCTTTTGGTGACGAATTACCGCCGCAAAACGTGCAGGTTCGCTGGCGTGAACCGGCAAAAACGGCTCAACAAAGTAACATTCCGGTGACCGTTGAACGACAGTTGTATCGGCTTATCCCGGGTGAAGAAGAGATGAGCTTTACTCTGCAGCCGCTGACCAGCAATGAGATTGACAGCGATGCGCTGTATCTCGATGAAATCACGCTTACCAGCGAGCAGGATGCAGTTCTACGCTACGGTCAGGTGGAAGTACCGCTCCCGCCGGGGGCTGACGTTGAGCGGACAACGTGGGGCATTTCGGTCAATAAACCCAACGCCGCGAAACAGCAGGGGCAGTTGCTGGAAAAAGCGCGAAATGAAATGGGTGAACTGGCCTATATGGTGCCGGTAAAAGAACTGACGGGAACGGTCACCTTCCGCCATTTGCTGCGTTTCTCGCAAAAAGGGCAATTCGTTCTGCCTCCTGCTCGTTATGTGCGTTCCTATGCACCTGCACAGCAAAGTGTTGCGGCAGGGAGCGAATGGACCGGGATGCAGGTGAAATAAGTGAACTGGCGCAGAATCGTCTGGCTATTAGCGTTGGTTACTCTGCCAACGCTTGCGGAGGAGACGCCGTTACAACTGGCGCTGCGGGGCGCGCAGCACGATCAACTGTATCAGCTGTCGTCATCAGGCGTGACCAAAGTCTCGGCATTACCTGACTCGCTCACCACGCCATTAGGGAGTTTGTGGAAACTGTATGTTTACGCCTGGCTGGAGGATACCCATCAACCAGAGCAGCCCTACCAGTGTCGCGGAAACTCCCCGGAAGAGGTTTATTGTTGTCAGGCTGGGGAGAGCATAACGCGCGATACCGCGCTGGTACGCTCCTGTGGACTCTATTTTGCGCCGCAACGGTTGCATATTGGTGCAGATGTTTGGGGGCAATACTGGCAACAGCGTCAGGCACCTGCGTGGTTAGCGTCTCTTCCTACGCTGAAGCCAGAAACCTCGGTAACGGTTAAATCGCTGCTTGATTCATTAGCGACGTTACCCGCGCAAAACAAAGCTCAGGAAATCTTACTGGATGTGGTGCTGGACGAGGCGAAAATCGGTGTCGCATCCATGCTCGGTAGTCGGGTAAGGGTGAAAACCTGGAGCTGGTTTGCCGATGAAAAACAGGAAATCCGTCAGGGTGGTTTTGCCGGCTGGTTAACCGATGGTACACCGCTGTGGGTTACTGGCAGTGGCACCAGCAAAACGGTACTGACCCGTTATGCGACGGTGCTTAATCGGGTATTGCCAGTGCCGACGCAAGTTGCCAGTGGGCAATGTGTAGAGGTGGAGCTGTTTGCCCGTTATCCGCTGAAGAAAATCACGGCGGAAAAGAGTACGACAGCAATAAAACCCGGCGTACTTAATGGGCGCTATCGTGTGACGTTTGCCAATGGTAACCACATTACGTTTGTCAGCCACGGTGAGACGACCTTACTGACCGAAAAGGGCAAACTGAAATTGCAGTCGCATCTTGATCGTGAAGAGTACGTTGCCAGAGTACTGGACCGCGAGGCGAAAAGTACGCCCCCTGAGGCAGCGAAAGCTATGACCGTGGCGATTCGCACTTTCTTACAGCAAAACGCCAATCGGGAAGGCGATTGCCTGACCATCCCCGACAGCAGTGCCACGCAGCGTGTTTCTGCTTCGCCAGCTACCACGGGGGCGCGAATGATGACCGCCTGGACGCAGGATCTCATCTATGCGGGCGACCCGGTCCATTATCACGGCAGTCGCGCTACCGAAGGGACACTCTCCTGGCGGCAAGCCACCGCCCAGGCGGGGCAGGGAGAGCGTTACGATCAGATACTCGCGTTTGCTTATCCCGACAATAGCCTTAGCCGCTGGGGAGCGCCGCGCTCAACCTGCCAGTTATTACCCAAAGCGAAGGCCTGGCTGGCGAAAAAAATGCCGCAGTGGCGGCGTATGTTACAAGGTGAAACGGGGTACAACGAACCAGACGTGTTTGCGGTCTGCCGTTTAGTCTCAGGTTTCCCCTATACCGATCGGCAGCAGAAACGGCTGTTTATTCGTAACTTCTTTACGCTTCAGGATCGGCTGGATTTAACCCATGAGTATCTGCACCTGGCCTTTGATGGTTATCCCACCGGGCTTGATGAGAACTATATCGAAACGCTGACCCGACAATTATTAATGGACTAATGCTATGCGAAAGATTTTTCTTCTGTTGTTACTGGTGGCGCTTTCGCCTGTTGCCCATGGCGAAGGTGTGCAGGAAGTCGAGATTGATGCACCGCTCTCTGGCTGGCATCCGGCAGAGGGCGAAGATGCCAGTTTTTCACAATCGATCAATTACCCGGCGTCGTCCGTCAACATGGCAGATGATCAAAATATCTCAGCGCAGATCCGCGGCAAAATAAAGAATTATGCTGCGGCGGGTAAAGTTCAGCAGGGCCGGCTGGTGGTCAACGGTGCCAGTATGCCGCAGAGAATTGAATCCGATGGTTCATTTGCACGCCCTTATATTTTCACTGAAGGCAGCAACAGCGTGCAGGTCATCAGCCCAGATGGGCAAAGCCGACAAAAAATGCAGTTTTACTCAACGCCGGGCGCTGGAGTGATCCGCGCGCGTTTACGGCTGGTTCTCTCCTGGGATACGGACAATACCGACCTCGATCTTCACGTTGTCACACCTGATGGCGAACACGCCTGGTACGGTAACACCGTGCTGAAAAACAGTGGTGCACTGGATATGGATGTCACGACGGGGTACGGACCGGAGATTTTCGCCATGCCAGCACCAGTTCACGGGCGCTATCAGGTATATATCAACTACTATGGCGGACGCAGCGAAACGGAATTGACGACCGCCCAACTGACGTTGATCACCGATGAAGGATCGGTTAATGAGAAACAGGAAACATTTATTGTACCGATGCGTAATGCTGGCGAACTGACGCTGGTGAAAAGTTTTGACTGGTGATTACTGAGGTTATCTTTACTGTCAATGTTCAAGAAAACGCCCGATGACTTTCGCTACCGGGCGTTTTTAAATGTTAATTCAATCGTTCAATCACCATCGCAATTCCTTGACCGCCGCCAATGCACAACGTTGCCAGACCCAGCGTTTTATCGCGTGCCTGCATTGCATGTAATAGTGTGACCAGAATACGCGCACCGCTGGCGCCGATAGGATGCCCCAGCGCGATGGCCCCGCCGTTGACATTCACTTTCTCAGGATCAAAGCCCAGTGTTTTCCCAACGGCAAGGAACTGCGCGGCAAATGCTTCATTGGCTTCGATAAGATCAATGTCTGCCAGCTGCAGCCCCGCCAGTTGTAACGCTTTTTGCGTGGCAGGTACTGGCCCCATACCCATCAATGCGGGGGGCACGCCACCGCTGGCATAACTTTTAATGCGAGCCAGGGGGGTAAGGCCTGCTGCCAGCGCCGTAGATTCTTCCATAATCACCAGAGCGGCAGCACCGTCGTTAATACCTGACGCGTTCCCGGCGGTGACAGTACCTGCTTTATCGAAGGCCGGACGCAATGCAGCCAGAGCTTCTTTAGTAGAATCTGGTTTCGGGAATTCGTCTTGACTGAAGACGAGGGTTTTCTTCCGGGTGACAACATTTACCGGGACGATTTCGGCTGTAAAAGCACCGGACTCAATTGCGGCAGCCGCTTTACGCTGTGAATGTAGCGCCAGTTCATCCTGCATTTCGCGGGTAATCCCGTACTCCTTAGCCACGTTTTCGGCGGTAATTCCCATATGATAACCATGGGTGGCGCACATCAGGCCATCGCGCAGGATTACGTCATAAACCTGTCCGTCTCCCAGACGATAACCAGAGCGCGCTTTTGCATCGAGTAAGTAGGGCGCTAAACTCATATTTTCCATACCCCCCGCCACAATGCTCTGCGCCTGACCTGCCTGAATTGCCTGGGCGGCAAGCGCCACGCTTTTCAGACCCGAACCACACACTTTATTGACCGTGAATCCGCACACCGTTTCGGCCAGTCCGCTTTTTAACAGTGCCTGACGCGCCGGATTTTGCCCCAGCCCGGCTTGCAACACGTTACCCATAATCACTTCATCGATATGTTGTGAATCGATTTTTGCGCGTTCAATAGCGGCCTGAATTACTGTTGCTCCCAGATCGATGGCGCTGGTGGAGGCGAGTGAACCATTAAAACTACCGATGGCAGTACGTACCGCACTGACGATGACACAATTTTTCATTTTATATTCCTTCTGTCTGTAAAGTTGCCGTCAGAACAGCGTTAAACCAATGACGAAAATGACGCCGGAGAAAAGCAGAGCAGTGATGCAATAGCCCATGATGTCGCGGACACCGAGTCCGGCGATTGCCAGTGCTGGCAGCGCCCAGAACGGTTGTGCCATATTCATCCACTGTTCACCGTAAGCTATCGCCATTACTGATTTACCGAGATCGGCTCCCAGCGCCTGGGCTGCGGGTATCACGAAAGGTCCCTGAATAACCCAGTGACCGCCGCCAGACGGAACGGCGAAGTTAATCAGTGCAGAACTAAAGAAGGTCATTACCGGGAAGGTGTCTTTGTTCGCAACATTGATGAAGAATTCGGTAATGAGTCCGCCCAGACCGGAGTGCTCCATCATCAGTTGGATCCCCGCGTAGAAGGGGAATTGCACCAGAATTCCGGCGGTACTGCGTGCTGCCGCGCTGATAGCACGCATATAAGCCATTGGCGTTTTATGTAGCAGCAGACCCGCAATCATAAACATCAGGTTGACGGTATTGATGGTGATGTTGAAGCCATGTTCGCTGAAGTACATCGCCAGGTAAGCGATACCGAGTGCGCCGATGATCAACGTCAGGATGCGACTTTCCTCCAGTCGCTCGGATGGTGGGGCATCTTTCGGTAGCTGCTTCTGAAAATCAGCCTCTTCCATGAGTAGTTTCGGATCGATACTCACCACGTCGGAGGGTTTTGGCATCATCATGCGGGTGATAAATGGCATCACCACAATCAACGCCACAGTGATGAAAATATTAAAACCACTGAACAGAGTATCGCCCACCGGGATCAGCCCGGCGATATGCTCAACCGGGTTGCCCGGTGTGGCAGCCAACAGAGGCATTGAGCCAGAGAAACCGCCACCCCAGGTAAGAAAACCAATGTAGGCGCAGGCAATGAGCAACGGATAATCAGAACCGGGTACTCGCCGGGCGACTTCACGGGCGAACATTGCTCCGACAACCAGACCAAATCCCCAGTTGATGACACAAGCGACTGAACCGAAGAAAGTGACCAGCATGACGCCCTGTACGGGCGTCTTTGCGGCGGAAGCGGCAGTACGCAGCAAGCTTTTCACCGGAGCAGAGCTGGCAAGGGCATGACCGGTAACGATGATAAGCGCCATCTGCATACCGAACGCCAGCAAGTTCCAGAAACCGTCCCCCCACATTTTCACCATGCTGATCGGCGTTTGTGGTGTTAACCAAAGCGCGATCACGAACGTTAGCAATGTCAGCAACATGGCAAAGATCAGTGGATCGGGAAGCCACCGGCTGACAAAACGCGTCATAAAACGCGAGATGCGACCAATCATAAATCACCCCGCTGCGTATTCAGATCGGCGGCGACTTCAAACTGAGCTTCGGTTTTGGCACGCACGGTGGCTAAATCACACCCGTCGGCAATTTCGGTGAGCCACATTTTGCCGTCAATGAAACGAAAGACTGCCAGTTCAGTGACCAGCATATGCACCGCGTGTTGCGCAGTGAGCGGCATGGTGCAGCGGCGCAAAATTTTTGCTGAACCATCTTTGGCGCAATGTTCCATGGCGATGATCACTTTGCGCGACCCGGTCACCAGATCCATCGCGCCACCCATACCGGGCACCATTTTCCCAGGCACTACCCAGTTCGCGAGGTTTGCTTCTTCGTCTACCTGCAAACCACCGAGTACGCAGGCATCAATATGACCACCACGAATCAGCGCAAACGACATTGCGCTGTCGAACATCGCTGCGCCGGGTAAAATGCCGCATGGTTGCCCGCCAGCGTTCACCAGATCTGGATGCGCTGTAGTGACTGGGCCTAAACCGAGGAAGCCATTTTCCGATTGCAGAGTGATATGAATATCCTCCGGTAAATAATTGGCGACCATTGTGGGTAAACCGATCCCTAAGTTAACGATGTCACCATCACGAAGCTCTTGCGCCACACGGCGTGCAATACGTTGTTTCGCATCCATTATTTGCTCTCCTGTGAAACGATGATGTGGTCGATAACGGCACCAGGGGTGACTATATGGTCAGGTTGCAGTTCGCCGGTTTCGACCAGTTCATCTGGCTCCACCAGCGTGATATCAGCCGCAAGGGCAATCAGGGGGTTAAAGTTGCGGGCGCTAAGTTGGTAGGTCAGGTTGCCAAGTGTGTCGCAACGATGGGCGCGAATGAGCGCCAGGTCGGCGCGCAGTGGACGTTCAAGCAGCCAGGTTTTACCGTCGAGTGTCAGCGTCTGTTTGCCTTCCTCTACGACGGTGCCGACACCAGTTGGCGTGAGAAAACCACCAAGTCCAGCTCCACCACAGCGAATTTGCTCAATCAATGTACCTTGCGGTACGAGAACGACCTCCATTTCGCCAGAAATCATGCGCCGTCCGGTTTCCGGGTTGGTGCCGATATGTGAAGCAATTACTTTGCGGACTCGACCATTGACGATGAGCGGACCGATGCCGGTATCAACAAACGCGGTATCATTGGCTATCAATGTCAGGTCGCGAACGCCAGATTCCAGTAATGCTTCCACCAGGCGGGATGGAGTGCCAATTCCCATAAATCCGCCCACCATGATGGTCATGCCGTCACGAAAGAAGCCGGAGGCGTCTTGTAATGTCATCAATTTTGTTTTCATTATTTATCCCTCTTGCATACACCGTTGTGGGTACAGTCAGGGAATAGCAAGGGGAGTGCCAGAATGAAAATGTTTGATATTGTTTTTTAATTCATTGAATAGTAAAGAATAAATAAGGTGGAGATTAAGAGGCTGAATGAACGGCTATGCAGAAATTTGCGCACTGTGCAAATTTCTGCATAGCAAGTTTTGGTGTTATACATCCGCCGGATCGATACCGTATTCCTGGAGTTTATACATCAATGCACGGCGACTGATGCCCAGCATTAAAGCAGTGCGGGTTCGGTTTCCTTCTTGTTGTTCCAGCACTTCCATAATGATGCGTTTTTCGACGCGTTTAATTTCCTCTTTTAAATTACGCTCACCGACAGGGGCTGTTTTTGCTTCACCAGCATTACAGACTGGCTGACGAATCTGCGGCGGAAGATCCTCAGAAAAAATGATCGGGCCTGAATTCATCACGACGGCGCGTTCAATAACGTTGGAAAGCTCTCGAATATTTCCCGGCCATGACCATGCGGTAAGCAGCGACATTGCCATCGGATCGATGTCGATAATATCGCGCTGATTCTCACTACTGAATTTTTGCAAAAAGTGATTAGCTAAGAGGGAAATATCTTCCCGACGATCGCGCAGAGGCGGCAGTATTAAATGAATAACGTTAAGGCGATAAAAGAGATCTTCACGGAAGGTGCCTTCTTTTACCATTGCCTGCAAGTCACGGTTGGTGGCTGCAATGATGCGGATATCAACTTTTATGGTCTGATGGCCGCCAATCCGTTCAAATTCCCGTTCCTGCAGAATGCGTAGTAATTTGGCTTGCAGTACCAGCGGCATTTCGCCAATTTCGTCGAGGAGCAGAGTACCTTCGTTGGCACGTTCAAATAATCCCTGACGTAGGGTTTGTGCACCAGTAAATGCGCCTTTTTCATGACCAAACAGTTCACTTTCGAGCAACGATTCCGGCAGCGCCGCGCAGTTGACTTTAATAAACGGCCCCTTGGCCCGCCGCGAATTGTAGTGAATCGCTCTGGCAATCAACTCTTTCCCGGTGCCGCTTTCACCGCTAATCAAGACGCTGGCCTGAGAAAGGGCAATTTTGGCGGTGTCTTTGCAGATGTCCATCATTGCCGGGCTGTTAGTGAGAATGTGCCCCCATTGCCAACTGGTGCTTAGTGCCTGGTGCAGATGACGGATCTCTTTTTTCATTGACTGGAGTTGTAAAGCGCGCTGAACGATTAAATTCAACTCATCGAGATCAAACGGTTTGATAACATAGTCAAAGGCTCCGCAGCGTAGTGCTTCGACGGCGGTTTCTACTTCAGCATAGGCCGTCATCAGAATAATGGGGGTCCGTGTCTCATGGCTGCGCATCTCCTTGAGTGCCTTGATGCCGTCCATCTCTGGCATGCGGATATCCATCAACACCACGTCAGGGTGAATATCGGCAAACAGGTGTAATGCTGTGCGCCCGTTGTTCGCACAATGTGTTTCGAATCCTTGTAGTGCAAAAGCGGTGCTCAGCATACGGCGAACATTATCTTCATCATCCACAATAAGGATGCGATTAATAGCAGTCATACAGTCTGATTTCCCTGCGGGTTGATCGGTAAAATAAGCGTGAAGGTTGCGCCGTAGCCCGGCAAACTGGCGACGCGAATATCACCCTGATGGGCATTAATGATGCGTTGACTTAACGCCAGACCAAGCCCGGTTCCTGAGGCTTTGGTAGTGAAAAAGGGATCGAAGATCTTTTTTTGCAGCGAGAGATCAATGCCACTGCCGTTGTCCTCTATCGAAATGGCCTGTTGTGAGTCGCTATACTGCCAGGTTCGAATGCGAATTTTCCCTCGTGCACTGATAGCCTGGACGGCATTGATCAGGATATTCAGTAGTACCTGTTTGAGCAGTTCACGATCGGCGCTAATCGGGCTTAATTCATTATCCAGTTCGCTTATGAAGTCGACTCGCGCTTGTACGCCGGCGGTTTGTACCAGTACCAGAGTTTCTTCAACCAATGCATTGAGGCTGACTTGTTGCCATTGACTGTGGCGTGGGCGTGAAAATTCGAGCAATTGCTGAATAACTTTGTTAATTGAATCGATTTCTTTGAGTACTACGGACAGATATTCCTGATGTATTGGGTCACTGGTTTGTTGGCGCAAGATCTGTACATAACCACGAATAGCCGTTAACGGATTACGTACTTCATGCGCCACGCCAGCCATCAGCTCACCCAGTGTGGCGAGGCGTTCAGCTTGCGCCATGCGGCGCTGGGTTTCTTTGCGGGCAGTTAAATCAGAGAAAATCACCAAAGCACCTATCATTTCACCATGCGTATTATGAATACGACTGGTAGTGACACTGAGTTCAATGGTGCGCTCACGGCCTGGAAAACTGATCTCCAGCGCCACATGTTCGGTACCATGTTCCAGCGTATCCAGTACTGGACTGTAGAACGGAGTATTGTCGAACAACATGGAGTAAGGCTGCCCTACCAGTTCATGACGTTGATAGCCAGTGATGACTTCTGCTGCCGGGTTCATGGTGGTTACATCACCCTGGCGGTCAATGGCAATGACGCCATCGGCAGCGTTTTCAATAATCAGATCGTTAAGTGTTCGCGTTTCACGCAGTGCCTGGGCGAGGTTGTTGACACTCTGACTAATTTGCCCCATTTCACCGGGCAATTGTGGTAATCGAGTGGGAATATTTTGCGCCAGAGTCGCGAGACCATCGGTGATGATATCTATATTGGCGCTCAGGCGACGGGAGAAAAGGACAATCAACAGCAGGCTTATCAGCAAACCGGCGGTGAGCACAATGATAATCCTCACATCCATTTTCCAGGCCTGGCGGCGAATATCTTCGGTTAATTCATTGGCCCAGATATAACCGAGGATTTCACCATTACGCTCAATGGGGATCATTGAATTCAAAATATCGCCGCGCACCTGCCTGCCTGAATAAATCAAAGGAGTATTTGTACGCATGACTTCGCGACCAGGGTGATCTGCGGCAATAGTAACGCCCACATTATTCTGATACAGCGCTGAAGGCGCGTAAGTGATTATCGCATCCAGCGTTTTGTTGTAATAACCAGCGCCTATGCCAGGAAAGGCGTGAGTGATATTTTCAGTAATGGGAGCAAGTTCTGCATTCAGTGCGTGGATTCGCTCCTCACGTGGTAAGTCGTTGTAGAGATCGTAGCGATCGCCTAGCGCCTGATTAAGCAGGTTGACCACGGCAGAAAGTTTTTTCTCTTTTTCAGATAAGACTGCTGAACGTCCTTCCGTTTCTACGATATAACCAATAGTAAGCGTTGGGACAATGACCATCAGGATTGCCATCAGGATCATTTGATTGCGTAAGCGGCGTGGATAAATCCACTTCATATAATGCATGCTGAATCCCACTAGTCTTGTCCGGTATATGACGATTATCAGAGGTTAAGGTGATGATTTCTCGGCGGTGTATCATATTCCAGAGAAGAGAGAACATTGCGGTAACACGCTTTTACCGCTACCTTAACCACACTCCATCGGTCACCTGAGGCGGAGCTTCGCCCCTTTGAAATACCTTGCTTCTTTTCGTACAACCCTGAAAGCCTCGCGCTACATGTTCAGAGCATTGGCGTTAGTGCTCTGGCTGTTGATTGCTTTTTCATCCGTTTTTTACATCGTTAATGCGTTGCATCAGCGAGAATCGGAAATTCGTCAGGAATTTAATCTGAGTTCCGATCAGGCTCAGCGCTTTATTCAACGCACCTCTGATGTGATGAAAGAGCTGAAGTACATAGCTGAAAATCGCTTATCGGCAGAAAACGGTGTGCTTTCGCCGCGTGGACGAGAAACGCAGGCAGATGTGCCTGTGTTTGAACCACTGTTTGCCGACTCCGATTGTTCCGCAATGAGTAACACCTGGCGAGGTTCTCTGGAGTCATTGGCGTGGTTTATGCGCTACTGGCGCGATAATTTCTCTGCGGCTTACGATCTCAACCGGGTATTTTTAATCGGCAGCGATAACCTCTGCATGGCCAATTTCGGTCTGCGTGATATGCCAGTGGAACGCGATACCGCGCTAAAAGCTTTGCATGAACGCATTAATAAATATCGAAATGCACCACAAGATGATAGTGGCAGTAACCTCTACTGGATCAGCGAAGGTCCGCGCCCTGGCGTCGGGTATTTTTACGCCTTGACGCCAGTTTATCTGGCGAACCGGTTGCAGGCGCTTTTGGGTGTCGAGCAAACCATCCGGATGGAGAACTTTTTTTTACCTGGTACGTTGCCGATGGGGGTTACCATTCTTGATGAAAATGGTCATACCCTGATTTCGCTTACCGGACCGGAAAGCAAGATTAAGAGCGATCCTCGCTGGATGCAGGAACGTTCCTGGTTTGGCTATACGGAAGGGTTCCGGGAACTGGTGCTGAAGAAAAACCTGCCACCTTCATCGTTAAGCATCGTCTATTCGGTGCCGGTTGATAAGGTGCTGGAGCGCATTCGCATGTTGATCCTTAACGCGATTTTACTGAATGTGCTTGCCGGAGCCGCGTTGTTTACTCTCGCACGGATGTACGAGCGGCGTATATTCATTCCTGCGGAAAGCGACGCCCTGCGACTGGAAGAGCACGAGCAGTTTAATCGCAAGATTGTCGCTTCCGCGCCAGTGGGTATCTGCATTTTGCGTACCGCTGATGGCGTTAATATTTTAAGTAACGAACTTGCGCATACCTATCTCAATATGCTTACGCATGAGGATCGCCAACGACTGACGCAAATTATCTGTGGTCAGCAGGTCAATTTTGTTGATGTCCTGACCAGCAACAATACCAATCTGCAAATCAGCTTCGTCCATTCGCGCTATCGTAATGAAAACGTGGCTATTTGTGTGCTGGTGGATGTTTCTTCGCGCGTGAAGATGGAAGAGTCGTTGCAGGAGATGGCACAAGCAGCGGAACAGGCGAGTCAGTCAAAATCGATGTTCCTTGCCACCGTAAGTCATGAGCTGCGAACGCCGTTGTATGGCATTATCGGTAACCTGGATCTGTTGCAAACCAAAGAGCTGCCAAAAGGCGTCGATCGTCTGGTGACGGCAATGAACAACTCTTCCAGCCTGTTGTTGAAAATTATCAGCGATATTCTCGACTTCTCGAAGATTGAATCGGAACAGTTGAAGATCGAACCGCGTGAGTTTTCACCGCGTGAAGTGATGAACCACATCACCGCCAACTATTTACCGCTGGTGGTACGCAAGCAGTTAGGCTTGTACTGTTTTATTGAACCGGATGTGCCAGTGGCCTTAAATGGCGACCCGATGCGTTTACAGCAGGTCATCTCCAACCTGTTGAGTAACGCCATAAAATTCACCGATACCGGCTGTATAGTTCTGCATGTTCGCGCTGATGGCGATTATCTCTCTATCCGTGTTCGCGATACCGGCGTGGGGATTCCGGCGAAAGAAGTGGTGCGCTTGTTTGATCCCTTCTTCCAGGTCGGCACGGGCGTACAGCGTAACTTCCAGGGGACTGGTCTGGGTCTGGCGATTTGTGAAAAACTGATCAGCATGATGGACGGCGACATCTCGGTAGATTCAGAACCGGGAATGGGCAGCCAGTTTACTGTGCGTATTCCGTTGTATGGCGCTCAGTACCCGCAGAAAAAAAGCGCGGAAGGGTTGAGCGGGAAACGCTGCTGGCTGGCAGTCCGCAATGCGTCGCTCTGTCAGTTCCTGGAAACCAGTTTGCAGCGCAGCGGCATAGTCGTTACAACATACGAAGGGCAGGAACCGACTCCCGAAGATGTGTTAATCACCGACGAGGTAGTGAGTAGAAAATGGCAGGGCAGAGCGGTAGTGACCTTCTGTCGTCGTCATATTGGTATTCCGCTGGAGAAAGCGCCCGGGGAGTGGGTACACAGTGTGGCGGCCCCGCATGAGCTCCCGGCATTGCTGGCACGTATATATCTGATCGAGATGGAGAGCGATGATCCTGCTAACACTCTGCCGACGACGGACAAAGCGGTCAGCGATAATGACGATATGATGATTCTGGTCGTGGATGATCATCCGATTAACCGGCGTCTGCTGGCAGATCAGTTGGGATCGTTGGGTTATCAATGTAAAACTGCGAATGATGGCGTCGATGCGCTTAATGTACTTAGCAAGAATCATATCGATATCGTGCTTAGCGACGTCAACATGCCAAATATGGATGGTTACCGCTTGACGCAACGCATTCGTCAGTTGGGACTGACGTTGCCGGTAATCGGAGTAACTGCTAATGCGCTGGCTGAAGAGAAGCAGCGGTGTCTGGAGTCCGGTATGGACAGTTGCCTGTCGAAGCCGGTAACGCTGGATGTTATAAAACAGACACTGACGGTATATGCCGAGAGGGTCCGGAAATCGCGGGAATCGTAGGCTTATAAGACATTTACGCCGCATCTGGCATTCAGTGCAAATGCCAGATGCGACGCTGGTGCGTCTTATCTGGCCTACTTTGTTGTAATCCATTGAAATAATGGGAATCGTAGGCCGGATAAGGCGTTTACGCCGCATCCGGCATTCAGTGCAAATGCCAGATGCGACGCTGACGCGTCTTATCTGGCCTACAGATGATTAGTCTTTATCTGCCGGACTTAAGGTCACAGAAGAGAGATAATTCAGCAGAGCAATATCGTTCTCGACACCCAGCTTCATCATCGCAGATTTCTTCTGGCTACTGATGGTTTTGATACTGCGGTTCAGCTTTTTAGCGATCTCGGTCACCAGGAAACCTTCCGCAAACAGGCGCAGAACTTCACTCTCTTTTGGCGAGAGACGCTTGTCACCATAACCGCCAGCACTGATTTTTTCTAACAGGCGAGAAACGCTTTCCGGGGTAAATTTCTTCCCTTTCTGCAGCGCGGCGAGAGCTTTCGGCAGATCGGTCGGTGCACCTTGTTTCAGCACGATCCCTTCGATATCCAGATCCAATACCGCACTAAGAATCGCCGGGTTGTTGTTCATGGTCAGAACGATGATCGACAGGCTTGGGAAATGGCGCTTGATGTACTTGATTAAGGTAATTCCATCGCCGTACTTATCGCCAGGCATGGAGAGATCGGTAATCAACACATGCGCATCCAGTTTCGGCAGGTTGTTGATCAGTGCTGTAGAGTCTTCAAATTCGCCGACAACATTCACCCACTCAATTTGCTCAAGTGATTTGCGAATACCGAACAAGACTATCGGATGGTCATCGGCAATAATTACGTTCATATTGTTCATGTAATAGGCTACCTTGCTACAGCAAGCTCTTGACATAACTGTCAATGTCGCTGATGTATTTTTCTATTCCTGGAACATCCTTCTCACGAATCAGATGTTCCAGCGTTTCACATAACTGCTTGCCGGGTACCAGATTTAGCATGGCAAATACGCCTTTAAGACGATGAGCCGTTTGGGCTAACGCAGCAAAGTCACTGGTTGCTGCTTCAGTATACAGCCTCTTAACATCATCCGGTACTGTGTCTACAAAGAGCGCATAATAGCCGCTGGCATGGAGTTGCGCATTTTCATCTCCGCCCAGAGGCGATTCTGTCACCTCTTCCTGCGCCAGTTGCACTTCAATTAATTGTAAGACCGCTTCCTGCATAGCGTTGCTCATATTGAAGTTGACGCACAATTGACCAGGCCCAATTTCCCGTACGCCAGACTCATCATCGCTTAAAAGCAAGCCAGAGGCAGTAAGATTAGACGGATTATCCGTTAAAAAGATATCATAATCTTGACTAATTAATCTTTCATCGGGTGTGATACAGGTTGCACCCCAATTTTCTAACTGGCGAGTGACAATATTCCGAATTTCTGCCGAAGTAACATCCACCATTATGCAGACATCATCCAGTAATCGTTCTTCTTCCTCTTCAACTTCCGGGTCAGCTGCGAGCATTTTGATATGCACAGAGTAGCGTGTACCAAGCCCATCCCGCGTTTTGATGTTTAAATGACCGCCCAGTTTACGTGCCAGTTGATCGCTCAGCCAGAATGCCAGCGGGTCCGCCTTGCCATAGCGATCGTTTTGGGTCTGGTTGATGAACGGGAAGTGCAAATTATCCATTTCATGAATGCTTACGCCTTCTCCGGTGTCCAGAATGCGGAACGTCAGGCGGTCTTCGGAGGACTCATCCTGATCAACCTCAAGGGTGATTTTTCCCAATTGCGTTGAGGTCACGGCATATTGCATCAGTAGTAGCAAAATACGTCGTAAGGCATCGCGATCGCCGCGGCGCATATCGTGTGCTTTCAAATGATTGTTAATCAGCAGTTGCAGACCTTTACGCTTGATGGCAGGCAATACTGAAGGCACAACTTCATCAATCAAATCCTGCACGGAGAACAGCTCCGTCTCACTTTTCCAGCTATCGTCCGCAAGCATATTCGCTAACTGTATTTCATCGACCAGCCGCACCAGCACATCTGCCTGATTCGCCAGTTGTTTGCCTTCCGGGGCGTTGAGTTTAGCCGCGCTCTCCGCCAGGGACTGTGCGGGTTCTTTCAGCGCATCGCCAATGTTTTTCATAAAGGTCATCCGCCCCTGCTGGTTTTTCTCATACAGACGCTGCGCCTGCTTGAGTTTCTTGTTTACCAGCACTTCGCGATCCTGATCGCGAATAATGAAAATTTGTGTGCGCGGCGCAACCTGGCTGCGGAACATGCGGATCTCATACAGCTCGTTATTGATCGTCGCCTGAATAATCCCCTGATGCTGTTCCGCCATGGTGGTGATGTTTTGCAGATTCAAATGCGGCAGCAAATGATCGGCAATTTTGTTACTTATGACTGTGCGGTTCGATTCCTGATCGTGAACCAGCAGGCCGAGCGGCAGCAGTGAGACTATCTCTTCATTAATTGCCCGTAAAATGCGCAATTCGTTATTGACCGCCGTGCTGGGGACGCTTTCTGTACTGCGGCTGGAGAAATGGCGGAATGTGGTATAGCCAAATAACGCCAGCGCCAGCAAACCGATGTTCAGCAGCAGTGGCAGCAGAATGTTTTGCAACGTATCCAGCAATAAGGTGCCATAAGGAACCTGCCAGACCAGGCGCATATCGGTAGAGTTGAGTGCCGAGGAGATTTCAATCTTCGTACTGTTAAAGTGGATACTGACGCTATCCGTCCCTTCTTTCTCATTTTCATTGTTTCCCGTTGCCGTCGCGTCTGGCTCAAGGCGGAAACTGTCCAGCGGCATACCCGGTGGGATCAAATCATTAATCGGCAGATCAAAAGCAACGACCGTTGCCAGATGTCCCGGCTGGTTGAACGTGGTACGCAAGGTAAAGTAATGACCGTTCTGCCAGGCCAGGCGGCGCAGGTTAGAAAAACTTTCGCGTTCATCGAGCGCGTTGGCCTGTTGCAACATCTCTGCGCGACGTGAATCAACAATGTCGCTGACGGTCGATTCTTTAAATCCGGAGGTGAGATCTTTGAGGGGTAGGGTCGAGATCAGTACCAGACTGTTATCCTGACCATTCAGGTAATACATCGACCACGGTATATTTTCTGCGCCCCATAACGTGTCCAGATAGGTGGACATCCGTTGAGTCATCTCAAGCGTTGAGTTGTCGTGAGAGCCAAAGATTAACGCTTCCGTTTTGCGGCGTGGTTTTTCCAGATAGTAGACATCCTGTTTCAGGCGCGTCTCTTGTAAACCTTCGCCGGAGGAGGGGGAAGTCGTCGCGGCAATGTTGTCGTAAATCTGCCAGGTCACATAACGCCAGGTATCGACGCGCTTTTGGATAGCGTGGGTAATGTCGACAATCTGGTAACTTTTATCTTTCAGCCAGGCGTTAACGGCGCTTTGTACCATTACACCCATCGTCACCAGTAACACAATGATCAACAGTAAAAAGAAGCGGGTAATGCTCCCCGGTAGGAGTGAAAAGCGGGTCGTGGCCGTTGTCTCTTTCTGACGCATTCGTGTTTATGACCTGTTAAAACTTCGCGAAGTGATAGGGCAGTATAAAGGGTACAGTGTGAAATTCCAGACTCTTACCTGATTGATGATTCTCTATTCTCCCGTGATATTTATCATCCTGCATTGGGGGAAATAGATGTACAAGCGCCATTTTGCTGTACAAATAACCGACAAAAAGCCTAACGAAATTAATTGCAAATAAACGAAGATTGCTGGAAATTATGCTGATGTTAATTATTTGTGAAATAGTTAACAAGCGTTATAGTTTTCCTGTGGTAGCACAGAATAATGAAAAGTGTGTAAAGAAGGGTAAAAAAAACCGGATGCGAGGCATCCGGTTGAAATAGGGGTAAACAGACATTCAGAAATGAATGACGGTAATAAATAAAGTTAATGATGATAGCGGGAGATATTCTAGTTGCGAGTGAAGGTTTTGTTTTGACATTCAGTGCTGTCAAATACTTAAGAATAAGTTATTGATTTTAACCTTGAATTATTATTGCTTGATGTTAGGTGCTTATTTCGCCATTCCGCAATAATCTTAAAAAGTTCCCTTGTATTTACATTCTGAAACATCTATAGCGATAAATGAAACATCTTAAAAGTTTTAGTATCATATTCGTGTTGGATTATTCTGCATTTTTGGGGAGAATGGACTTGCCGACTGATTAATGAGGGTTAATCAGTATGCAGTGGCATAAAAAAGCAAATAAAGGCATATAACAGAGGGTTAATAACATGAAAGTTAAAGTACTGTCCCTCCTGGTCCCAGCTCTGCTGGTAGCAGGCGCAGCAAACGCTGCTGAAGTTTACAACAAAGACGGCAACAAATTAGATCTGTACGGTAAAGTAGACGGCCTGCACTATTTCTCTGACAACAAGTCAGAAGACGGCGACCAGACCTATGTACGTCTTGGTTTCAAAGGCGAAACTCAGGTTACTGACCAGCTGACCGGTTACGGCCAGTGGGAATATCAGATCCAGGGCAATACCTCTGAAGACAACAAAGAAAACTCCTGGACCCGTGTGGCATTCGCAGGTCTGAAATTCCAGGATGTAGGTTCTTTCGACTACGGTCGTAACTACGGCGTTGTTTACGACGTAACTTCCTGGACCGACGTACTGCCAGAATTCGGTGGCGACACCTACGGTTCTGACAACTTCATGCAGCAGCGTGGTAACGGCTTCGCGACCTACCGTAACACCGACTTCTTCGGTCTGGTTGACGGTCTGAACTTTGCTGTTCAGTACCAGGGCAAAAACGGTAGCGTAAGCGGCGAAGGCATGACCAACAACGGTCGTAGCGCTCTGCGTCAGAACGGCGACGGTGTCGGTGGTTCTATCACTTATGATTACGAAGGCTTCGGTATCGGTGCTGCAGTTTCCAGCTCCAAACGTACTGATGATCAGAACAGCATTGCTTACATCGGTAACGGCGACCGTGCTGAAACCTACACTGGTGGTCTGAAATACGACGCTAACAACATCTACCTGGCTGCTCAGTACACCCAGACTTACAACGCAACTCGCGTAGGTACTAACAACTGGGGTTGGGCGAACAAAGCGCAGAACTTCGAAGTTGTTGCTCAGTACCAGTTCGACTTTGGTCTGCGTCCGTCCCTGGCTTACCTGCAGTCTAAAGGTAAAAACCTGGGTCGTGGCTACGACGATGAAGACCTGCTGAAATATGTTGATGTTGGTGCGACCTACTACTTCAACAAAAACATGTCCACCTACGTTGACTACAAAATCAACCTGCTGGACGACAACCAGTTCACTCGCGCTGCTGGCATCAACACCGATGACATCGTAGCTCTGGGTCTGGTTTACCAGTTCTAATCTCGATTGATATCGAACAAAGGGCCTGCGGGCCCTTTTTTCATTGTTTTCAGCGTACAAACTCAGTTTTTTGGTGTACTCTTGCGACCGTTCGCATGAGGATAATCACGTATGGAAATAAGCTTTACCCGCGTGGCACTGCTGGCTGCCGCGCTCTTCTTTGTTGGTTGCGATCAAAAACCACAACCCGCCAAAACCCACGCTATTGAAGTTACCGTTCTCGAAGGCAAAACCATGGGTACCTTCTGGCGTGCCAGCATTCCGGGCATTGACGCCAAACGCAGTGCCGAACTTAAAGAAAAGATTCAGACCCAGCTGGACGCTGACGATCAGCTGCTTTCGACCTATAAAAAAGATTCCGCGCTGATGCGCTTTAACGACTCGCAAAGTTTGTCGCCGTGGCCGGTAAGTGAAGCGATGGCCGATATCGTCACCACCTCGCTGCGCATTGGCGCAAGGACCGATGGTGCGATGGATATAACCGTCGGGCCGCTGGTGAATCTGTGGGGCTTTGGCCCGGAACAACAGCCGGTTCAAATTCCGAGCCAGGAACAAATTGATGCGATGAAAGCCAAAACCGGCTTACAGCACCTGACGGTCATTAATCAGTCGCATCAGCAATATCTGCAAAAAGACCTGCCGGATTTATATGTCGATCTCTCCACCGTCGGTGAAGGTTATGCGGCGGATCACCTGGCACGCTTGATGGAGCAGGAAGGGATTTCCCGCTATCTGGTGTCGGTGGGCGGCGCGCTGAACAGCCGTGGTATGAACGGTGAAGGCCAGCCGTGGCGGGTAGCGATTCAAAAACCAACTGATAAAGAAAACGCGGTTCAGGCCGTGGTGGATATCAACGGTCATGGCATTAGCACCTCTGGCAGCTACCGTAACTATTACGAACTGGACGGCAAACGTCTTTCCCATGTTATCGATCCGCAAACCGGGCGTCCCATCGAACACAATCTGGTATCCGTGACGGTGATTGCCCCGACGGCGCTGGAAGCCGATGCCTGGGATACTGGCTTAATGGTACTGGGGCCGGAGAAAGCCAAAGAGGTTGTTCGCCGGGAAGGGCTGGCGGTTTACATGATCACCAAAGAAGGCGATAGCTTTAAAACCTGGATGTCGCCGCAGTTTAAAAGCTTCCTGGTGAGCGAAAAAAATTAAAGCGCAAGATTGTTGGTTTTTGCGTGATGGTGACCGGGCAGACTAAAGGCTATCCTTAACCAGGGAGCTGATGATGAAAAACGCCACATGCTTAACTGACGATCAACGCTGGCAATCTGTCTTAGCCCGCGACCCGAACGCCGACGGCGAATTCGTTTTCGCCGTGCGCACCACGGGTATCTTTTGCCGTCCGTCTTGCCGAGCCAGACATGCCTTGCGGGAAAATGTCTCCTTCTACGCAAATGCCAGCGAGGCACTCGCCGCCGGATTTCGCCCCTGCAAACGTTGTCAGCCAGACAAAGCCAATCCCCGGCAACATCGCCTTGATAAAATTACCCACGCCTGCCGACTGCTGGAACAGGAAACTCCTGTAACGCTGGAAGCCTTAGCCGACCAGGTGGCGATGAGTCCGTTCCATCTGCATCGGTTGTTTAAAGCGACTACCGGAATGACGCCTAAAGCCTGGCAACAGGCCTGGCGCGCTCGCCGTTTGCGTGAATCGCTGGCGAAAGGGGAGAGCGTGACGACGTCTATTCTTAACGCCGGATTCCCCGACAGCAGCAGTTACTACCGCAAAGCTGACGAAACGCTGGGCATGACGGCTAAACAATTCCGTCATGGTGGCGAAAATCTGGCGGTGCGTTACGCGCTGGCTGATTGTGAGCTGGGCCGTTGCCTGGTGGCAGAAAGCGAGCGGGGGATTTGCGCGATATTGCTGGGCGATGATGACGCGACGCTAATCAGCGAGTTGCAGCAGATGTTTCCCGCTGCCGACAACGCGCCTGCCGATCTGACGTTTCAGCAACATGTGCGCGAGGTGATCACCAGTCTGAATCACCGCGACACACCGCTGACGTTACCGCTGGATATTCGCGGCACCGCTTTTCAGCAACAAGTCTGGCAGGCACTGCGCACGATACCTTGCGGTGAAACCGTCAGTTATCAGCAACTGGCAAACGCCATCGGCAAACCGAAAGCGGTACGTGCCGTTGCCAGCGCCTGTGCCGCTAACAAGCTAGCTATCGTAATACCCTGTCATCGGGTAGTCCGTGGTCATGGCACACTTTCCGGTTACCGCTGGGGCGTGTCGCGCAAAGCGCAACTGCTGCGCCGCGAATCTGAACATGAGGAGAGGTAATGTTGGATCTGTTTGCCGATGCTGAACCGTGGCAAGAGCCACTGGCGGCTGGTGCGGTGATTTTGCACCGTTTTGCTTTTAACGCTGCGGAGCAACTAATCCGCGATATTAATGACGTTGCCAGCCAGTCGCCGTTTCGCCAGATGGTCACCCCCGGGGGATATACCATGTCGGTGGCAATGACCAACTGTGGGCATCTGGGCTGGACGACCAATCGGCAAGGTTATCTCTATTCGCCCATTGATCCGCAAACAAATAAACCATGGCCCGCCATGCCGCAGAGTTTTCATAATTTATGTCAACGTGCGGCTACGGCGGCGGGCTATCCAGATTTCCAGCCAGATGCTTGCCTTATCAACCGCTACGCTCCTGGCGCGAAACTGTCGCTGCATCAGGATAAAGACGAACCGGATCTGCGCGCGCCGATTGTTTCTGTTTCTCTGGGCTTACCCGCGATTTTTCAATTTGGCGGCCTGAAACGAAATGATCCGCTAAAAAGATTGTTGTTGGAACATGGCGATGTGGTGGTATGGGGCGGTGAATCGCGGCTGTTTTATCACGGTATTCAACCGTTGAAAGCGGGCTTTCATCCACTCACCGCCGACTGCCGCTACAACCTGACATTCCGTCAGGCAGGTAAAAAAGAATAAAAATAAGAATTATTATTGCTGTACGCGCGAAGATGTTTAAACTGCGGGCTGTAATTCATTGTCCGGGTTTTTTGCATGGAACTTCTTGTACTTGTCTGGCGGCAGTATCGCTGGCCATTTATCAGTGTGATGGCGCTAAGCCTCGCCAGTGCGGCATTAGGCATTGGCTTAATTGCTTTTATCAATCAGCGCCTTATCGAAACGGCGGATACCAGTCTGCTGGTGTTGCCGGAGTTTCTCGGTTTATTGCTGCTGCTAATGGCGGTGACGCTAGGTTCGCAACTGGCGCTCACCACTCTGGGGCATCACTTCGTTTACCGACTGCGTAGCGAATTTATCAAGCGGATTCTCGATACTCACGTCGAGCGCATTGAACAACTTGGTAGCGCCTCGTTGTTGGCGGGGTTAACCAGCGATGTGCGCAATATCACCATTGCTTTTGTGCGTCTGCCGGAACTGGTGCAGGGGATCATTCTCACTATCGGTTCCGCGGCGTATTTGTGGATGCTATCGGGCAAAATGTTGCTGGTAACGGCTATCTGGATGGCAGTCACCATCTGGGGTGGTTTTATACTGGTGGCGCGGGTGTACAAACATATGGCGACCCTGCGTGAAACCGAAGATAAGCTGTACACGGACTTTCAAACCGTACTCGAAGGGCGCAAAGAGCTGACTCTGAACCGTGAACGCGCCGAGTATGTGTTTAACAACCTCTACATTCCTGATGCGCAAGAGTATCGCCATCATATTATCCGCGCAGACACCTTCCATCTTAGTGCTGTGAACTGGTCAAACATCATGATGCTGGGCGCAATCGGTCTGGTGTTCTGGATGGCGAACAGTCTCGGTTGGGCTGATACCAACGTTGCCGCGACCTATTCGTTGACGCTGTTATTCCTGCGTACGCCGCTGCTTTCGGCGGTTGGCGCATTACCGACGCTGCTGACGGCGCAGGTGGCGTTTAACAAGCTGAATAAATTCGCGCTCGCACCTTTCAAAGCTGAGTTTCCGCGTCCGCAGACGTTTCCCAACTGGCAAAGGCTGGAGCTGCGCAATGTTACGTTTGCTTATCAGGATAACGCGTTTTCCGTTGGGCCGATTAACCTCACCATTAAACGTGGCGAACTGCTGTTTCTGATTGGCGGCAACGGTAGCGGAAAATCGACACTGGCCATGTTGCTGACGGGCTTGTATCAACCACAAAGCGGCGAAATTTTGCTGGATGGCAAACCTGTCAGCGGCGAAAAACCGGAAGATTATCGCAAACTGTTTTCGGCAGTGTTTACCGATGTCTGGTTGTTTGATCAACTGCTGGGGCCGGAGGGGAAACCTGCTAACCCGCAACTGGTTGAGAAGTGGCTGGCGCAGCTGAAAATGGCTCATAAGCTTGAGTTAAGCAACGGGCGTATTGTTAACCTGAAGTTATCAAAAGGGCAGAAAAAACGCGTCGCGCTGTTGCTGGCGCTGGCAGAAGAACGCGATATTATCCTGTTGGATGAATGGGCGGCGGATCAGGACCCACACTTCCGTCGTGAGTTTTATCAGGTGCTGCTGCCGCTGATGCAGGAGATGGGTAAAACGATTTTCGCCATCAGTCATGATGATCATTACTTTATTCACGCTGACCGCCTGCTGGAAATGCGCAACGGGCTACTTAGCGAGCTGACAGGCGAAGAGCGCGATGCTGCTTCGCGTGATGCCGTTGCCCGGACGGCATAATATTTCGACGCTGACCTGGCGGACTGCTGCCGCCAGGTCAATATTCTAAAAAAACCTTCGTTTCTAATAACCCTATAATTAATCAACGAA
Organism: Escherichia sp. MOD1-EC5990; assembly: GCF_002965285.1. NCBI lineage: Bacteria > Pseudomonadati > Pseudomonadota > Gammaproteobacteria > Enterobacterales > Enterobacteriaceae > Escherichia > Escherichia sp. MOD1-EC5990. The sequence continues at coordinate 81,258 of NZ_PTRV01000011.1, read as the reverse complement.
ATTATAATGTTTCTAAAATTAGAATATAATTTATAAACATTATTTAAATGTTGTTAGTTAAGTGTTACCGTTGATGCCGCGCAAATCTCACCTGCAATAAAGCGACTAAAAGTAAGGCATTAACAAGATGAAAAAAGTGACTGCCATGCTCTTCTCGATGGCCGTGGGGCTTAATGCCGTTTCGATGACGGCAAAAGCGAAAGCGTCCGAGGAGCAGGAAACTGATGTACTGTTGATTGGCGGCGGCATTATGAGCGCCACGTTGGGGACCTATTTACGCGAGCTGGAGCCTGAATGGTCGATGACCATGGTGGAGCGCCTGGAGGGTGTCGCGCAGGAGAGTTCGAACGGCTGGAACAACGCCGGAACCGGGCATTCTGCACTGATGGAACTCAATTACACCCCGCAAAACGCCGATGGCAGCATCAGTATTGAAAAAGCAGTCGCCATTAACGAAGCATTTCAGATTTCCCGCCAGTTCTGGGCGCACCAGGTCGAGCGCGGTGTGCTGCGTACTCCGCGTTCATTTATCAATACCGTTCCGCATATGAGCTTTGTCTGGGGCGAGGATAACGTTAATTTCCTGCGCGCCCGTTACGCCGCGTTGCAACAAAGCTCGCTGTTTCGCGGTATGCGTTACTCTGAAGATCACGCGCAGATCAAAGAGTGGGCACCGTTAGTGATGGAAGGGCGCGATCCGCAACAGAAAGTAGCAGCAACACGCACAGAAATTGGCACTGATGTGAACTATGGCGAGATCACCCGCCAGTTGATCGCCTCCTTACAGAAGAAATCTAACTTCTCGCTGCAACTCAGCAGCGAAGTCCGCGCCCTAAAGCGTAATGACGATAACAGCTGGACCGTCACCGTTGCCGATCTGAAAAACGGCACTGCACAGAACATCCGCGCCAAATTTGTCTTTATCGGCGCGGGTGGTGCGGCGCTGAAACTGTTACAGGAATCGGGGATTCCGGAGGCGAAAGACTACGCCGGTTTCCCGGTGGGCGGACAGTTCCTTGTTTCGGAAAACCCGGACGTGGTTAATCACCATCTGGCGAAGGTTTACGGTAAAGCCTCCGTTGGCGCACCACCGATGTCGGTTCCGCATATCGATACCCGTGTTCTGGACGGTAAACGCGTCGTGCTGTTTGGGCCATTTGCCACCTTCTCAACCAAATTCCTCAAAAACGGTTCATTGTGGGATCTGATGAGTTCCACCACCACCTCAAACGTGATGCCGATGATGCACGTTGGGCTGGATAATTTCGATCTGGTGAAATATCTGGTGAGTCAGGTGATGTTGAGTGAAGAGGATCGTTTTGAAGCGTTGAAAGAGTACTATCCGCAGGCGAAAAAAGAGGACTGGCGTTTGTGGCAAGCGGGGCAGCGCGTGCAGATTATCAAGCGTGATGCCGAGAAAGGTGGCGTACTGCGTCTGGGTACCGAAGTGGTCAGTGACCAGCAAGGGACCATTGCCGCGTTGTTGGGGGCATCGCCAGGGGCGTCAACCGCCGCGCCGATTATGTTGAATCTGCTGGAAAAAGTATTTGGCGATCGCGTTTCAAGCCCACAATGGCAGGCCACGCTGAAAGCGATTGTTCCGTCTTATGGACGCAAGCTGAATGGTGATGTGGCGGCAACCGAACGCGAGTTGCAGTACACCAGCGAAGTGCTGGGGCTGAAATACGACAAGCCGCAGGCAGCAGATAATACGCCGAAACCGCAGTTGAAACCGCAACCCGTTCATAAAGAAGTGGCGGATATTGCGTTGTAATGATGTGCCACATCCGGCATGTTATGCCGGATGTGGCGTATGCTGATAAGACGCGCCAGCGTCGCATCAGTCAACCGGCTTGGGCGTTAGATGTCGGATGCGGCGTGACCGCCTTATCCGACCTACGGGGTGGAGCACTTCACGGCAGTTTAGAGGACTACCGCGTTGTCAATTTTCTCTTCCGCCTTCCAGATGCGGTATTTCACATCTACATTGTCTGGCGTATACACCACGATCGGCAGCTTGCTGTTGTAACGCAGCATTCCAGCATCGCCCAGATACGCGGTGACAAATTTCTTCTCTTTCTTGCCATCCGGGCAGGCCATCATCGTGGAAACCGGCGAGCTAACTTTATCAAAGACGTAATAATCATAGCCCCAGCCTTCCAGCGTTTTGCTTTCCAGCTTCCCGCCGAGACGATGCAAATTGCAATCGACTTCCAGCGTCTGACCGATTAACAGTTCTACTTTCAGGGTAGATTCATCTTCTTGCGGGGTTAACTGAATCACCTGACGCTTCATGCCTTTTTCAGCTTGCGGATAAGGCGCGATTTTTTCCAGTGGCTGGACGCTCTCTGCCGCCCAGGCGGAAGTGGTAGCGAAAGCGGCAAACAATACTGCAGGTAGAATGGTCTTCATTGTTGTATTCCCTTCGTCATTTATAGGTTTTCACCGATGATGTCGCTGAAGGTTAACATATTCATCAGATTTATTAATTTGCTTTATGAATAACTTAAAGAACATTCAGACAATTTTACCTGCTCTTTTAGTGTTAAATTCTGACGAGAGAACAAACCAGTAGAAATATCTCTGGTGAATTAATCGCTATATAAATGTGTTTATAACCATTTGAAATGTGAGCAAAAGCCCGTTTTTGCCACGCTTCCCGCCACTCTTTTGATCCTGCTACAGGTTTTACCTCGATCGGGGTATGCATCTTTGACACATCCTTTAATATCTTAGCGGCTATAAAAATGGCTTATTAATTATGCGGTTTATTTGGTCGCTCTCAATTTTCAGAGCGTATTAATGATGGAAGGTCAATGTGAAGATTGATGCATCCCGTCGGGGCATACTCACTGGTCGCTGGCGCAAAGCCAGTAACGGTATCCGTCCGCCCTGGTCCGGTGATGAATCTCATTTTCTGACCCATTGCACCCGCTGTGACGCCTGTATTAATGCTTGTGAAAACAACATTCTGCAACGCGGCGCGGGGGGCTATCCGAGCGTTAATTTCAAAAATAACGAGTGCAGCTTCTGTTATGCCTGCGCGCAAGCTTGCCCCGAATCGCTATTTTCTCCGCGCCACACCAGGGCCTGGGATTTGCAGTTCACCATTGGGGACGCGTGCCTGGCGTATCAGTCAGTTGAATGCCGCCGCTGTCAGGATAGCTGTGAGCCAATGGCAATTATCTTTCGCCCGACGCTCTCCGGGATCTACCAGCCGCAACTTAATAGCCAACTTTGCAACGGATGTGGAGCATGTGCAGCCAGCTGTCCGGTATCAGCCATAACTGCGGAGTATCTCCATGCACACTAACTGGCAAGTTTGCAGCCTGGTCGTGCAGGCCAAAAGCGAACGAATTTCAGACATCAGCACCCAACTGAACGCCTTTCCCGGCTGTGAAGTCGCTGTCAGCGACGCGCCGAGCGGTCAGTTGATTGTGGTGGTGGAAGCAGAAGACAGCGAAACGCTGATCCAAACCATTGAGTCAGTACGCAACGTAGAGGGCGTGCTGGCGGTGTCGCTGGTTTATCACCAGCAGGAAGAGCAAGGTGAGGAAACACCATGAAACTCAGTCGTCGTAGCTTTATGAAAGCTAACGCCGTTGCGGCCGCTGCGGCGGCTGCCGGTCTCAGCGTGCCGGGCGTTGCCCGCGCCGTTGTTGGTCAGCAGGAAGCCATTAAATGGGATAAAGCACCATGCCGTTTCTGCGGTACTGGTTGTGGCGTTCTGGTCGGAACGCAGCAGGGGCGTGTGGTGGCCTGTCAGGGCGACCCGGACGCACCGGTTAACCGTGGTCTGAACTGCATTAAGGGCTATTTCCTGCCCAAAATCATGTACGGTAAAGACCGTTTGACGCAGCCGCTTCTGCGTATGAAAAACGGTAAATATGACAAAGAAGGCGAGTTCACCCCAATCACCTGGGATCAAGCCTTCGATGTGATGGAAGAAAAATTCAAAACTGCCCTGAAAGAAAAAGGGCCGGAATCGATCGGTATGTTCGGTTCTGGTCAGTGGACTATCTGGGAAGGTTATGCCGCGTCCAAGCTGTTCAAAGCGGGCTTCCGTTCGAACAACATCGACCCGAACGCGCGTCACTGTATGGCGTCGGCGGTAGTTGGCTTTATGCGTACCTTTGGTATGGATGAGCCGATGGGCTGCTATGACGACATCGAACAGGCTGACGCGTTTGTGCTGTGGGGCGCTAACATGGCGGAGATGCACCCGATTCTCTGGTCGCGCATCACCAACCGTCGTCTCTCTAACCAGAACGTCACCGTGGCGGTGCTTTCTACCTACCAGCATCGTAGCTTCGAGCTGGCGGATAACGGCATCATCTTTACGCCACAGTCTGACCTAGTGATCCTGAACTACATCGCCAACTATATCATTCAAAACAACGCGATAAATCAGGACTTCTTTAGCAAACACGTTAACCTGCGCAAAGGGGCGACGGACATCGGCTACGGTTTACGTCCGACCCATCCGCTGGAAAAAGCAGCGAAGAATCCAGGTTCTGACGCTTCCGAACCGATGAGCTTTGAAGATTACAAAGCCTTCGTTGCCGAGTATACGCTGGAAAAAACCGCTGAAATGACCGGCGTGCCGAAAGACCAGCTAGAACAACTGGCGCAGCTGTATGCCGATCCGAACAAGAAAGTCATCTCCTACTGGACGATGGGCTTCAACCAGCATACCCGTGGCGTGTGGGCCAACAACCTGGTCTACAACCTGCACCTGCTGACCGGCAAAATTTCCCAGCCGGGTTGCGGTCCGTTCTCCCTGACCGGGCAGCCTTCCGCGTGTGGTACTGCGCGTGAAGTCGGCACCTTTGCTCACCGTCTGCCTGCGGACATGGTGGTGACCAACGAGAAACACCGTGATATCTGCGAGAAGAAGTGGAATATCCCGAGCGGCACCATTCCGGCGAAAATCGGCCTGCACGCGGTGGCACAGGACCGTGCGCTGAAAGACGGCAAACTGAATGTTTACTGGACCATGTGTACCAACAACATGCAAGCCGGGCCGAACATTAATGAAGAGCGTATGCCGGGCTGGCGCGATCCGCGCAACTTTATCATCGTTTCCGATCCGTATCCGACAGTCAGTGCGCTGGCAGCCGACTTGATCCTGCCGACCGCAATGTGGGTAGAAAAAGAGGGTGCTTACGGTAACGCCGAACGCCGTACTCAATTCTGGCGTCAGCAGGTACAGGCACCGGGCGAAGCGAAATCGGATCTCTGGCAGTTAGTTCAGTTCTCCCGCCGCTTCAAAACTGAAGAAGTGTGGCCGGAAGAGTTGCTGGCGAAGAAACCGGAACTGCGTGGAAAAACGCTGTATGAGGTTCTGTATGCCACCCCGGAAGTGAGCAAATTCCCGGTATCCGAACTGGCAGAAGATCAGTTGAACGATGAATCCCGCGAGCTGGGCTTCTATCTGCAAAAAGGGCTGTTCGAAGAGTATGCATGGTTTGGTCGCGGTCACGGTCACGATCTCGCGCCGTTCGATGACTACCACAAAGCGCGCGGTCTGCGCTGGCCGGTGGTTAACGGTAAAGAAACGCAGTGGCGTTATAGCGAAGGTAACGACCCGTACGTGAAAGCGGGTGAAGGCTACAAGTTCTACGGTAAACCGGATGGCAAAGCGGTGATCTTCGCACTGCCGTTCGAACCGGCGGCGGAAGCACCGGATGAAGAGTACGATCTGTGGCTCTCTACCGGGCGTGTCCTGGAGCACTGGCACACCGGCAGTATGACTCGCCGTGTACCGGAACTGCACCGTGCCTTCCCGGAAGCGGTCCTGTTTATTCATCCGCTGGATGCGAAAGCGCGCGATCTGCGTCGTGGCGACAAAGTGAAAGTGGTTTCTCGCCGTGGCGAAGTCATCTCGATTGTTGAAACGCGCGGTCGTAACCGTCCGCCGCAGGGCCTGGTGTATATGCCGTTCTTCGACGCCGCACAGCTGGTTAACAAACTGACGCTGGATGCGACCGATCCGCTCTCGAAAGAGACGGACTTCAAGAAGTGTGCGGTCAAACTGGAGAAGGTGTAAGCCATTATGTCCCGGTCAGCGAAACCTCAAAATGGTCGCCGCCGCTTTCTGCGCGATGTCGTTCGCACAGCTGGCGGGCTGGCTGCCGTGGGTGTGGCGCTGGGGTTACAACAGCAAACCGCACGCGCATCTGGTGTGCGGTTGCGCCCGCCCGGAGCCATAAACGAGAACGCCTTTGCCAGTGCCTGCGTACGTTGCGGTCAGTGTGTTCAGGCTTGCCCTTACGACACCTTAAAACTGGCGACACTGGCCTCTGGCCTGTCGGCAGGTACGCCGTACTTTGTCGCGCGGGATATTCCTTGCGAAATGTGTGAGGACATTCCGTGCGCCAAAGTGTGCCCGAGCGGTGCGCTGGATCGAGAGATCGAATCGATCGACGACGCGCGGATGGGGCTGGCGGTGCTGGTGGATCAGGAGAACTGCCTCAACTTTCAGGGGCTGCGCTGCGATGTTTGCTATCGCGAATGCCCGAAAATTGATGAGGCAATCACCCTGGAGCTGGAGCGTAACACGCGTACCGGTAAGCACGCCCGTTTTCTGCCGACGGTTCACAGCGACGCCTGTACCGGCTGCGGTAAGTGCGAAAAAGTGTGCGTGCTGGAACAACCCGCAATCAAGGTGTTACCGCTGTCACTGGCGAAAGGGGAGTTAGGTCACCATTACCGCTTCGGCTGGCTGGAGGGGAACAATGGCAAATCGTAAACGTGACGCCGGGCGCGAGGCGCTGGAGAAAAAAGGCTGGTGGCGCAGTCACCGTTGGCTGGTGTTGCGTCGCCTTTGTCAGTTCTTCGTGCTGGGAATGTTTTTGAGCGGCCCGTGGTTTGGTGTGTGGATCTTGCACGGCAACTACAGCAGTAGCTTGTTATTCGACACCGTTCCACTGACCGATCCGCTGATGACGTTGCAAAGTCTTGCCAGCGGTCATCTGCCTGCCACGGTGGCGCTGACCGGTGCGGTGATTATCACCGTGCTCTACGCCCTGGCAGGAAAGCGATTATTTTGCAGCTGGGTCTGCCCGCTGAACCCGATTACCGATTTAGCAAACTGGTTACGCAGGCGTTTTGACCTCAATCAGTCTGCGACGATCCCACGCCACATCCGCTACGTGCTGTTGGTGGTCATTCTGGTGGGTTCGGCCTTAACCGGCACGCTCATCTGGGAATGGATCAACCCCGTTTCCCTGATGGGGCGCAGCCTGGTAATGGGATTCGGCAGCGGCGCGCTGCTTATTCTCGCGCTGTTTTTATTTGATCTACTGGTCGTTGAACACGGCTGGTGCGGGCACATTTGTCCGGTTGGTGCACTGTATGGCGTGCTGGGTAGTAAAGGTGTGATTACCGTTGCGGCCACCGATCGGCAGAAATGTAACCGCTGTATGGATTGTTTTCATGTTTGCCCGGAACCGCATGTGCTACGTGCCCCGGTGCTGGATGAACAAAGCCCGGTGCAGGTCACCAGCCGCGATTGCATGACGTGCGGTCGCTGCGTGGATGTCTGTTCTGAGGATGTATTTACAATAACTACACGATGGAGTTCGGGAGCGAAATCATGAAAAGCCATGACCTGAAGAAAGCGCTGTGTCAATGGACGGCGATGCTGGCCCTGGTGGTAAGCGGCGCGGTTTGGGCGGCTAATGGCGTCGATTTTAGCCAGTCGCCGGAAGTATCCGGGACGCAGGAAGGGGCCATTCGGATGCCAAAAGAGCAGGATCGGATGCCGCTGAACTATGTGAATCAGCCGCCAATGATCCCGCATAGCGTTGAAGGTTATCAGGTAACGACCAATACCAACCGTTGCTTGCAATGCCACGGTGTCGAAAGCTATCGCACCACTGGCGCGCCGCGCATCAGTCCTACTCACTTTATGGACAGCGACGGCAAAGTGGGCGCAGAAGTGGCTCCACGTCGTTACTTCTGTCTGCAATGCCACGTGCCGCAGGCTGATACCGCGCCAATCGTGGGGAATACCTTTACCCCGTCAAAAGGTTACGGGAAATAAGAGGTTATTATGGGAAATTCTGACCGTAAGCCTGGTCTGATTAAGCGCCTGTGGAAATGGTGGCGTACCCCCAGCCGTCTGGCGCTAGGGACGCTGCTGTTGATCGGTTTTGTCGGCGGCATCGTTTTCTGGGGCGGCTTTAACACCGGGATGGAAAAAGCCAATACCGAAGAGTTCTGCATTAGCTGCCACGAAATGCGTAACACGGTGTATCAGGAATACATGGATTCCGTGCACTACAACAACCGTAGCGGCGTCCGTGCGACCTGTCCGGATTGTCACGTTCCGCACGAGTTTGTGCCGAAGATGATACGCAAGCTCAAAGCAAGTAAAGAGCTGTATGGTAAAATTTTTGGCGTTATTGACACGCCGCAGAAATTTGAAGCTCATCGCCTGACGATGGCACAGAATGAGTGGCGGCGCATGAAGGACAATAACTCGCAGGAGTGTCGTAACTGTCACAACTTCGAGTATATGGATACAACCGCCCAGAAATCAGTTGCCGCTAAGATGCACGACCAGGCGGTGAAAGATGGGCAAACCTGTATTGATTGCCATAAAGGGATAGCGCACAAGCTGCCCGATATGCGCGAAGTCGAGCCAGGTTTTTAACAGGGTTATTGCGTGGGTATGCTTGAAGCCAGAGAGTTACTTTGCGAGCGGGATGAACGAACCTTATTTAGTGGCTTGTCATTTACGCTGAACGCAGGCGAGTGGGTACAAATCACCGGTAGCAACGGCGCGGGGAAGACAACGCTTCTCCGTTTGCTGACGGGGTTGTCTCGCCCTGACGCAGGCGAGGTTCTCTGGCAAGGGCAGCCCTTGCATCAGGTACGCGACAGCTACCATCAAAACCTGTTATGGATAGGCCATCAGCCGGGGATCAAAACCCGGCTGACGGCGTTAGAAAATCTGCACTTTTATCATCGCGATGGCGATACCGCACAATGTCTGGAAGCCCTGGCGCAGGCCGGGCTTGCCGGATTCGAAGATATTCCTGTAAATCAACTTTCTGCCGGGCAACAACGCCGCGTCGCTTTAGCGCGTCTGTGGCTGACCCGTGCCACGTTATGGATACTCGACGAGCCTTTTACCGCGATTGACGTTAACGGCGTCGATCGTCTGACCCAGCGTATGGCGCAGCATACGGAGCAGGGGGGGATTGTGATTCTGACTACCCACCAGCCGCTCAACGTTACTGAAAGTAAAATCCGCCGCATTTCACTGACGAAAACGAGGGCCGAATAATGTTCTGGCGTATTTTCCGTCTTGAACTGCGCGTGGCGTTTCGCCATAGCGCCGAAATCGCCAACCCGCTGTGGTTCTTCCTGATTGTTATTACCCTTTTTCCGCTCAGTATCGGTCCGGAGCCGCAACTGCTCGCGCGTATTGCCCCTGGCATTATCTGGGTTGCAGCGCTGCTTTCATCCTTGCTGGCACTGGAACGACTGTTCCGTGACGATTTGCAGGACGGCAGTCTTGAACAATTGATGTTGTTGCCGTTACCCTTGCCCGCCGTTGTGCTGGCGAAGGTGATGGCGCACTGGATGGTAACAGGTCTGCCGTTGCTCATCCTTTCGCCTCTGGTAGCAATGCTACTGGGAATGGATGTTTATGGCTGGCAAGTGATGGCGCTGACGCTGCTGCTGGGAACCCCAACGCTTGGTTTTCTCGGTGCACCGGGCGTGGCGCTGACAGTGGGACTTAAACGCGGTGGTGTGCTGCTCAGCATACTGGTGTTACCGCTGACTATCCCATTGCTCATCTTTGCCACCGCCGCGATGGACGCGGCTTCGATGCATTTGCCCGTTGACGGGTATCTGGCAATTTTAGGCGCGTTGCTGGCAGGCACCGCGACATTAAGTCCTTTTGCGACGGCGGCAGCGTTACGAATCAGCATTCAATAACGCTGGATTACTGATTTTTGTTCGAGTCTGGTATCGAAACTATGTGGAAAACACTGCATCAACTGGCGATCCCACCACGGCTGTATCAAATCTGTGGCTGGTTTATACCGTGGCTGGCAATTGCCAGTGTGGTCGTGCTTACCGTCGGCTGGATCTGGGGATTCGGCTTTGCTCCGGCTGATTATCAGCAGGGAAATAGCTATCGCATTATCTACCTGCATGTGCCTGCGGCGATCTGGTCTATGGGCATTTATGCATCAATGGCGGTGGCGGCGTTTATTGGCCTTGTCTGGCAGATGAAAATGGCCAACCTGGCGGTGGCGGCGATGGCCCCCATTGGTGCCGTATTTACCTTTATTGCCCTGGTTACCGGCTCTGCATGGGGAAAACCGATGTGGGGCACCTGGTGGGTATGGGATGCACGCCTGACTTCTGAACTGGTGCTGCTGTTTTTGTATGTGGGTGTGATTGCCCTGTGGCACGCCTTCGACGACCGCCGTCTGGCAGGCCGTGCGGCAGGTATTCTGGTGCTGATTGGCGTGGTGAACCTGCCGATTATTCATTACTCCGTGGAGTGGTGGAACACCCTGCATCAGGGATCAACGCGGATGCAGCAAAGTATCGATCCGGCGATGCGTTCGCCGCTGCGCTGGTCGATTTTTGGCTTCCTGCTGCTGTCTGCCACGCTGACGCTGATGCGGATGCGTAATTTAATTTTGCTGATGGAAAAACGCCGTCCGTGGGTGAGTGAACTGATACTGAAAAGAGGCCGTAAATGACCCCTGCATTTGCTTCCTGGAATGAATTTTTCGCAATGGGCGGTTACGCCTTTTTTGTCTGGCTGGCGGTGGTGATGACCGTTATTCCGCTGGTGGTTTTGGTCGTGCACTCGGTGATGCAGCATCGCGCAATTCTGCGTGGCGTGGCGCAACAGCGGGCGCGTGAGGCGCGTTTACGTGCTGCGCAACAGCAGGAGGCTGCATGAATATTCGCCGTAAAAACCGCTTGTGGATTGCCTGTGCCGTGCTGGCGGGGCTGGCGCTGACTATCGGCCTGGTGTTGTATGCGCTGCGCTCGAATATCGATCTTTTTTATACGCCGGGGGAAATTCTCTACGGCAAGCGTGAAACTCAACAGATGCCGGAAGTCGGTCAGCGTCTGCGCGTTGGCGGGATGGTAATGCCGGGTAGCGTACAGCGCGATCCCAATTCGCTGAAAGTAACGTTCACCATTTACGACGCTGAAGGCTCAGTGGATGTCTCTTACGAAGGCATTTTGCCGGATCTGTTCCGTGAAGGGCAGGGCGTTGTGGTGCAGGGTGAACTGGAAAAAGGCAATCATATCCTCGCGAAAGAAGTGCTGGCGAAACACGATGAAAACTACACGCCGCCAGAAGTCGAGAAAGCGATGGAAGCTAATCACCGTCGCCCGGCGAGTGTTTATAAGGACCCAGCATCATGATGCCAGAAATTGGTAACGGACTGCTATGCCTGGCGCTAGGAATTGCGCTGTTGCTGTCCGTGTATCCGCTATGGGGCGTGGCGCGCGGGGATGCGCGCATGATGGCTTCTTCGCGCTTGTTTGCCTGGCTGCTATTTATGTCTGTGGCTGGCGCATTTCTGGTGCTGGTCAATGCTTTCGTGGTGAATGACTTTACTGTCACCTATGTTGCCAGCAACTCCAATACCCAGCTTCCGGTGTGGTATCGCGTAGCGGCAACCTGGGGTGCGCATGAAGGCTCGCTACTGCTGTGGGTGCTGCTGATGAGCGGCTGGACCTTTGCGGTGGCGATTTTTAGTCAGCGTATTCCGCTAGATATTGTGGCCCGTGTACTGGCGATAATGGGGATGGTCAGTGTCGGCTTTTTGTTGTTCATTCTCTTTACCTCTAACCCGTTCTCACGCACGTTGCCGAACTTCCCGATTGAAGGGCGCGATCTTAACCCGCTGTTGCAGGATCCAGGGCTGATCTTCCATCCGCCTCTGCTCTATATGGGGTACGTCGGTTTCTCGGTGGCGTTTGCTTTTGCCATTGCTTCTTTGCTGAGTGGGCGTCTGGACAGCACTTACGCACGCTTTACCCGTCCGTGGACGCTGGCGGCGTGGATCTTCCTGACGCTCGGCATTGTGCTCGGTTCCGCATGGGCCTATTACGAACTCGGCTGGGGCGGCTGGTGGTTCTGGGATCCGGTAGAAAACGCCTCGTTTATGCCGTGGCTGGTGGGGACTGCGCTGATGCACTCACTGGCGGTCACTGAACAACGCGCCAGCTTCAAAGCGTGGACATTACTGCTGGCAATCAGTGCCTTCTCGTTGTGTCTGTTGGGGACTTTCCTCGTGCGTTCCGGCGTGCTGGTATCGGTACACGCGTTTGCGTCTGATCCGGCGCGCGGTATGTTTATCCTCGCTTTTATGGTGCTGGTGATTGGCGGTTCGCTGCTGCTGTTTGCCGCGCGTGGACACAAAGTTCGCTCACGCGTAAACAATGCGCTGTGGTCGCGGGAATCTCTGCTGTTAGCGAACAACGTTTTGCTGGTCGCCGCAATGCTGGTGGTATTGCTGGGGACGCTGCTGCCGCTGGTGCACAAGCAACTGGGACTGGGCAGCATTTCGATTGGCGAACCGTTCTTCAACACCATGTTTACCTGGCTGATGGTGCCGTTTGCGCTACTGCTGGGTGTCGGTCCTCTGGTGCGCTGGGGGCGCGATCGCCCACGTAAAATCCGCAATTTATTGATTATCGCCTTCATCTCTACGCTGGTGCTGTCTCTGCTGTTGCCGTGGCTGTTCGAAAGCAAAGTTGTGGCGATGACGGTGCTCGGCCTGGCAATGGCCTGCTGGATTGCGGTGCTGGCAATTGCGGAAGCTGCGCAGCGTATTTCACGCGGCACGAAAACCACCTTTAGTTATTGGGGCATGGTGGCGGCTCACCTGGGGCTGGCAGTAACAATTGTTGGTATTGCCTTTAGCCAGAACTATAGCGTTGAGCGTGATGTGCGCATGAAGTCCGGCGATAGCGTCGATATTCATGAATATCGCTTCACCTTCCGTGATGTCAAAGAGGTGACTGGCCCGAACTGGCGCGGCGGTGTGGCGACTATCGGCGTAACGCGCGATGGCAAGCCGGAAACGGTGCTGTATGCGGAAAAACGTTATTACAACACTGCAGGGTCGATGATGACCGAAGCGGCGATTGACGGCGGCATCACGCGTGACCTGTACGCCGCGCTCGGTGAAGAGCTGGAAAACGGCGCGTGGGCTGTGCGTCTTTACTACAAACCGTTTGTTCGCTGGATTTGGGCGGGCGGGCTGATGATGGCGTTGGGCGGGCTGCTGTGCCTGTTTGATCCTCGCTATCGTAAGCGCGTGAACCCGCAGAAAACTGCGCCGGAGGCTGTATGAAGCGCAAAGTATTGTTAATTCCTTTGATTATCTTCCTGGCGATTGCCGCGGCGCTGCTGTGGCAGCTGGCGCGTAATGCCGAAGGGGATGATCCGACCAATCTGGAATCGGCGCTCATTGGCAAGCCGGTGCCGAAGTTTCTCCTCGAATCACTGGACAACCCGGGGCAGTTTTATCAGGCGGATGTGCTGACTCAGGGCAAACCAGTGCTGCTTAACGTCTGGGCGACCTGGTGTCCGACCTGCCGTGCGGAACATCAATATCTGAATCAGCTTTCTGCGCAGGGCATCCGAGTGGTCGGCATGAACTATAAAGACGATCGCCAGAAGGCAATCAGCTGGCTGAAAGAGCTGGGCAATCCTTACGCACTAAGCCTGTTTGATGGCGACGGCATGTTAGGGCTGGATCTCGGTGTCTATGGTGCACCAGAAACGTTCCTCATCGACGGCAACGGCATCATTCGCTATCGCCATGCGGGTGATCTCAATCCCCGCGTCTGGCAAGAAGAGATCAAGCCGCTGTGGGAGAAATACAGTAAGGAGGCCGCACAATGAGGTTTTTATTGGGCGTGCTGATGCTGATGATCTCCGGCTCAGCGCTGGCGACCATCGACGTGTTGCAGTTTAAAGATGAAGCACAGGAACAACAGTTTCGTCAGCTTACTGAAGAACTGCGCTGCCCGAAATGCCAGAATAACAGCATTGCTGATTCCAACTCGATGATTGCCACCGACCTGCGCCAGAAAGTGTACGAACTGATGCAGGAAGGTAAAAGCAAGAAAGAGATTGTCGATTATATGGTGGCGCGCTATGGCAACTTCGTCACTTACGACCCGCCGTTAACGCCGCTGACCGTGCTGCTGTGGGTGCTTCCGGTAGTGGCTATTGGCATTGGCGGTTGGGTCATTTACGCCCGTTCGCGGCGTCGGGTACGCGTGGTGCCGGAAGCGTTTCCTGAACAAAGCGTGCCGGAAGGTAAGCGTGCCGGATATGTTGTTTATCTGCCGGGTATTGTGGTGGCGTTAATTGTGGCTGGCGTCAGCTACTACCAGACCGGCAATTATCAGCAGGTGAAAATCTGGCAGCAGGCCACGGCACAGGCGCCGGCGTTATTGGACAGGGCGCTGGATCCGAAAGCCGATCCGCTCAACGAAGAAGAGATGTCCCGCCTTGCGCTGGGGATGCGTACTCAACTGCAAAAAAATCCGGGAGATATAGAAGGCTGGATTATGTTGGGACGCGTTGGCATGGCGCTGGGTAACGCCAGTATCGCCACCGATGCATACGCCACTGCGTATCGCCTCGATCCGAAGAACAGTGATGCCGCACTCGGATACGCTGAAGCGTTGACTCGTTCATCTGATCCCAACGACAACCGCCTCGGCGGCGAACTGCTACGCCAGTTGGTGAGAACGGACCATAGCAATATCCGTGTGTTAAGCATGTATGCGTTTAATGCCTTTGAGCAGCAGCGATTTGGCGAAGCCGTTGCCGCGTGGGAGATGATGTTGAAACTCTTACCTGCCAACGATACTCGCCGTGCGGTGATTGAACGTAGTATCGCGCAGGCGATGCAACACTTATCACCACAGGAGAGTAAATAAGAACAAGCCCGATGGTGATGCCATTGGGCCAGACTGATGGCAAAGTGCGCTTTGTTTATGCCAGATGCGGCGTAAACGCCTTATTCAGCCTACAAAATCGTGCGAACTCAATACATTGCTCGATCCGCGTAGGCCTGATAAGCGTAGCGCATCAGGCAGTTTTGCGTTTGTCATCAATATCAGCCCGAGGGTAAATCCATCGGGCTATTTTTTTATTGTGCCCCACGTTGTTGCAGGAACAGAATGGTGGCCGCCACGCGTGAGCGGACATTGAGTTTACGCAGCAGATTGCGAATGTGTACTTTTACTGTCTGCTCGGAAATATTCAACACAGAGGCAATCTGTTTATTTGACAGCCCTTGTGCCAGCTCGTGCAGAACATCCAGCTCGCGCTCCGTCAGCACGCTGAAGGGATCTTCTTCCGCGCCAAACATTTCACGTTCACGTAAGTACTGATTGACGCGTTCGCTAAAGACTTTGCTGCCTTTCGCTCCGGCACGAATCGCTTCCAGCAACACTTCCGGGTCGCTGTCTTTCAACAGATAACCGTCTGCGCCTGCGTCTATCAGCGCAAAGACATCGCTGGAGGCATCTGATACGGTCAGGATAATAATTTGCGCGGTAACGCCATCCCTGCGCAAGGCATTGAGGGTATCCAGGCCACTCATACCTTTCATATTGAGATCCAGCAAGATCACGTCGATATCCAGTCTATTCGCCAGATCGATAGCACTTGCGCCGTCGCCCGCTTCGGCGACCACTTCAAAGCCAGGATCAAGTTCCAGTAACTGACGAACACCGCGTCGCATAAGTGGATGATCATCCACAATCATCACCTGAAAAGGCGTTGCTTCAGGCATAGTAGTCTCCTGAGGTTTTATTAGAATCATTATGTTTGAGCGTAGCGTTGGTAACGCTACCAGGCGCGTGAATGTTACCCCATTTTATGTATGGACATGTAGTGAAAACTACAACCTTGTCTTTTGCTTTGGCATCATTTTCATTATAAAGACGGAATTTTGCATCAACTTCCCATCAAGAAAAACAACTAAAAAATCAATCACAATACATGTGCATTTCTTTAAACAGTTTTTAAAAACTGACTCCGGGTATGGCGCTATGGGTATTTTCAGTACCCAATGCTTTTACAGCAATTAATTTCATAGGATGAAAGATTAATGCATCACTCTGGTTCTGTTTCTCTTTGTCGTTCCGCAATATCTGTTCTGGTGGCTACAGCGTTATATTCTCCCATAGCATTGGCATCAACTGTTGAGTATGGAACGACTGTTGATGGTGTTGTCCTGGAAAAAGATATCCAGCTGGTTTATGGGACCGCAAATAATACGAAAATCACTCCCAGCGGAGAACAGCATATAAAAGAATGTGGTGTAAGTAATAATGCTGAAATCAACGGAGGGTATCAGTACATTGAAGCATATGGCTCAGCAGAATACTCAGTATTAAATGATGGTTATCAAATTGTTCAATTGGGTGGTGCAGCAAACCAAACTACCCTCAATAATGGTGTGTTACAGGTTTATGGCGCAGCGAATGATCCCACGATTAAAGGCGGGCGCTTAATCGTTGAAACCGAAGGCATTGCCATCTTCGCCGTTATCGAAAAGGGAGGACTACTGGAGATTAAAGATGGCGGATTGGCATTTGCGGTAGATCAAAAAGCAGGCGGTGCAATCAAAACAACCACGCGGGCCATGGAGGTATTCGGAACAAACCGTCTCGGTCAGTTTGATATCAAAGATGGGGTTGCTAACAATATGCTGTTGGAAAACGGCGGAAGTTTGCGGGTTGAAGAGAATGACTTCGCTTATAATACCACTGTGGATAGTGGTGGTTTACTGGAGGTTATGGATGGCGGGACTGCAACTGGCGTTGACAAAAAAGCAGGCGGAAAATTAATTGTTTCAACGAATGCGCTGGAAGTGAGTGGTACAAACAGTAAAGGCCAATTTAGCATAAAAGATGGCGTGTCTAAAAATTATGAACTGGATGATGGTTCCGGGCTAATTGTTATGGAGGGCACTCAGGCAATTGACACTATCCTTGATGAGCATGCAACCATGCAATCGTTGGGAAGAGATACTGGTACGAGAGTGCAGGCACATGCAGTTTATGATCTTGGTCGGTCAGTGCAGAATGGAAGCATAAAATATTCCTCAAATGCCATATCTGAAAATATGGTTATCGATAATGGTCGCGCTAATGTCTGGACTGGCACAATGGTTAACGTAACAGTCAGAGGAAATGAGGGCATTATTGATGCAATGGCGCTGGAATTAAATTTTTATACACCGGCTACATTTTTAGGTGACGTGGTGGTTTCTGATGGTGCATCTTTAAGAACGCATGGCGCAGTGGATACCAGTAAAGCAGATGTTTCTATCGAAGAGAGTTTTTGGGCTATTATTGCCGATATCAATAATATAAACCAAAACACCCATCTCAATTTAGCAAACCTGGTGATGTCAGACGGAACTGTCGTTATGATGGCTGAGCCAGCAACTCGCTCAACCGTGACGGCAAGTGCGGAAAATTTCACTACGTTGACCACTAATACCCTATCGGGAAACGGCAATTTTTATATGCGTACCGATATGGCTAATCATCAGAGCGATCAGCTCAACGTGACCGGTCAGGCAACAGGTGATTTCAAAATATTTGTGACGGACACGGGGGCCAGCCCGGCAGCAGGTGATAGCCTTACACTGGTAACAACGGGCGGCGGTGATGCTGCATTTACCTTGGGCAATGCCGGAGGCGTTGTTGATATCGGTACGTATGAATATACCTTGCTGGATAATGGCAACCATAGCTGGAGTCTGGCAGAGAATCGCACGCAAATAACTCCTTCAACCACTGATGTGTTGAATATGGCGGCAGCACAACCGCTGGTATTTGATGCAGAACTGGATACCGTACGTGAGCGTCTTGGTAGCGTAAAAGGCGTTAATTACGATACGGCGATGTGGAGTTCGGCAATTAACACCCGCAACAACGTAACCACTGATGCGGGAGCTGGCTTTGAGCAAACATTGACGGGGCTGACGCTCGGTATCGATAGCCGTTTCTCCCGTGAAGAAAGCAGCACAATTCGTGGCTTATTCTTTGGTTACTCTCATTCTGATATTGGTTTTGATCGCGGCGGTAAAGGTAATATCGATAGCTATACTCTGGGTGCTTATGCCGGTTGGGAGCATCAAAACGGTACCTATGTTGACGGGGTGGTGAAAGTTGACCGTTTTGCCAACACCATCCATGGCAAGATGAGTAATGGGGCAACAGCGTTTGGCGATTACAATAGTAACGGCGCGGGTGCTCATGTCGAGAGCGGGTTCCGTTGGGGGGAGGGGCTGTGGAATGTAAGGCCTTATCTGTCCTTTACCGGCTTTACCACTGATGGTCAGGACTATACGTTATCAAATGGTATGCGTGCGGATGTGGGAAATACCCGCATATTACGCGCTGAAGCGGGAACGGCGGTAAGCTATCACATGGACCTGCAAAACGGTACGACGCTGGAACCCTGGCTGAAAGCCGCCGTGCGTCAGGAATACGCCGATTCTAACCAAGTGAAAGTTAATGACGACGGCAAATTTAATAATGACGTGGCTGGAACCCGTGGCGTTTATCAGGCTGGGATAAGGTCATCGTTTACCCCGACGTTAAGCGGTCATTTGTCAGTCAGCTATGGCAATGGCGCGGGGGTAGAATCACCGTGGAATACCCAGGCGGGTGTGGTCTGGACGTTCTGATAACAGAAAATAAACAGGTCGTAATGTGTCGCGGTCTGTTTATCAAATTAATCGCAGATATAAAAAAACCAACCGCAATAGGTTGGTTTTCTTGGGATTTTTGGTCGGCACGAGAGGATTTGAACCTCCGACCCCCGACACCCCATGACGGTGCGCTACCAGGCTGCGCTACGTGCCGACTCGTGGCTGCTAATACTACCGTTTTCCACAACGAATGCAAGTAAGATATTTCGCTAACTGATTTATAATTAATCAGTTAGCGATAAAACGCTTCTCGTCTGTCAGCACCTGCAATAACAAACTTAACTGTGGTTTTTCATCTTTCACTCTTTCACCACGTAAGTTGTAAGTACGGTATTTACCGTTATTGTTCAGCACCAGCGTCTTTTTCGGGGTGGTAATTGCCAGCGTATCGTTATCCGCAGCGGTAACCCAGTAATGACGGCGTTGAGGGTTGAACAAATCCTGACCTTGCGAATATTCGCTGGCAGGTGTGCTGACATGTAGCAGGCGTTGCATCAGCGTCGTCATCAGATCGGTATGATCAGTCAGCGCATTAATACGCTGCGCCGGTGTGCCGGGCCAGTGAATCACTAATGGTACCTGCAGATGACCGTGGGACCAGTCAAAGGTTTCTTCCTCTTCGCTCAGCGGAATACCCCGGCCGGCAGTGATAATCACCACCGTATTGTCCAGTTTGCCAGAATCACGCAGTGCATTGAGCACGCGGTTGATCTGGTCATCGACATTGCCTGCCGCCCGGCTATATTTCCGTGCAAATGCCTGCTGATTGCTGTCGTCAATGTTAGTGCCATTGAAAGAGACCCACGAGAACCAGCGGTTATCTTCTTGTGCGTAGCGGCCCAGCCAGTTGATCCACTGCGTGGCGGTCTGCTCGTCGGATTGGGTACGTACGCTCGGCATCGAGAAATCTGACAACAATGCCTGGCGATACAGCGGGCTGGTAAAGCCATCTGACGAGAATAACCCCAGCTGATAGCCTTGCTGATTAAGCGCAGTAATTAACGCCGCAGGCGTACGGGTCGACAGAATGCCGTCCATATAGCTTGGCGAGATGCCATAGAACAGGCCAAAGATGCCGTTGTCTGTAGTGTTGCCGGAGCTCATATGGCGCGTGAACGAAATATTTTGCTCAGCAAAACCTGCCAGCGCAGGCATCTGCTTCTCGAAGCGTGAGTAGTTCAGGCCATCGACAGTAATCAACAGCACATTCTGCCCGGTGCCCATATCGCGATAGCGCAGTTCGCTTAACGGATACTGAACGGAAACGGCGTCTGGATTGCCTTGCTCAATAAGACGGCGTTGATACTCCTGCGCATCAAGCAGACCATGCTTCTCAAGAAAACGTCGCGCCGTCATCGGGTACGAAAGCGGCAGGTTAGCGCGCTGCATGGTGATCGGGCGATAGAAGTTGGCATCGGCCCAGATATACACCACATGCGAGGCAATAAAAGCGATAAATAAGAATGCGGCCAGTGGGCGCGCGAAGCGCCGACGACGCGTCAGGCTGCGTAGCTTTTGCCAGCTCCACGTCGCAAACACCAGTTCAAGCAATAAAATAACCGGCACGCTAATGAACATCAGCTGCCAGTCGCGCGCCATCTCATTTTCGTCTGGGTTGATAACCAACTGCCAGACGATGGGATTAAGATGGAGATGGAAACGAGTAAAGACTTCGCTATCGATCAGTAATAGCGTCATTCCCGCCGTTGCTAAAATGACGGACAAAAACCTCATCAGCCTCTGAGAGCCGACGATAAAGGTCAGCGGGAAGAGGATCAGCAAGTAGGTGGCGAACACCAGGAAGCTGAAATGGCCGATAATGCTTACGTAGGAATAAATGCGACCAGCAAGCGTTGTCGGCCAGTCGGCGATAAACAGGTAACGGCTGCCAATGACGAGCGAAAGCAGAATATTGAACAGTGCAAACCAGTGCCCCCAACTGACCATCTGGGAGACTTTTTCACGGTAGCGCTGACGATGAGTTACCATAACCTGTTATCTGTTTCCCTTAGTGCGCTTTGTCTTCGTTGATAGAGGACTGTAAGGCGCGGGCAAAAGAGTTGGCAATTGCCTGGCGTTGGGCCGGGGCAATGCTGGTGTTGATAAGGTTAGTGACCATGTTGCCTAACACCATCAGGGAAAGGTCGGTCGGAGCCTTATGTTTTTCCAGTACGTTGAGCAGCTCTGCGAGCAATTGTTCAACCTGTTCATCACTGTAGCGGGAAATTTGTGGCATAAATCGAAATCAGTTAGTTGATGAAAGGGCAACATATTACCGTAGCAACGGTTTTTTTTCTGCTTTTTTATGCGTTAAATCATTCTCGTTACGCCACCTTCTGTAAAATGACCGCCATCTTTTATTGCGTCGCTTTACCGGCGGTGGTTGAATACCGCCCGGTCTTAAAGGAGAGTTTATCATGAGTCTGGATATCAACCAGATTGCTCTGCACCAGCTTATCAAGCGTGATGAGCAGAACCTTGAGCTGGTGTTGCGCGATTCATTGCTGGAACCGACGGAAACCGTCGTTGAGATGGTGGCAGAACTGCATCGGGTCTATAGCGCCAAAAATAAAGCATACGGCTTGTTCAGCGAAGAGAGTGAACTGGCGCAGACGCTGCGCTTACAGCGTCAGGGCGAAGAGGACTTTCTGGCATTTAGCCGCGCGGCAACCGGTCGCCTGCGTGACGAATTAGCGAAATATCCTTTTGCTGACGGTGGATTCGTGCTGTTTTGCCACTATCGCTATCTGGCGGTGGAGTATCTGCTGGTGGCAGTTCTGAGCAACCTGAGCAGTATGCGTGTTAACGAAAATCTCGACATCAACCCAACCCATTATCTTGATATCAATCATGCGGATATTGTTGCGCGTATCGATTTAACCGAGTGGGAAACCAATCCAGAGTCGACCCGCTATCTCACTTTCCTGAAAGGGCGAGTAGGGCGCAAAGTGGCGGATTTCTTTATGGATTTCCTCGGTGCCAGCGAAGGGTTAAACGCGAAAGCGCAAAACCGTGGGCTGTTGCAAGCGGTCGATGATTTCACTGCCGAAGCACAACTGGATAAAGCAGAGCGACAGAACGTGCGCCAGCAGGTTTATAGCTACTGTAATGAGCAGCTGCAGGCAGGTGAAGAGATTGAACTGGAATCGCTGTCGAAAGAGCTGGCAGGCGTCAGCGAAGTGAGCTTCACGGAGTTTGCGGCTGAAAAAGGCTACGAACTTGAAGAGAGCTTCCCGGCAGACCGTAGCACGTTGCGTCAGTTGACGAAGTTTGCCGGTAGCGGTGGTGGCTTGACCATTAACTTTGATGCGATGCTGTTAGGTGAGCGCATTTTCTGGGACCCGGCGACCGATACCCTGACCATTAAAGGCACGCCGCCGAACTTGCGCGATCAATTGCAGCGCCGGACGTCTGGCGGCAATTAATCGGTTTGGTGTTATGAATGCCAGATGCGGCGTGAACGCCTTATCTGGCCTACAAAAAATAGCAATACCGTAATCAGGCATAATTTGCAGATACAAAAAACCCCGCCGGAGCGGGGTTTTTTTTACAACTTATTCAGCGATTAAGCGCGAACGAAGTCGATGTGCAGCAGCTTAGGTTTGTACGGGTGGCGCTGTACGTCCTGAGCTTTAACTTTGATTTCTTTACCGTCAACAACGATGGTCAGAACTTCGCTGTAGAATTCAGCTTTAACTTGCATGTTCATGACTTTGTCGTGATCCAGAGCAACAGCCAGCGGCGCTTCGTTGCCACCGTAGATGATTGCCGGGAATTTGTTAGCGGTACGCAGGCGGCGGCTCGCACCCTTACCCTGCTCGTTACGTACTTCTGCGTTGATAGTAAACATTTCTTTCTCTCTTAAATTAATCCTGCTACAGGCGACCCAGCAACAGGCAAATGATCTGCTTTGCGTATGCAAAAGCGGGCGAGATTCTATACTCAATCGCCTTGCACATCAATTAAAACTACCATTAACCGCGTAATTCGTGCGCCCGACGAAAACGACCTTCGTAATCAAACACTGTTTCACGCACTTGCCAGTACTGGCCTTTCATTCGTGCGACGACGAAATCCGGATGGCGCAGCAACGCTTGTTGGGCGAGGATATCGGCAGCGGTGATCCAGCGCAGAGGGATGCCCGGTGTGCGCGTATGCGGGCGGATAAAAAGCTGCTCGAAGGCGGTACGCTGGGCAGGTGTTTGCAGACGGAAACGCTCACTCACATCCGCGCCGTCTTCATCGTAATAGGTGATTTTCAACCATTCGCCTTTCTCGTCGTGCCCATGTTGCAAAGACATGCCGCTACAGCGTAATACCAGCGCGTCTTTCAGTCGTAGCGCCGCTTTTAACATGTCGTCTGGATCAACCAGTATGGTGTCACATTCGCGGCAGCGGCGGGCGGCAATATCATTTTCTGCGTTACATTGCGGGCAATTTTTAAAACGGAAACGGAAGTCACACTGTTCTCGATGACCGTCGTCATCATCAAACCATCCCTGACAACGACGACCAAAGTGTTCAATCAATGTCCCATCAGCGGTCGTTTTCCCCCAAAAGGTGTTGGCAAAACCGCAGGCAGGGCAGAAAACCTGTACCGGAACGTTGTCACTTTTGCCTTTCGGTGTACCGACCTCCGGCGCGTAGAGATCGTGAGGATTACCCGCATAATCAAGAATTAAGCAATCAGTCTTGCCTGGAGCCAGACGCAGACCGCGCCCGACAATTTGTTGGTAAAGACTCACCGATTCGGTAGGGCGCAGAATAGCAATAAGATCGACGTGCGGGGCGTCAAATCCGGTGGTCAGTACCGCGACGTTGACCAGATAGCGAAAACGCTGGGCTTTAAAATCTTCAATTAATACATCGCGTTCAGCGCCGGGCGTGTCGCCGGTAATAAGTGCTGCATCCTCAGCGGGCAGCAAGCCGACAATCTCTTTTGCGTGTTCGACTGTCGCAGCGAAAATCATCACCCCTTTGCGCGTTGCGGCGAACTCCATAATCTGGCTGATGATGTGCGGGGTAATACGTTGCTGTTTTTTCAGCTCACGGTTGAGATCGGCTTCGCTGAACAGCCCGTTACTCTGTGCCTGCAATCGGCTGAAATCGTATTGCACTACTGGCATATCCAGTCGTTCTGGCGGCGTCAGATAGCCGTGTTTAATCATATAACGCAGCGGCAGCTCATAAATACAGTCGCGGAAAAGGGCTTTCTCATCGCCGCGTACCATGCCGTGATAATGAAACTGATAAATCCAGCCTTTGCCCAACCGAAAAGGCGTGGCAGTCAGCCCTAACAGGCGTAAGCGGGGATTCACTTTTGTCAGGTGAGTGAGGATTTGCTGATACTGGCTCTCTTCATCGTCACCAATACGATGGCATTCATCGACAATCAACAGTGAAAATTCACCCTGAAAGGCATCAAGGTTACGGGCGACCGATTGCACGCTGCCAAATACTACTTTACCGTGGCTCTCTTTACGCTTTAGCCCAGCGGCAAAGATATCGGCTTCCAGTCCCAGCGCCTGATATTTTGCATGGTTTTGCGCCACCAGCTCTTTAACGTGTGCCAGCACCAGCACGCGACCACGCGCCAGCCGCGCCAGTTCCGCTATCACCAGGCTTTTACCGGCACCGGTGGGCAGCACGATAACGGCAGGGGTTTTATGACGACGAAAATGGTTGAGCGTGGCATCCACGGCCTCTTGCTGATATGGACGGAGTGTAAAAATCATGGTCTCGCGTAGGTAGATTATTCTGCTAATAGTATGCCACGGATCTTTTTCCCTTGAGGGAAGTTATTAGACCGCTATACTGGGCAGACAACAGTTCAGATTTTCGGGTCATTACCCGACCTCCGTTTTTTACAGGCAAAATCACACACATGCGACTTGATAAATTTATCGCACAGCAACTCGGCGTTAGCCGTGCTATTGCCGGGCGTGAAATCCGCGGCAATCGTGTCACCGTCGATGGCGAAATCGTCCGTAATGCAGCGTTCAAACTGCTCCCTGAACATGATGTCGCTTACGATGGCAACCCGCTGGCGCAGCAACACGGTCCACGTTACTTCATGCTCAATAAGCCTCAGGGCTATGTTTGCTCCACGGACGACCCGGATCACCCAACGGTGCTCTATTTTCTGGATGAACCGGTAGCGTGGAAACTGCACGCCGCAGGGCGTCTGGATATCGATACCACCGGTCTGGTGCTGATGACTGATGATGGACAGTGGTCGCATCGCATTACTTCACCGCGCCATCATTGCGAGAAGACCTATCTGGTGACGCTGGAATCACCCGTAGCTGACGATACGGCAGAGCAATTTGCTAAAGGCGTGCAGCTGCATAACGAAAAAGATCTCACTAAGCCGGCGATGCTGGAAGTGATTACCCCAACGCAGGTTCGTCTGACCATCAGCGAAGGGCGTTATCATCAGGTGAAACGCATGTTCGCCGCCGTGGGTAACCACGTGGTTGAGCTGCATCGTGAACGTATTGGCGGCATTACGCTGGATGCTGATTTAGCCCCCGGTGAATATCGTCCGTTAACTGAAGAAGAAATTGCCAGCGTCGTCTAACTTTTTAATGACTTTCAGGAGCCCGTTGTGACCACCCGACAGCATTCGTCGTTTGCTATTGTTTTTATCCTTGGCCTGCTGGCCATGTTGATGCCGCTGTCGATTGATATGTATCTGCCCGCGCTACCGGTAATTTCAGCGCAATTTGGCGTACCTGCGGGCAGTACGCAGATGACCCTCAGTACTTATATTCTGGGCTTTGCGTTGGGGCAGTTAATCTACGGGCCGATGGCAGATAGTTTCGGGCGTAAGCCGGTGGTTCTTGGCGGTACGCTGGTGTTTGCCGCCGCCGCGGTGGCGTGTGCGTTGGCACAAACCATCGATCAGCTGATTGTGATGCGTTTCTTCCACGGTCTGGCTGCGGCTGCGGCCAGCGTGGTTATCAACGCTTTAATGCGTGATATCTACCCGAAGGAAGAGTTCTCACGGATGATGTCGTTTGTCATGCTGGTGACGACCATTGCACCGCTGATGGCACCGATAGTTGGCGGCTGGGTGCTGGTGTGGCTGAGCTGGCATTACATCTTCTGGATCCTCGCCGTAGCGGCGATTCTGGCTTCGGCAATGATCTTCTTTCTGATCAAAGAAACCTTACCACCGGAGCGTCGCCAGCCTTTTCACATTCGTACCACTATTGGTAACTTTGCGGCGCTGTTTCGTCATAAGCGTGTCCTGAGTTATATGCTGGCCAGCGGTTTCAGCTTTGCCGGAATGTTCTCGTTCCTGAGCGCCGGACCGTTTGTCTACATTGAAATTAACCACGTCGCGCCGGAAAACTTTGGTTATTACTTTGCGCTAAACATTGTTTTCCTGTTCGTGATGACCATCTTTAACAGTCGCTTCGTCCGCCGTATTGGCGCGTTAAATATGTTCCGCTCGGGGTTGTGGATACAGTTTATTATGGCGGCGTGGATGGTCATCAGTGCGCTGCTGGGGCTGGGATTCTGGTCGCTGGTAGTTGGCGTTGCGGCGTTTGTGGGCTGCGTGTCGATGGTGTCATCTAATGCGATGGCGGTCATTCTTGATGAGTTTCCCCATATGGCGGGAACGGCATCTTCGCTGGCAGGCACCTTCCGTTTTGGTATAGGGGCAATTGTTGGCGCATTGCTTTCTCTTGCGACCTTTAACTCTGCATGGCCGATGATTTGGTCAATTGCATTCTGCGCAACCAGCTCCATTCTCTTCTGTCTGTACGCCAGTCGGCCGAAAAAACGGTGATCTATTGCACAACGAGGAAGCTAAAAGGCTTCCTTTGTTGATGCATGTCAACCACAAATCCATCATTCTCCCGATATATGTTTATTTTATGTAAAATCAATTTATGTAAAAAGTCACATCATTGTAGTTAAAAAGGTTGAGTTAGATCGCAGAAACGGGTACATATAGCCCCGCAAACGTGACCACGCCCGCAGATATTATTTAAATCAGAGCCATAGAGGCCACGCTGGCGAGGCATCAATCTTTACGATCTGTATAAAGACGGATTGTTGATGATGTGTTAAAATTGATGTAAACAAATTGTGAAGTAAATGTGCTTCCGGGGAAAATAAGTGACTTCATTACAACTCTCAATCGTCCATCGACTGCCGCAGAACTATCGCTGGTCTGCTGGTTTCGCAGGTTCGAAGGTTGAACCGATTCCGCAAAATGGACCGTGCGGTGACAACAGCCTGGTGGCGCTTAAATTGCTTAGCCCGGATGGTGATAATGCATGGTCGGTGATGTACAAACTAAGCCAGGCGTTAAGCGACATCGAAGTTCCATGCTCGGTACTGGAGTGTGAAGGTGAGCCGTGCCTGTTTGTAAATCGCCAGGACGAGTTTGCTGCAACATGCCGATTGAAAAATTTTGGTGTGGCAATTGCCGAACCCTTCTCAAACTACAATCCTTTTTAAGCGTCAGCTCAACGCCAGTAGCTGACGCGTATACTCCTGCTGCGGTGCGGCAAACACGCGCGCGCACGGTCCTTGTTCCACTACTTCCCCTTGTCGTAGTACGATAACCTGATGACATAACGCGCGGACAACGTGCAAATCGTGACTGATAAACAAATAGGCCAATTGATGCTTTCGTTGTAATGATTTCAATAGCGTCAATATTTGCGCCTGTACCGTTTTGTCGAGCGATGATGTCGGCTCATCAAGAATGATCAGCGAGGGCTTAAGAATTAACGCCCTGGCAATCGCAATACGTTGCCGCTGACCACCAGAGAACTCCGCCGGATAACGGTGGCGTGTTTCAGGATCTAATCCCACTTCATGCATCACGGCTATCACTTGTTGTTCGCGTTGCACGGCAGAAAGCATCGGCTGGTGAACCCGTAAACCTTCCTCGATAATTTGCAAAACGTTGAGTCGTGGGTTGAGCGAGGAGTTAGGATCCTGAAATACCACCTGAATGCGATGGCGAATAGGTAATAGCTGACGGCGGTTTAAATTTTGCAATGGCTGACCGTCAAAAATGATGCTGCCCTGAGAGTTAATCAGTCGCAGCAGCGCCAGTCCCGTCGTGCTTTTCCCGGAACCGGACTCGCCCACTAAACCCAGTGTTTCACCCGCCCGTAGCGTAAAACTGATGTTTTTCACCACCACATTATGATCCACAATGCGCTTCAAAATCCCTTTGCGAATGGGGAAGGCAACCTGAAGCTGTTCAACATCTAGCAACGTTGAGGCAGGTTCTGGCAATGGGACCGGGTCGCCTGATGGTTCACTGTTGAGTAGCTTTTGTGTGTAAGGATGAGTGGGTGAGGCAAATAGCGTAGCAGCGTTATTTTGCTCGACACAGCGACCGTTTTGCATTACCGCCACGCGGTGAGCCAGTTTTCTGACAATACTGAGGTTATGAGTAATAAACAGCATGCCCATATTCAGCTCGCCTTGCAGTTCGCGCAACAGCTGTAAAATCTGCGCCTGAACAGAGACGTCCAGCGCGGTGGTCGGTTCATCGGCAATTAATAATTCCGGTCGCGTTAACAGCGCCATCGCAATCATCACCCGCTGGCGTTCGCCGCCGGAGAGCTGATGCGGATAATCTGTCAGCCGTTTTGCCGCCTGGCGGATACCGACGCGATCAAGGCAGTTAAGAATTTCGCCACGAGCCGCTTCCCGACGCATTCCGCGGTGGAGTGAAAGCACTTCATAAAGCTGTTTTTCCAGGGTATGCAATGGATTTAACGACACCATCGGTTCCTGAAAAATCATGGCAACCTTATTACCGCGTACACCGCGTAACGTTTGATCGCTGGCATGAAGCAGCGATTCGCCATGAAAACGAATATCGCCGGAGAGATATTCAACCGGCGGGGAAGGGAGCAGGCGTAAAATTGACAGCGCGGTAACGCTCTTACCTGAACCAGACTCACCCACCAGCGCCAGCGTTTCGCCAGCCTCAATCTGTAGTGAAACATCATTGACTACTGTGCGTACGGTTTGCTGATGGCGAAAACCCACCGACAAATTTTCAATCGCTAACAGAGTTTGCGTCATGCTACACCGCCTTATTAGGATCAAATGCGTCGCGGACGGCTTCACCAATAAAGATCAGCAAAGACAACAATATCGCCACCGACAAGAAGGCGGTGATCCCAAGCCACGGGGCCTGAAGGTTATTTTTCCCTTGTAACAGCAGTTCGCCGAGTGACGGTGAACCGAGCGGCAGACCGAAGCCGAGGAAATCGAGTGAGGTCAGGGTGGTGATCGAACTACATAAAATAAACGGTAAAAAGGTGAGGGTAGCGACCATGGCATTTGGCAACATATGACGCAGGATGATACTGCGATCGCTGACGCCAAGCGCCTGCGCCGCACGGATGTAGTCGAAATTACGGGTACGTAAAAACTCCGCCCGCACCACGCCGACCAGACTCATCCAGCCAAACAAGACGGTAATTGCCAACAGCCACCAGAAGTTAGGCTGTACGACGCTGGAAAGTAAAATAATCAAAAACAGCGTCGGCATCCCCGACCATACTTCAATAAAACGTTGCCCCCAGAGATCGATTTTACCGCCATAATAGCCTTGTAGCGCCCCCGCCAACACGCCCATCACGCTGGAGCAGAGGGTCAGCATCAGGCCAAACAGAACTGAGATCCGCGTGCCATAGAGAATGCGCGCCAGCACATCGCCGCCATTGGCATCCGTTCCCAGCCAGTTTTGCCGGGAGGGTGGAGAAGGGAAGGGCTTATCGGTAGCAAAGTTGATACTGGTAGCACCAAAGCGAATCGGTGCCCACAGTACCCAGCCTTTATCTTCCAACCGCTGTTTCAGCCACGGGTCCTGATAATCAGCCTGGCTTGCCAGCGGGCCGCCAAAATCGCTTTCGCTGTAGTTTTTCAACAACGGGAAATACCAACTGCCGTCATAACGTACCAGCAACGGTTTATCGTTGGCGATAAGTTCAGAACACAAACTCAAACCAAATAAGACGAGGAAAATCCATAACGACCAGTAGCCGCGACGGTTATGACGAAAACGCGCCCAACGGGCCTGATTGACGGGGCTGAGTCGCGACATTAACGTCCCTCAAAATCTATACGCGGATCGACCAGCGTATAGCTGATATCACTGACAATATTCAGCAGCAGGCCAATCAGGGTGAAAATATACAAGGTACCAAACATTACAGGATAATCGCGCGAGACGGTCGCTTCGTAGCCCAGTAAGCCAAGACCATTGAGTGAAAACATCACCTCAATCAGCAGCGAGCCGGTAAAAAACATGCTGATAAACGTCGCCGGAAAACCGGCAATCACCAGCAGCATGGCGTTGCGGAACACATGTTTCCAGAGAATATTTTTTTCACTTACCCCTTTCGCACGGGCGGTCACCACGTATTGCTTGCGCACTTCATCAAGGAATGAGTTTTTTGTCAGCATGGTCAGCGCCGCAAAGCCGCCAATCACCGTCGCCAGCACCGGCAGCGTGATATGCCACAGATAATCGGTGATTTTCTGATACCACGGCAGCGAATCAAAGTTAGCGGAAACCAGGCCGCGCAGAGGGAACAGGTCGAAATAGCTGCCGCCCGCGAAGAAGACAATCAGCAGGATGGCAAACAAAAAGGCCGGAATGGCGTAGCCGATGATGATAAATGCGCTACTCCAGACGTCAAAGCGGCTACCATTATAAACAGCTTTGCGAATACCCAGCGGAATCGACACCAGATAGATAATCAGCGTGCTCCACAATCCGAGGGTGATGGAAACCGGCAGACTGTCTTTAATCAGCGTCAGCACCGAGGCGCTGCGAAACAGGCTATCGCCAAAATCAAAGCGGATGTAGTCCCAGAGCATTTTGAAGTAACGTTCGTGGATCGGCTTATCAAAACCGTAGCGATGAGTGATCTCGGCGATCACTTCTGGATCTAATCCGCGTCCGCCACGGTAATTACTGTCGCTGATATTGCCGACGCCCGTTTGTGCATGGCTGGCACGAACACCTTCACCGCCAGCGCCGGGTAATACTCCGGCATTACCAAACTCAATGGCGGCGATGGCCTGGTCGACCGGACCGCCAGGCGCAATTTGCACGATGAAAAAGTTGATAGTGATAATCGCCCATAACGTTGGGATCACCAGCAACAGACGGCGAATCAGATAAGCGCCCATCTACTCTCCCTGTTGTCTGGCTGACGGCAGTTTCGTCGCTTTATTAACGTCATACCACCAGGTATCGATACCCAGGCTGTAAACAGGGCGCACTGCGGGTTGAGAGAATTTATCCCACCAGGCGAGACGGTCTTCCGCCATATACCACATTGGCAGCATGTAATAATTCCACGTTAATACGCGATCCAGTGCTCGCCCCAACGGCAGTAATTTTTCTTTATTTCCCTGCGCGGCAATAATTTGGTTGATCAGCGAGTCGATAACCGGACTTTGCACGCCGGGGGCATTATAAGTGGAGTTGATATATTCCGATGACCAGGAAATCTGTAAATCGGAACTGGGCCACGGCATCGCCCGCCATACGCGCGGCATCATGTCATAGTCGCGACTGCGCATGCGGTTGGTGATTTGCGAGTTATCCACCTTGCGAATGTCCATGTTGATACCCAGCCGTTGCAGGCTGTGCTGGAACGGTAATACCCACTGACTATTGCTGCTTGCGGGAAGCAATAATTCAAAGCTGAGAGGCTGACCCGTTGTGGCATTAACGCGTTGCTGACCCTTTAGCACCCAGCCCGCTTCATTGAGAAGTTTGTCGGCTTTTAACAGGTTGTCACGATCGTAGCCATCGCCTTTCGATACCGGCGGCTGGTAGATTTGTGTGAAGACTTCTGGCGGAAGATCTTTTTTCATTGGTGCCAGAAGCACCAGCTCCGCGGCGTCGGGGTAATTTCTGGCTGCGTATTCGGTATTCTGAAAATAACTGTTCGTGCGACTCCAGGCATTGTAAAACAACGCCTTGTTCATCCATTCAAAGTCAAAGGCGAGAGTGATCGCTTCCCGGACCCGGCGATCGCTGAATACCGGACGTTGGATATTAAACGCCAGCCAGCGCGTATCCTGGGCTGATTCGTTCTTTTGCTCATCTTTGATGATGTATTTCTTATCGAAATTTTTACCGGTATAGCGCGTGGCCCAGTTTTTGGCGTCGTTTTCCATACGCAAATCAAATGCACCGGCTTTAAACGCTTCAAAGGCGACATTATCATCGAGGTAGTAATCGTAGCGAATGGTGTCGAAATTCCAGCGTCCACGGTTTACCGGTAAGTTTGCTGCCCAGTAATCTTTCACGCGGGAATAGACAATATTTTGCCCCATTTTCCAGGACGTAATTCGGTACGGACCACTGGCAAGCGGAGGCGTGGCGATCGGATCGCTAAGTTTGTGATTCTTCCAGTACTTTTCTGGAAATACCGGCAGCGAAAACAGGCTCAGCATATCTTCTTTGCCGGGTTTCGCTAACTCAATACGCACGGTTAATGGTGCAATGGCTTTGACGGTGGTGCCTTTGTAGACCAGACGAAATTGCGGCACGCCTTCGGTCATAAATTTTTGAAAAGTAAACTCTACATCGCGGGCAGTAATGGGGGAACCATCATGAAAACGGGCGCGCGGATTAATTGCGACCTCCACCCAGGAATAATCGTCAGCATAGCGCGCACTTTCGGCAATCAGCGGATAATAACTACCTGGCTCGTCATCGGAAGTAGTAAATAGCGTGTCGTACAGCTGCTCGGTGCGTGCGCCTGGGTTGCCGCGCAGTGCATAGCGGTTGAAATTATCGAAGGTGCCGAGGGCTGACAACGTTATCTGCCCACCTTTTGGCGCGGCGGGGTTCACATAATCAAAATGGTTGAAATTAAACGCGTACCGGGGTTCGCCCAGTACCGCAAAGGCATAGCTTTCCTTGATAGCCTGCGCCTGCGCACCAAAGGTGAACAGAGCGATAAACAGCAGCAGTATGCGCACAATCATCTGCAACAGATTTCCTTTTACTCATCATTAGCCGCAAACCGGCATGCTTTCACTATGAATAATAAGGGACGTAAGCACGCCTTACCACTGCGGCGTATACGGTTTCTTCAGCCAGCGGACAAAATCGTCCAGCGGTAATGGGCGACTGATCCAGTAGCCTTGCATGAAATTAACGCCGCGTTCGCTTAGCCATCGCGCCTGTTCCGGCGTTTCAACCCCTTCAGCAACCGTCAGCATATTGAGACGTTTCGCCAGCGTCAGCACCGCGTCAAGTACGGGTGAAGTGATCGTTTCCGTACCGATGGCGTTGATAAATCCACGATCAATTTTCAGATAATCGAGCGTAAAACGCTCAAGATAGATAAGCGCGCTGTGCCCGGTGCCAAAGTCATCAATAGCAATTTCAACGCCGACTGAATGCAGCCAGGCGAAGAGTTGCGTGGCTTCTTGCTCTTTCAACATATCGCGCTCGGTAATTTCCAGCACAATCTGGAAATGATGTGCGGGCAGGCAAGTGAGCAGTTTCTGGATATCAGCTTTAAAGCTTTCGCTATGCAGATGGTCCGGCGCAATGTTAATGCCAAATTTGACGCCTACCGGCAGTACTTTTTCTAATTCTGCGGCATCGCGGGCAATTAACTCAAACAGGTGCTGAGTCAGCGGCACAATCATCTTTTGCGATTCGGCAAAGTTGATGAAGGCATCCGGGGGAATTTCTCCCGCTACAGGATGCCGCCAGCGTAGTAGTACTTCCAGGCCTGTTACCCGCAAAGCTTGTGTATCAACCACCGGTTGATATACCACGTAAAATTGTTCGCGCTTGATGGCGGTCATGATTTCTCTGCCCGGTCGCATACGCACGCTCATCAGGTAATAGCAGAGAAGTCCAACCATTGTTCCACTCATGCCGCCCAGTAAAAATGCATACCACACATCGTTCCATGTCCAGTCATCCGCATAAAGCCGAACGGTCAGAGGAATGCCCGCAATTTTAGTTTCACGGACCGGCATGTCGGTTAATTCATTAACATTCATCAAACGTGACGAAAAGGTAGATAGCGCAGTATTGCCAATAATGAGGGCGACGCCATCGTAATCTTCCTGCCGTGAACTATAAAAGAGAGAAGGCGTCAGGTTGAGATTCAGAGCGGCAAACACGCCGCTATTTTTCAGCAAAGGGTTGCGATACCAGATGACGATTGCGGGTTTGTTCGGCACCATCGGCGTGCCGGGTAAGATCGCCATATCGACGTTTTTATTAATGTCGAGCGCCGGAATCAATTCATTGAGTGGAATGTCCATCTCACCAGTCGCAGATGAACAGAATGTCTTTTTATCTTTCACCAGCACAAACGTACGGACATTCATACTAAACGCCGCACGGGCGGTCAGTTCGGGGTTAGCTTGCTGACAAGTATCTAAGGTCAGCGGCTGGAGCCGGTCAGTAGTGGATTTCAGGTCGGCAAAATAGGTATCGAGATACTTTTGTACGTCGGTAATCAGTGTGTCGTATTTGACTTCGTGCTTATGCCAGGCCACTAAAAACTGAAGGCAGCTCACCAGTATCGCAATCATCACGCCTGCAACAATGCAGGTAAGCAGGAGCTTACGTCCAGAATTGGGAGCGCGTATGAACATGATTCCGTTAATTTCCTGAAATTACGACAACATTTAAAAGATAACAATGACCGGACTATAGCCTGGATCAAGACGCGGAAACATCATTTTCTCTGATGAATGAAAACAAAAAAGCACTGCCTAAGCAGTGCTTTCAGTTAACTCGTCAGGATAGCCAAGGGATTGCATCCAAACGGTTTATTAGCTGCGGCTGAGAACCCGGCGTGCTTCGTTGTAACGCTTCTTCCAGTACGGTTCATTCATGCTGGAAATAATAACACCACTGCTGGTGGAAGCATGGACAAACTGATTGTTGCCGATATAAATACCGACATGGCGTCCCGTTGAACCGGCGCGGAACAGAACTAAATCACCCGTACGCAAATTACTGCGGGAAACAGATTTACCCATTTCCTGCTGTTCGTAAGTCGAACGCGGAAGTTCTAAGCCAAATTGCTCACGGAATGTACGCTGTACGAAACCAGAACAATCGATACCTTTTTTAGTGCTGCCGCCCAGACGATAGCGTACGCCTTTCCAGTCAGCATACTGATCCATAATTCGCGATTTTACGTCGACATTACGAACCAGGTTTTCAAATTCATCCTGAGAAGCTTGCAGTGATGATGTTTCACTACCCACTGCACGTGTCTCAGGATGCATATTCTTTGCGGTGTTATTTGCACTACATGCAGAAAGCAGAACCGCTACTGCAATCGCGGGGATCCCGCGCAAGATATATCTCAAAATCGGTTGAGATTTGACCATGTTGTTTGTTTTCCCTTGAAGTCCTTAACGACAAATATCGTTATAAAAAAATGCCAAGCGACACGAGACTAATTACCTGGGCATGTTGAAACAATTCCTTAAGGCCAAATCTGTGGACTAACGCACAAAATTATATGCTGTGAGGATAATCTACCGCCGAGGCAAAACGAGTTCGAGATTACCCGATTGGTGCGGTCTTGGCGAGTGGTTTTACATGATTTTTTATAAGAAAAAGTGATACAGAAAGTTAATAAGCGGGATTGGTCAATTAAAGTACGATTGAGTGAAACGCATACAATCCATTCATTTACTTAGGGAATGATTTTTGTGTTCGATGAAAGAAAGCAAAGGCGCACATCATCAGGAATATCCTTACTATAAAAATAAACCTGATGATGTTAATTACCGTGAGTTATTTGTTTTGGAAATGTTTGTTTTTTCCCGGTAGTGATTTGTCAAAAAAGGTGATTAATCGATCACTTAATGGCGTCAGCAACATCCAGGGCAAACCAATCAATATCACGGTCATCGAACCAACAATGATGTCAGTAAACCAGTGTGCACCAATCATTACTCTGGGAAATGCAAAAACCACAAAAATAATAAGGGCGATAAGGCCTGCGACTTTGCCGAAATAACGCCACATGAATGCCGAAAAAATAAGCAGCATCATGCCGTGATCGCCGGGAAAGCTGTCTCGTGAGGCATCTTTCGTGGGGATAGGGAGCAGTTCGCTGACGCGGTTAATATTGGCAAAAGTTAATGTTGGGCTGGCCCGTTTTACAGGAATTAATGCCTGTCCCAGTTGGTTTAAGACCACTGCAGTTAATAGCATGACGAGGCCAATAATCACGATACGTCGTCGGCCTGGGGCGTTTTCTTTCAGCCAGAAACTCAGCATCAACATTCCCATTGCCAGCAGTGAACAACCGTCGAAGGCACGATTATTGGTCAATGCAACCAGCCACAAAAAGGCCTTACTTTCGACCAGTTTCTGATTAAAAAAATAAAAAATATCCGCATCAATCGGCAACCAGAATCCATGATTAACGGGAATATACCAGGAAAGAAACAGCGCGAGGCCGACAATATTCAACAACACTATTTGCGGCAAATTTTTAATCATATTTTCTCTAATTATCTTACTGAAAAACGCAGGCAACCTTACGCGGTAGTCGCTAAACGAAGCTTCAACAGCGCGCTCTGCAAAGCATTCCAGTCAGCTTCGCTGCTGGAAATCAGCTCAATACGACTGTCCGGTGGAGCAACGTTTTGCGTTTCAATGTGCAGGTCATCGCCCTGACGGTTGATTCGCACCAGCCCTTCGGGAATACGCATCACGCCTTTGACGCGTTCCACCGGTGCAAGTCGCGCCCATTCCAGAATGCCAATGGTGTCGAATACCGTATCAGCGTCGAATATCCAGCCACAGGCCTGATGCCCTTGTCCACTGTTCAGACTGCGACGCCAGCGTTGATGCTCTGGCAGGCTTAACGCTGCTAACCCTTTTTTCACGCTATGCTGATGAGAATGCGCCGCGCTGGCGGGCAACTCGGCTAAATTGCGTCGTGGCAAATCCAGAAGATGACCGTCAATTTTCCCATGCTCGCTGTGAATTAATTGCCGATCGCCACCATTTTGCTGCCACCAGCGCTGTAGCGCTTGCTCACTTTCGGGCGTCGCACGGTCGGATTTATTGGCGACAATAATGTCTGCGGCAGCCAGCTGGTCACGGAAGTTTTCATTGCTGGCGCTTTTTTCGTCCAGCAGCAGGCGTGGATCGAGAATGCACAACGTGGCGCGCAGATCTATCCACGGTTCATACACGGGCGCGGTTAAGAGATCGAGGATCTGTTTCGGATGGCCCAGCCCGGTCGGCTCTATCAACAAGCGGTCTGGTTTTCCCTGACGCAGTAAGGTATTCAACCCTACCTGCATGGGTAAACCATTAACGCAGCACATACAGCCGCCGGGGATCTCTTTCAACAATGCGCCGCTATCGGCGAGCAAAGCACCATCAATTCCGACTTCCCCAAATTCATTAACCAGTACCGCCCATTTTTCGTTGGGATCTTTATGGGCTAACAGATGAAGAATCGACGTAGTTTTCCCGCTGCCGAGAAAACCGGTGATGAGGTTGGTCCTGGTCACAACGGCTCCGCAATACTCTTAAAAGTTAACTGAGCGTTAATCCTGGCTAAAAAAGGCAGAAAAGAGAAGGGGAGAGCGGACGAAGGCGAGCTTCATCCGCTTTAACCGCAGAAATCGTTAAATTTTGAGGGTGTTTAATAGCGCCTGATGCGCGCCGAATTGTACGATTTGTTGCCAGGCTTGTTCGATAGCCTGCACAAAATGCGGGTTATCTGGCAGATCATCACCGAAAACTTCACGCAGAGAAAGCAGGGCGGTTACGCGTTGTTCACTGCTACTGCCCGCAACAAGTTCGCAAATTTTATCGCTAAGCGGATCGCGAACATCAATGGCATTTCCGGCATCATCAACGCCGCTGACGTAACGCATCCAGCCTGCAACGCCTAATGCCAGCAACGACCAGTCCGTTTCGCGCGCCAGATGTATGCGAATACCTGCCAGCATACGTTGCGGTAATTTCTGGCTACCATCCATTGCGATTTGCCAGGTCTTATGTTTCAGCGCCGGGTTAGCAAAACGTGCAATTAACTTATCTGCATATTGTGTTAAATCGACATCTTTAATTCGCAGTGTCGGCGCTTGCTCATCCAGCATTAATGCTCTGGCGGCATGGCGAAATGCGCGATCCTGCATGCAATCGCTGATGTGGGCGAATCCTGAGAGGTAACCCAGATAAGCGAGAAAAGAGTGGCTTCCATTAAGCATACGCAGTTTCATCTCTTCCCATGGCAGAACATCATTCACCATTTGTACACCGGCGACTTCCCAGGCTGGACGCCCTGCAACGAAGTTATCTTCCACTACCCACTGGATAAACGGCTCGCAGCTAATTGCACAGGGATCATTCACGCCCAGATGCTGGCTAATTTCTGCCAGCGACTCGTCGGTTGCTGCCGGAACAATGCGGTCGACCATGGTTCCCGGAAAACTGACGTGTTCTTTTATCCACCCGGCGAGTTCTGGTGAACGTTTTTCCGCCATCCCCTGCACCGCGTTTTTCACCACATGGCCATTGTCGGGAATATTGTCGCAGGAGAGTACGGTAAACGGTGCAAGGCCGCGTTCACGGCGTCGTTTCAGTGCTTCGACGAGAATACCCGGAGCGGAGTGAGGTTCTTCAGGATTTTGAAGATCGTGAATAATCCGCGGATTGCTGGTGTCGAGTGCACCGGTGGCCGGGTCAATACAATAGCCTTTTTCGGTAATCGTCAGGGAAACAATTGCCACCTGTGGCTCGCAAAATTTCTCAATAATTGCCGCTAAGGAATCCAGTTTTGCATTCAGGCATTCGTGAACGGCACCGACAATTATCGCCTGATTGCCGTCCGCACCTTTCTCCAGCACGGTATATAAATGGTTCTGTGCGCGGAGCTGGCTCATCAGTTGATCGCCGCTGAACAAGCTGATCTCACAGATCCCCCAGTCGCCGCCCTGGGCATTCAGCACACGATCGGTCAGTAACGCCTGATGTGCGCGGTGAAAGGCTCCGAAGCCAAAATGAACGATACGTGATTGCAACTGCTGGCGATCGTAGCGTGGAGCGTGTACCTGAGGCGGGAGCGTAGCGGAGGCGATTGTATTCATAGGAGTCACGTCTTAGTAACGATTAATTAACAATGACAGTGTAAAGTTATATGACAGCAATTGAAATTGGTCTGGATTGTTAATGCGATGAAGTGTGAGGGCGATCAATCAACGAGTGAATATTGCGGGCGTAAGGTGTTCAGGAAGCGCAAAATAGAAGATTGGTATAATAAATTAAAAAAGGGACAGTCTGAGCTATCCCTTTTCTGCATGCGGCTGAAGTTAGTCAGCACGCCCCATATAACGGCGTTCTTCGATATGGATACGAATTTTTTCGCCCGGGCTTAAGTATTCTGGTACCTGAATCACCAGACCAGTGCTCAATGTCGCCGGTTTGTTACGGGCGCTGGCAGATGCCCCTTTGATGCCTGGTGCGGTTTCAACGATTTCCAGATCAACGGTCTGCGGCAGCTCAAGCGCCAGCAGTTGACCGTCCCAGGTCAGCACCTGCATGTCCGGCATGCCGCCCTCAGGCATAAACAGCAACTCTTCTTCAATCTGATCTTTGGTGAAGGTATACGGGGTATAGTCTTCTTTATCCATAAAGACATATTCGTTACCATCGACATAGGAGAAGTCAACGTAACGGCGGGTCAGCGTCACGGTGTCAACGATATCATCACCTTTGAAACGCTCTTCTACTTTCAGCCCGGTACGGACATCAGAAAAACGCATTTTGTACAGCGTAGCGGCACCGCGGGCAGTGGGCGACTGAATATCAATGTCCTTAACCAGCAGCAGTTTGCCGTTGTAATTCAGTACCATACCTTTTTTAATTTCGTTCGCTCTTGGCATCGAAAAATTCCTGTAGTCGAAAATGTCAAAAATATCGCGACAAAGTACTCGCGACGGGCCTTTCGGGCAAGTGGTATTCGCACTTTTGCTGGTGCAAAAAAGGTGGTACTGTGCGCGCTCATCAATCCGGTGGTAAACCTTAAGAGAACAACGTATGGAATGCCGTCCGGGTTGCGGGGCGTGTTGCACTGCCCCTTCAATTTCCAGCCCTATTCCCGGTATGCCAGATGGCAAGCCCGCCAATACGCCCTGCATTCAGCTTGATGAGTATCAGCGCTGTAAAATTTTCACCTCGCCACTGCGGCCGAAAGTCTGTGCAGGCTTACAAGCCAGCGCTGAAATGTGCGGTAACTCGCGTCAGCAGGCAATGACCTGGCTTATCGAGCTGGAAATGCTGACCGCGCCTTAAACATCTTTAATCCGCAGTAAGCAAAACAGAGTGGCGATAATCATCACCATCGCAAACCAGAAC
The DNA here is from genome assembly GCF_002965285.1 of Escherichia sp. MOD1-EC5990. Lineage (NCBI taxonomy): Bacteria > Pseudomonadati > Pseudomonadota > Gammaproteobacteria > Enterobacterales > Enterobacteriaceae > Escherichia > Escherichia sp. MOD1-EC5990. The sequence goes on along the minus strand of NZ_PTRV01000011.1, from coordinate 41,112 downwards.
ACAGCGTGATAATTCCAGATCTCGGCGACGATGCCCGCCACAGATCCTGCGATGATCCAGCCCACGCGCGACGTGTTGGTATAGAGCGTGGTGGCTGAACCTGCCTGACCGGGCATCAAATCCTGAAAATAGAGCATCCCGATGCCGCCCAGAATGCCAATAAAAATAGCATTTAGCAGCTGCAAGCCCAACAGAATGACAGGTGAATGCGCCATCAGCATTCCTGCGTAAAAACAGACGCCACCCACGGCAGCAACGCGCATTAAGAAACGCTTACCCAGACGTTTGGCGAAATATCCGGCAATCAACATGGTCGGGATTTCCAGCCCGGCGGCGGTCCCCATCATCACGCCTGCCAGTTTCTCGGGAAGATGCAGTTCGTTGATAATAAATAGCGGCATGTTGATGATGTACAGGCTGTTCGAGCCCCACATCAATGTACAAATGACAAACAGCAGCAGCGTATCGCGACGGTTACGGCGCAGCGCTTCAACCGTGCCGGTCGCCAGCGGAAGCTCTTTTTGCATCGACGGTAAAAACAGCCACACCATCACGCCGCAAACAATAAACGCTACCGCTGCGCTCAGATACATTACCGTAAAGCTGAAACCCATCGCTAAGGCATAAGCCAGTGGCGGGCCAATGACCCATGCCAGTGAAACCTGAGCGCGTAAAAAAGAGCTGAACATCACCGCCTCACGTCCGGTTTTGTCGGCATGTTCACGTGCAAGGGCAAACATTTGCGGGTTAGCGGTCGAGCCAAAGCTGCTAAGAAAGACGCCAACGAATAGCAAAACAAAGTAGTTGCGATTCCAGGCAAAAAGGGTGCAGGCCAGCACGCCTAACAGGCAGCAAAAGACAATCAGCGATTTGCGATCGCCGCGCTTATCAGAGCGCCCGGCGAGAAACTGACTGACCAGAATCCCAATGACAGCGCTGCCGGTAAAGAAGAATCCCACCATCGCCGGACGGGCATGTACTTCATCGGTAAGGAAAATACTGAGTGTCGGGGTTTGCAGAGCGCCCGCAATACCGGTGAGAAAGGCAACGATTAAAAACGCCGTCGAGGTCAGGTCAAACGATTTCGCGCTGGAGACTGCGGGGGAGTTATGCATGCTGGTCGATCACTGGAAGATGAAGACGCGGAGTTTACGCTGCTTGTCAGTAAATAAACAGACAGCAAAATCAAAAGCGCCACGAATAATCAAAATGCCATTTCACTCTTGCTGATTGTCTGCTGACGCTGCTGAATTGAAATTACTGACCACGGATTTTCCCATCAGCAATTCGGAAAAATGACAAAAAATTGTGCAGCACATCAAACTTTTGTTCATAACTTTACGGCTTTCCTTGCGTGCTGAAACAGAAGTATTATGCTTTCTTGAAACGTTTCAGCGCGATCTTGTCTTTAACCCTAAGCCAGGTTGGCGCTTTTTTTCTCATAGAAGCTGAATCGTTTCAATTCAGCAAGAGAGGAGAACTATGTTCCAGTTATCCGTACAGGACATCCATCCGGGCGAAAAGGCCGGAGACAAAGAAGAGGCGATTCGCCAGGTCGCTGCGGCGCTGGTGCAGGCCGGTAATGTAGCTGAAGGCTACGTCAATGGCATGCTGGCGCGCGAACAGCAAACCTCTACGTTCCTCGGCAATGGTATTGCTATTCCACACGGCACTACCGACACCCGCGATCAGGTGCTGAAAACCGGCGTTCAGGTATTTCAGTTCCCGGAAGGTGTCACCTGGGGTGACGGCCAGGTAGCGTACGTGGCGATCGGTATTGCTGCCAGCTCGGATGAACATCTGGGTCTGTTACGCCAGCTGACCCACGTACTGAGCGATGATTCCGTTGCTGAACAGCTGAAGTCAGCAACGACAGCAGAAGAACTTCGCGCATTGCTGATGGGCGAAAAGCAGAGTGAGCAGCTGAAGCTCGATAACGAAATGCTGACGCTGGATATTGTCGCCAGCGATCTGCTGACGCTTCAGGCGCTTAACGCTGCGCGTCTGAAAGAAGCAGGGGCAGTTGACGCCACCTTCGTCACTAAAGCCATCAATGAACAACCGCTGAACCTCGGACAGGGCATCTGGCTGAGCGATAGCGCTGAAGGCAATTTGCGTAGCGCGATTGCGGTAAGCCGTGCGGCAAATGCTTTTGATGTGGACGGCGAAACGGCAGCCATGCTGGTGAGTGTGGCGATGAATGACGATCAGCCCGTCGCGGTTCTTAAGCGTCTCGCTGATTTGTTGCTCGACAATAAAGCTGACCGTTTGCTGAAAGCGGATGCGGCAACGTTGCTGGCGCTGCTGACCAGCGATGATGCGCCGACCGACGACGTGTTAAGCGCGGAGTTTGTGGTGCGCAATGAACACGGCCTGCATGCTCGTCCAGGTACCATGCTGGTCAATACTATTAAACAATTTAACAGTGATATTACCGTGACAAACCTTGATGGCACCGGCAAACCGGCAAACGGACGTAGTCTGATGAAAGTTGTGGCACTTGGCGTTAAGAAAGGTCATCGCCTACGCTTTACCGCCCAGGGTGCAGATGCTGAGCAGGCGCTGAAAGCCATTGGCGACGCTATCGCTGCTGGTCTTGGGGAGGGCGCATAATGAGCAGACGTGTTGCTACTATCACCCTTAATCCGGCTTATGACCTTGTTGGTTTCTGCCCGGAAATTGAACGCGGCGAAGTGAACCTGGTGAAAACCACCGGTCTGCATGCGGCGGGTAAAGGCATCAACGTGGCCAAAGTATTAAAAGACCTGGGGATTGATGTCACCGTTGGCGGCTTCCTCGGTAAAGACAATCAGGATGGTTTTCAGCAACTGTTCAGCGAGCTGGGCATTGCCAACCGTTTCCAGGTTGTACAGGGGCGCACCCGAATTAACGTTAAGCTGACGGAAAAAGACGGCGAAGTGACCGACTTCAACTTCTCGGGTTTTGAAGTTACCCCCGCCGACTGGGAACGCTTTGTGACTGATTCTCTGAGCTGGCTCGGTCAGTTCGATATGGTCTGTGTCAGCGGAAGCTTACCGTCAGGCGTCAGCCCGGAAGCGTTCACCGACTGGATGACTCGCCTGCGTAGTCAGTGTCCTTGCATTATCTTTGATAGTAGCCGTGAAGCGTTAGTGGCAGGTTTGAAAGCGGCACCGTGGCTGGTGAAACCTAACCGCCGCGAGCTGGAAATCTGGGCGGGCCGTAAACTGCCTGAAATGAAAGATGTGATTGAAGCTGCGCATGCGCTGCGTGAACAAGGTATCGCGCATGTCGTTATTTCACTGGGTGCCGAAGGCGCGCTTTGGGTTAATGCCTCCGGCGAATGGATCGCCAAACCACCGTCAGTCGATGTCGTAAGCACCGTTGGCGCAGGGGATTCTATGGTTGGTGGCCTGATTTATGGCTTGCTGATGCGTGAATCCAGTGAACACACACTGCGTCTGGCGACAGCTGTTGCAGCCCTGGCGGTAAGTCAAAGCAATGTGGGTATTACCGATCGTCCGCAGTTGGCCGCAATGATGGCGCGCGTCGACTTACAACCTTTTAACTGACAGCAGGAGAGGCATAATGAAAACGCTGCTGATTATTGACGCTAATCTCGGTCAGGCACGCGCCTATATGGCGAAGACCCTGCTGGGCGCGGCGGCGCGAAAAGCAAAACTGGAAATCATCGACAATCCGAACGACGCTGAAATGGCGATTGTTCTCGGTGATTCCATCCCGAACGACAGCGCGCTGAACGGTAAAAATGTCTGGCTGGGCGATATTTCCCGGGCAGTTGCGCACCCTGAGCTGTTCCTGAGTGAAGCCAAAGGCCATGCGAAACCTTACACTGCACCGGTCGCTGCGACAGCACCAGTTGCCACCAGCGGTCCGAAACGCGTAGTTGCGGTGACAGCTTGCCCGACTGGCGTAGCACACACATTTATGGCGGCTGAAGCCATTGAAACCGAAGCGAAAAAACGTGGCTGGTGGGTGAAAGTTGAAACCCGTGGTTCTGTTGGCGCGGGTAATGCGATCACCCCTGAAGAAGTAGCCGCAGCGGATCTGGTGATTGTGGCGGCAGATATCGAAGTGGATCTGGCGAAATTTGCTGGTAAACCGATGTATCGCACCTCTACCGGTCTGGCGCTGAAGAAAACCGCGCAGGAACTGGATAAAGCGGTTGCTGAAGCAACGCCGTATGAACCGGCGGGCAAAGCTCAAACAGCGACCACTGAAGGTAAGAAAGAGGGTGCAGGCGCTTACCGTCACTTGCTGACGGGCGTCTCTTACATGCTGCCGATGGTCGTTGCAGGTGGTCTGTGTATCGCGCTTTCTTTTGCTTTTGGTATCGAAGCGTTTAAAGAGCCGGGTACGTTGGCAGCGGCGCTGATGCAGATTGGTGGTGGTTCAGCCTTTGCGCTGATGGTGCCGGTACTGGCAGGTTACATAGCCTTCTCCATTGCCGATCGTCCGGGTCTCACGCCGGGTCTGATTGGCGGTATGCTGGCGGTCAGCACCGGTTCTGGCTTCATTGGGGGTATTATTGCGGGCTTCCTGGCTGGTTACATTGCGAAGTTAATCAGTACGCAACTGAAACTGCCACAGAGTATGGAGGCGCTGAAACCGATCCTGATCATTCCGCTAATTTCCAGTCTGGTGGTCGGTCTGGCGATGATCTACCTGATCGGTAAACCGGTTGCTGGCATTCTCGAAGGGTTGACTCACTGGCTGCAGACCATGGGGACTGCGAATGCGGTTCTGCTGGGGGCGATCCTCGGTGGCATGATGTGTACTGACATGGGCGGTCCGGTAAATAAAGCAGCGTACGCATTCGGTGTGGGTCTGCTGAGTACTCAAACCTATGGCCCGATGGCGGCGATTATGGCGGCAGGTATGGTGCCACCGCTGGCAATGGGTCTGGCAACAATGGTGGCGCGTCGCAAATTCGACAAAGCGCAGCAGGAAGGTGGCAAAGCCGCTCTGGTTCTTGGTCTGTGCTTTATTTCGGAAGGTGCAATTCCGTTTGCTGCTCGTGATCCGATGCGTGTGCTGCCGTGTTGTATCGTTGGTGGGGCGCTGACTGGCGCAATCTCAATGGCGATTGGTGCGAAACTGATGGCACCGCACGGTGGTCTGTTTGTTCTGCTGATCCCTGGCGCTATTACGCCGGTACTGGGTTACCTGGTAGCAATTATTGCCGGTACGCTGGTGGCGGGTTTGGCCTATGCCTTCCTGAAACGTCCGGAAGTGGACGCAGTAGCGAAAGCAGCGTAATAAAAGGTGTGTTACAGGGCAGAAATTTCCTGCCCTGTAACATTTGATGAGCGCAAAGGGAATGACCAGTTTGTGAATGTAATTTTATGAATTTAAATGGTTTTATCTTTCAGTAGAAACCTGAAATGTTCATCAAACACTAAGGTTATTTCCTCAAGGGCAGATTATTTTCTGCCCTTTTTAGTGTTCCTGTTCTGTGCATCCCGTCACAAATTCCTCACTTTTGTAATTCAGGCATTTAATCGCATTTTGTGAGCCTGCTCAAATCTGCCCATTTTGCCTCTCTGGCGGCAATTTACTTTACGTAAAACATGCATACTATGAGCACATGTTTAAATATGAACACATGTTTAAACCGTCTTTGCAGTATCTATATTCTTGTGGATTGACAGGGTTGGTAATTTTTTACCAGAGGACGTGCTATGCGCGAAAAGGATTATGTCGTAATTATAGGCTCGGCGAATATTGATGTCGCCGGATATTCACATGAATCATTAAATTATGCGGATTCAAATCCAGGTAAAATAAAATTTACGCCTGGTGGGGTAGGGCGCAATATTGCACAAAACCTGGCGTTGCTGGGTAATAAAGCCTGGCTACTGAGCGCCGTAGGCAGTGATTTTTATGGTCAATCGCTGCTAACGCAAACCAATCAATCTGGCGTTTATGTCGATAAATGCCTGATTGTGCCGGGAGAAAATACGTCGAGCTATTTATCATTACTCGATAATACCGGTGAAATGCTGGTTGCTATAAATGACATGAATATTAGCAACGCTATTACAGCTGAATATCTCGCACAGCACCGTGAATTTATTCAGAGGGCAAAGGTCATTGTCGCGGACTGTAATATCAGTGAAGAGGCACTGGCATGGATTCTGGATAATGCCGCCAACGTACCCATATTTGTCGATCCTGTTTCTGCGTGGAAATGTGTCAAAGTGCGCGACCGTCTAAATCTGATCCACACTCTCAAGCCAAACCGCCTTGAAGCGGAAACCCTGAGTGGGATTGCGCTGTCAGGGCGTGAAGATGTGGCAAAGGTTGCCGCCTGGTTCCATCAACATGGCCTGAACCGCCTGGTGCTGAGCATGGGCGGTGATGGTGTTTATTACAGTGATATCGGCGGTGAAAGTGGTTGGTCTGCGCCGATTAAAACCAATGTCATTAATGTTACCGGAGCGGGCGATGCCATGATGGCGGGACTTGCTTCGTGTTGGGTAGACGGAATGCCGTTTGCCGAATCTGTTCGTTTCGCACAGGGATGTTCGTCAATGGCGCTCTCCTGTGAATACACCAATAACCCCGATTTATCGATTGCCAACGTTATATCGTTAGTGGAGAACGCAGAATGTCTGAATTAAAAATTTCCCCTGAATTATTACAAATTTCCCCGGAAGTGCAGGACGCTTTAAAAAACAAAAAACCGGTTGTGGCACTGGAATCGACAATTATTTCTCACGGGATGCCATTCCCGCAAAATGCTGAGACGGCAATTGAAGTAGAAGACACAATTCGTAAGCACGGTGCTGTACCTGCAACAATCGCCATTATTGGTGGTGTCATGAAAGTAGGTTTGAGCAAAGAAGAAATTGAATTGTTAGGCCGTGAAGGACATAACGTGACGAAAGTCAGTCGCCGTGATTTACCTTTTGTCGTTGCCGCAGGAAAAAATGGCGCGACCACCGTTGCTTCAACGATGATTATCGCGGCACTGGCAGGAATTAAAGTATTTGCAACGGGGGGGATTGGTGGTGTGCATCGCGGTGCGGAACATACATTCGATATTTCTGCCGATTTACAGGAACTGGCAAATACTAATGTCACCGTTGTTTGTGCCGGTGCAAAATCTATTCTCGATTTAGGATTAACAACAGAATATTTAGAAACCTTCGGTGTACCGTTAATTGGCTATCAGACAAAAGCGCTGCCTGCGTTTTTCTGCCGTACCAGCCCATTTGAAGTCAGTATTCGCCTTGATAGTGCCACGGAAATCGCTCGTGCAATGGCAGTGAAATGGCAAACCGGTTTGAACGGCGGCCTGGTAGTGGCGAATCCGATCCCGGAGCAGTTTGCGATGCCGGAGGAATCTATCAATGCAGCCATAGATCAAGCTGTCGCCGAAGCCGAAGAGCAGGGCGTTATTGGTAAAGAAAGTACACCGTTCCTGCTGGCTCGTGTTGCTGAACTGACCGGTGGTGACAGCCTGAAATCCAACATCCAACTGGTGTTCAACAACGCCATTCTGGCGAGCGAAATTGCCAAAGAATACCAGCGTCTCGCGGGTTAATTTCTGACGGGCAGAAAGCCGTCGCCCGTACTGATCATACATACCAAAACCTGGCGCTAACGCCGGGTTTACTGGCATGAAAGGAAAATCATTATGGATATAATGAGAAGTTTGGTGGGTATGGTGGTATTGCTGGCAATTGCATTCTTATTGTCAGTGAATAAAAAAGGTATCAGCATACGCACGGTCGGGGCTGCATTGCTGCTGCAAATCGCTATTGGTGGCATTATGCTCTACTTCCCACCGGGAAAATGGGCAGTAGAGCAGGCGGCATTAGGCGTGCATAAAGTGATGTCTTACAGTGATGCCGGTAGCGCCTTCATTTTTGGTTCGCTGGTTGGGCCGAAAATGGATGTCCTGTTTGATGGCGCGGGCTTTATCTTCGCCTTTCGCGTACTTCCGGCAATTATTTTCGTCACAGCGCTCATCAGCCTGCTGTACTACATTGGCGTGATGGGGCTGCTAATCCGCATTCTTGGCAGTATTTTTCAGAAAGCCCTCAACATCAGCAAAATCGAATCTTTTGTTGCGGTTACCACTATTTTCCTCGGGCAAAATGAGATCCCGGCGATCGTTAAACCGTTTATCGATCGCATGAATCGCAACGAGCTATTTACGGCAATTTGTAGCGGGATGGCGTCCATTGCCGGTTCGATGATGATTGGTTATGCCGGAATGGGCGTACCAATTGACTACCTGTTAGCGGCATCGCTGATGGCGATCCCTGGTGGTATTTTGTTTGCACGTATTCTTAGCCCAGCCACCGAGCCTTCGCAGGTGACATTTGAAAATCTGTCGTTCAGCGAAACGCCGCCAAAAAGCTTTATCGAAGCGGCGGCGAGCGGTGCGATGACCGGGTTGAAAATCGCCGCTGGTGTGGCGACGGTGGTAATGGCGTTTGTGGCAATTATTGCGCTGATCAACGGCATTATCGGCGGAATTGGTGGCTGGTTTGGTTTTTCCAATGCCTCTCTGGAAAGTATTTTTGGCTATGTGCTGGCACCGCTGGCGTGGATCATGGGCGTGGACTGGAGTGATGCCAACCTTGCGGGTAGCCTGATTGGGCAGAAACTGGCGATTAACGAATTCGTCGCTTACCTGAGTTTCTCCCCATACCTGCAAACGGGCGGCACGCTGGAAGTGAAAACCATTGCGATTATCTCCTTTGCGCTTTGTGGTTTTGCTAACTTTGGTTCTATCGGTGTTGTCGTTGGGGCGTTTTCGGCTATTTCGCCAAAACGCGCGCCGGAAATCGCTCAGCTTGGGTTACGGGCGTTGGCAGCAGCAACGCTTTCAAACCTGATGAGTGCGACCATTGCCGGGTTCTTTATTGGTTTAGCTTGAGTTTCATTGCCGGATGTACGCGCTTATTAAGCGTTGCATCCGGCAATCGCGCTATTCCAGATTATTTTTTACTGCATCATCCCGGAGAATTTATTCTCCGGGTCCATCTCCAGCGCCAGCCCTAACAACTGCTTTCTGTTTTTAATCAGATACCCTTTCTTGCTTTTAATTAATAAACCGTCATGAATGAATTGCGCGAGAACATATAAAAGATGTCGATAAGAAACGCCCAAATACTCTGCCGCTTGCGTATGCTTTTCTTGATAAAGATCACCTTCCTGCGAGAGTAATATAAAAGCTGCCAGGCGATTCATTAACGGAAATGATTGATTCTGAGTTAAAGAAACAATATTACGATAATTTTTATGACTTAAGGTGACGCAGAGTTTTCGTAAAAATAGCGTATCGTTTAATAACAGCGGGCGGTAATGTTTCATAGGGAGCGCAAGGCACCAACACTCTTCAATCGCCTGTACCGCTCGTGGTTCATGATCTTTATCGATTAACTCAATCTCGCCAATAAAACAGGGTGCAGCAAAGAAATCAATCAGCGACACGCGACCATTAGCAAGCGTGGCGTAAAGCCTGGCGCGGCCTCGCGTCAGGTAAAACAGCCATGACGGCTGTTGCCCTTCCTGCACAATGTAGTCACGCGCTAAAAAATGAAACAGCCGTGTATCGGCTGAAACATCCGTTGAAAAGCAATCCTTATACGCGGACTCACTCATCAATTGCTGCTTAAGATCATTATTGTGGATTTCTTTCACGATGTTTATCCGCTATGAGATTTCTCATATTTAGCATACGTACGCTGTTGTTAAGATTCAATCATCGGCCCGGTCGAATTTTCTTTGCTGTAGAAAAAATAACGCAACTGGAAACAGAGGAAATAAACAATGGAAAAGAGAAAAATTATTCTGGATTGTGATCCGGGTCATGATGATGCTATTGCCATAATGATGGCCGCGAAACATCCGGTGATTGATTTATTAGGTATCACTATTGTGGCGGGGAATCAAACCCTCGATAAAACATTAATTAATGGCCTGAATGTTTGCCAGAAACTGGAGATTAATGTTCCGGTTTATGCGGGGATGCCGCAACCCATTATGCGTCAACAAATCGTTGCCGATAATATTCACGGTGAAACCGGACTTGATGGCCCGGTATTCGAGCCGCTGACCCGCCAGGCAGAAAGTACCCATGCGGTGAAATATATCATCGATACCCTGATGGCAAGCGATGGCGATATCACTCTGGTGCCGGTTGGTCCGCTTTCAAATATCGCGGTGGCAATGCGTATGCAGCCCGCAATCCTGCCGAAAATCCGTGAAATTGTACTGATGGGCGGCGCTTACGGTACTGGCAACTTCACCCCATCTGCCGAGTTCAACATCTTTGCTGACCCGGAAGCGGCACGTGTGGTGTTCACCTCCGGCGTTCCATTAGTAATGATGGGCCTCGATCTCACCAACCAGACCGTTTGCACCCCGGACGTGATTGCACGAATGGAAAGGGCAGGCGGCCCTGCCGGAGAGCTGTTCAGCGACATCATGAACTTCACTCTCAAAACTCAGTTCGAAAACTACGGCCTAGCTGGCGGCCCGGTGCATGACGCCACCTGTATCGGTTATCTGATTAACCCCGATGGCATTAAAACCCAGGAGATGTACGTCGAAGTGGACGTCAACAGTGGCCCTTGTTACGGGCGTACCGTCTGCGACGAGCTGGGCGTTCTTGGCAAGCCCGCCAATACCAAAGTCGGCATCACTATTGATACCGACTGGTTCTGGGGATTAGTCGAAGAGTGCGTGCGCGGCTACATCAAAACCCATTAAGTGTTGATAACAAGCCGGGACAGTATCGCAAGATGCAAGCCTGGCTATTTCTGATGGGCAGAAAGCCGTCGCCCAAAATGACATGAAGAGATAATAACTATGGATGTCATGAGAAGTGTTCTGGGAATGGTGGTACTGCTGGCAATTGCGTTTTTGCTGTCAGTAAACAAGAAGAAGATCAGCCTGCGTACCGTTGGCGCGGCGTTAGTGTTACAGGTCGTGATTGGCGGCATTATGCTTTGGTTACCGCCAGGGCGTTGGGTCGCAGAAAAAGTCGCTTTTGGCGTGCATAAAGTGATGGCGTACAGCGACGCAGGTAGCGCATTTATCTTCGGTTCTCTGGTTGGACCGAAAATGGACACCTTATTTGATGGCGCAGGATTTATCTTTGGTTTCAGGGTATTACCGGCAATTATCTTCGTTACAGCACTGGTGAGTATTCTCTACTACATCGGTGTGATGGGGATCTTAATTCGCATTCTCGGCGGTATATTCCAGAAAGCGTTAAATATCAGCAAGATCGAGTCATTCGTCGCGGTCACTACCATTTTCCTCGGGCAAAACGAAATTCCGGCAATCGTCAAACCCTTTATCGATCGTCTGAATCGCAATGAATTATTTACAGCGATTTGTAGCGGGATGGCCTCGATTGCTGGTTCGACAATGATTGGTTACGCCGCACTGGGCGTGCCTGTGGAATATCTGCTGGCGGCATCGTTAATGGCTATCCCTGGCGGGATCTTGTTTGCCCGCATGTTAAGTCCGGCTACGGAATCTTCGCAGGTTTCCTTTAATAACCTCTCTTTCACCGAAACACCGCCAAAAAGCATTATTGAAGCCGCTGCTACAGGGGCAATGACCGGGCTGAAAATCGCTGCAGGTGTGGCGACAGTGGTGATGGCATTTGTCGCCATCATTGCGTTGATCAACGGTGTTATCGGCGGCGTTGGTGGCTGGTTTGGTTTTGAACATGCCTCGCTGGAGTCCATTTTAGGTTACCTGCTGGCCCCGCTGGCGTGGGTGATGGGGGTTGACTGGAGTGATGCGAATCTTGCCGGGAGTTTGATTGGACAGAAACTGGCGATTAATGAATTTGTCGCTTACCTCAATTTCTCACCTTATCTGCAAACAGCTGGCACTCTGGATGCTAAAACCGTGGCGATTATTTCCTTCGCGTTGTGCGGATTCGCTAACTTTGGTTCTATCGGGGTGGTGGTTGGCGCATTTTCTGCGGTTGCGCCACACCGTGCGCCGGAAATCGCCCAGCTTGGTTTACGCGCGCTGGCGGCGGCGACACTTTCTAACCTGATGAGTGCCACCATTGCAGGATTCTTTATTGGCTTAGCGTAGTGCGCGAGTTATGAGCCGGATAAGACGCGGTCAAGCGTCGAATCCGGCAAGATTGTTACACCATCGGCACTAATGAAAGCGCGTTATCGGCAGACAGGGTAGGGTTGTTTAAGCTGCCGCTGGCGCGTGAAATTGCCGCGCAGGCCATCGCAAAACGGGCACTATCACGGAAACTGCTTCCTTCCAGAAAGCTATACACCAGGCCCGCCATAAAACCATCGTCAGCACCAAAACTGTCTACCGTCGTATGCGCTGGCGCAGTCAGCAAAAATTGTTCGCCATCCTTTTGGCTGCAATAAACAGACTCATCGGGCAAATAAACAAACAGTTGCTGAACGCCTTGCTGATGCAACGCATTCACTGCGGCATTACGATCAGCATCGCGGGTTATCGGCTGGCCCCATAAAATTTCCAGCTCCGGCAAAGTGGGTTTCAGAGTGTGAATATGCGCCAGCCAGTGTTTGATTTTGCCCGCTTTGAATTCTGAAACGGTATCGACAAACACCGGGATTTCATCAGCGAGGGTAAAGACCCACTCCAGCGCCTCGGCTGTCAGGTTGCAATCAGCCAGTACCACGCCCGCATGACGAAGTAAATCGCGCGACCCGTTCAGTAGTTGCGGTGTCAACTGATCCAGCAGATGGGTATCGTTAATCGCCAGCACGGTTTGATCGTCTCGATTGGCAATTGCCAGATACGTCGATGTGCTTTGACCATGTAAACGAACGCAGCCGGAGACATTCACGCCGGCGCGGCGCGTTTCTTCCAGGAGCATTTCGCCATAAAAGTCATCGCCAATCACTGAAAGCAAATGGACGTCGCGGCCTAACAGCGCCAGATTGTGGGCGATATTGCGTCCAACGCCGCCTGCCGAGCAATGAATTGTACCGGGATGAGAAGCCGCTTGCGGGTAACGGATATCCGCCATCCCGCGAATATCCATATTGATTGTCCCCACCACTACGCAGTATTCCTGCTCGGTGAGAATGTAACCTTTGCCTTTAATCCGACCTTTGCGCATTAAATCCATAATATGCGCTGCAACACGCGAACGGCTGATTTGCAGCATATCCGCAATTTCGTTCTGCTGAATCAGCGGGTTACGCCTTAATATTGCAAGGATCTCCTTCTCCCGGTTATTCATCTTCAGGCTACCGCTTTTTCAGTTTGTTGCGCTTTCAGCCAGGCGATCTCTTCTGCCCAGATATCCGGGTTGATGGTTTCAAGGATCAGCGGAATGCCGTCGAAACGGTCGTCCTGCATGATCCAGCGGAACGCATCATGACCGATATTGCCTTCACCGAGGCTATGATGGCGGTCAACGCGGCTGCCAAAGGTGCTTTTCGCATCGTTAAGGTGCATCCCGCGCAGATACTTAAAGCCGACAATACGGGCAAAATCCGCGAACGTTTTCTCGCATTCGGCAGGAGTACGCAAATCATACCCGGCAGCAAAAGCATGGCAGGTATCAATGCAGACGCCGACGCGGGATTTATCTTCCACGCCGTCGATAATCGCCGCGAGATGTTCGAATTTAAACCCTAAATTGCTGCCCTGACCGGCGGTGTTTTCAATCACCGCTGTCACACCTTGAGTTTTATCCAGCGCAATGTTGATGGATTCGGCAATACGCGCAAGGCAATCCTCTTCTGAAATCTGCATCAGATGGCTGCCAGGGTGGAAGTTGAGCAAAGAAAGCCCCAGCTGTTCGCAACGCTGCATTTCATCTATAAACGCATCGCGCGATTTTTCCAGAGCTTCAGCGACCGGATGTCCGAGGTTAATCAGATAACTGTCGTGGGGAAGAATTTGCGCCGATGTGTAGTGATATTTTTCACAGGCGGCTTTGAATTCATCGATGGTTTGCGTCGTGAGCGGTGCGGCACGCCACTGACGTTGGTTTTTGGTGAACAAGGCAAACGCGGTTGCGTCGATTTCGGCGGCGCGAATTGCGGCATTTGCCAGACCGCCAGCAGCACTAACGTGCGCTCCAATGTATTTCATGCGAGGACTCCTGTTAAACCCGCTGGAGGAAAACGGTAATGATAGCGGGTTAACAGGAGCAAGATGTAGTGGTTTATGCGATGACGCTTTGAATCACATAGTTAATCGCACCACCACCAACAATCAGCCAGGCAAACAGTACCAGAGCCATCAGCAGAGGTTTCGCCCCGGCTTTTTTCAGCGCGCTGACGTGAGTGGTCAGACCCAGCGCCGCCATCGCCATTGCCAGCAGGAAGGTATCCAGCGTTACCAGCATATTCACTACGCTCTGCGGTAACAGGTGGAACGAGTTAAAGATGGCAACTACGATGAACAAGATGGCAAACCACGGAATAGTGATTTTGCTTTTCTCGCCGCTGTTCGCCCCAGACAGCTGTTTAACACGCGCCGCCAGCAGGATGAGGAACGGAGCCAGCATCATCACGCGCAGCATTTTGGAAATAACTGCTGCGTTTTCTGCATCCGGGCTGATGGCATGACCTGCCGCCACCACCTGCGCCACTTCGTGCACAGTAGAACCAATGTAGATACCGAAAGTTTCCGGACTAAACCATTGAGACATCAGCGGATATATCGCCGGGTAGAGGAAAATCGCGACGGTCCCGAAGATAACAACGGTTGCAACAGCCACGGTTACTTTACTGGCTTCCGCTTTCACTACCGGCTCAGTCGCCAGTACCGCGGCAGCACCACAGATACTGCTACCGGCACCGATCAACCAGCTGGTGTGCTTATCCAGACCAAACACTTTCTGCCCCAGGAAGCAAGCCAGCAGGAAGGTACTGGACAGCGTCAACACGTCAATGATGATCCCACTGATACCGACATCGGCAATTTGCGAGAACGTCAGACGGAAGCCATAAAGAATGATACCCAGACGTAATAAATATTGCTTGGCAAACAGCACGCCACCGTCACAGCTTTTCCAGATGTGCGGATAGATGGTGTTGCCTAAAACCATCCCCAACAAGATTGCGAGGGTGAGGGCACTAAACCCGGCACCCGCAACCGCGGGAATGGAACCACCCCACAGGGCGACCCCGGTGATAACTGCACTCAGGGCTAACCCCGGAATAAAATGCCACAGTGTACGATGTTGTTTCTGTAAGGTGATATTCGTCATAACCCTCTCCTTTAACCGGGCATAAGGTTACGACTAACTGGTTTAAAAATAAAATTGATTATATATTTATAATCAATCTTTATAAGTGGTAAGCGACTATGCACATCACCCTCCGGCAGTTGGAAGTTTTTGCAGAAGTATTGAAAAGTGGATCAACCACCCAGGCGTCGGTGATGCTGGCGTTGTCGCAATCAGCAGTGAGCGCAGCCTTGACTGACCTGGAAGGGCAGCTTGGCGTGCAACTGTTTGATCGCGTGGGGAAAAGACTGGTTGTTAATGAACACGGGCGGCTGCTCTATCCGCGTGCGTTGGCACTGCTTGAACAGGCGATTGAAATCGAACAACTGTTTCGCGAAGACAACGGCGCGATTCGTATCTATGCCAGTAGTACTATCGGTAACTACATTCTGCCTGCAGTCATTGCCCGTTATCGCCATGATTATCCGCAGTTGCCGATTGAACTTAGCGTTGGGAACAGCCAGGACGTGATGCAAGCGGTGCTGGATTTCCGCGTTGATATTGGCTTTATTGAAGGACCGTGCCACAGCACTGAAATCATCTCTGAACCGTGGCTGGAAGACGAGCTGGTGGTTTTCGCCGCGCCGACTTCGCCGTTGGCTCGTGGTCCGGTCACCTTAGAGCAGCTGGCCGCTGCGCCGTGGATCCTGCGTGAACGCGGTTCCGGCACGCGGGAGATTGTCGATTATCTGTTGCTGTCACATTTACCGAAGTTTGAGATGGCGATGGAGTTAGGTAACTCCGAGGCAATCAAACATGCGGTGCGTCATGGATTGGGAATTAGTTGCCTGTCGCGACGGGTCATTGAAGATCAATTGCAGGCAGGCACATTAAGTGAAGTTGCGGTCCCTCTGCCGCGCCTGATGCGTACGTTGTGGCGTATACATCATCGGCAAAAACACCTTTCCAACGCGCTACGGCGCTTTCTGGACTATTGCGATCCCGCGAATGTACCGCGTTAAGTTGCTGTACAAGAACATGCTGGTGCTGTGTCGATTTCGTGACGCAGCGCCCGCAGCATGCATTCGCCAGAAAAGAGATTGGCTGCTTTACTTATAATCCCGGGGCGATCATGAAGGTGTCTTATAACCGTGTATTTCTGCCGGAAGGATTGCCAATCGTCTGCTACAATCGCGCCTCATTTTTAAGATGGATAGCATTTTTGTATGGTTTCCGAAACTAAAACCACAGAAGCGCCGGGCTTACGCCGTGAATTAAAGGCGCGTCACCTGACGATGATTGCCATTGGCGGTTCCATCGGTACAGGTCTTTTTGTTGCCTCTGGCGCAACGATTTCTCAGGCAGGTCCGGGCGGGGCATTGCTCTCGTATATGCTGATTGGCCTGATGGTTTACTTCCTGATGACCAGTCTCGGCGAACTGGCTGCATACATGCCGGTTTCCGGTTCGTTTGCCACTTACGGTCAGAACTATGTTGAAGAAGGCTTTGGCTTTGCGCTGGGCTGGAACTACTGGTACAACTGGGCTGTGACTATTGCCGTTGACCTGGTTGCTGCGCAGCTGGTTATGAGCTGGTGGTTCCCGGATACACCCGGTTGGATCTGGAGTGCGCTGTTCCTCGGCGTTATCTTCCTGCTGAACTACATTTCGGTCCGTGGCTTTGGTGAAGCAGAATACTGGTTCTCACTGATCAAGGTTACGACGGTTATTGTCTTTATTGTTGTCGGCGTGCTGATGATTATCGGTATCTTCAAAGGCGCACAGCCTGCGGGCTGGAGCAACTGGACAATCGGCGAAGCACCGTTTGCTGGTGGTTTTGCGGCAATGATCGGCGTGGCAATGATTGTCGGCTTCTCTTTCCAGGGTACCGAGCTGATCGGTATTGCTGCAGGCGAGTCCGAAGATCCGGCGAAAAACATTCCACGCGCGGTACGTCAGGTGTTCTGGCGAATCCTGTTGTTCTATGTGTTCGCGATCCTGATCATCAGCCTGATTATTCCGTACACCGATCCGAGCCTGCTGCGTAATGATGTGAAAGACATTAGCGTTAGCCCGTTCACCCTGGTATTCCAACACGCGGGTCTGCTCTCTGCGGCGGCGGTGATGAACGCTGTTATTCTGACGGCGGTGCTGTCAGCGGGTAACTCCGGTATGTATGCGTCTACTCGTATGTTGTACACCCTGGCGTGTGACGGTAAAGCGCCGCGCATTTTCGCTAAATTGTCGCGTGGTGGCGTGCCGCGTAACGCGCTGTATGCGACGACGGTGATTGCCGGTCTGTGCTTCCTGACCTCGATGTTTGGTAACCAGACGGTATACCTGTGGTTGCTGAACACCTCTGGTATGACAGGCTTTATTGCCTGGCTGGGGATTGCGATTAGCCACTACCGCTTCCGTCGCGGTTACGTATTGCAGGGACACGACATTAACGATCTGCCGTACCGTTCAGGCTTCTTCCCACTGGGGCCGATCTTCGCATTCATTCTGTGTCTGATTATTACTTTGGGCCAGAACTACGAAGCGTTCCTGAAAGACACCATTGACTGGGGCGGCGTAGCGGCAACATATATTGGTATCCCGCTGTTCCTGATTATCTGGTTCGGATACAAGCTGATTAAAGGAACTCACTTCGTACGCTACAGCGAAATGAAGTTCCCGCAGAACGATAAGAAATAAGTTTCCTCCCTTCCTTGCTAAGCCCTCTCAACCGAGAGGGCTTTTTCAATTCTATTTCCCTGACAAATCATGCGGATATAAATTTTAACATTTGGATTGATAATTGTTATCGTTTGCATTATCGTTACGCCGAAATCAAAAAAGGCTGACAAATCAGGGGCTGTTCCGGCTTTCTGGGATGATCACCTGCATACAAATAAGTCCACCGCGATGCTGCCGTACGCAAGGGGACGTGAAGAAGATGTGAGCGATAACCCATTTTATTTTCGTAGTTACCTCATGGAGATATGGAATGTTTAGGTTGAACCCCTTCGTACGGGTCGGGCTGTGTTTGTCCGCTATTTCTTGTGCATGGCCTGTGTTAGCGGTCGATGATGATGGCGAAACGATGGTTGTCACCGCATCTTCCGTTGAGCAAAACCTTAAAGATGCACCCGCCAGTATCAGCGTCATTACCCAGGAAGACCTGCAGCGAAAACCGGTACAGAATCTGAAGGATGTCCTCAAAGAAGTGCCTGGCGTACAACTGACGAACGAAGGGGATAACCGTAAGGGCGTTAGTATTCGTGGTCTGGACAGCAGCTACACCCTGATTCTCGTCGACGGTAAACGCGTTAACTCCCGCAATGCCGTCTTCCGCCACAATGATTTCGATCTGAACTGGATCCCGGTCGATTCCATCGAACGTATTGAAGTGGTCCGTGGCCCGATGTCGTCGCTGTACGGTTCCGATGCGCTCGGCGGTGTCGTCAACATCATCACCAAGAAGATCGGTCAGAAATGGGCAGGCACAGTAACTGTTGACACCACCATTCAGGAACATCGCGATCGCGGTGATACCTATAACGGTCAGTTCTTTACCAGCGGACCATTAATTGACGGCGTGCTGGGAATGAAAGCTTACGGCAGCCTGGCAAAACGTGAAAAGGATGACCCACAAAACTCAACGACCACCGATACCGGAGAAACGCCGCGTATTGAAGGATTCTCCAGCCGCGACGGCAATGTGGAATTTGCCTGGACACCGAATCAAAATCACGATTTTACTGCCGGATACGGTTTTGACCGTCAGGATCGTGATTCCGACTCGCTGGACAAAAACCGCCTGGAACGTCAGAACTACTCCGTCAGCCATAATGGGCGTTGGGATTACGGCACCAGCGAACTGAAATACTACGGTGAGAAAGTCGAAAACAAAAACCCTGGCAACAGCAGCCCGATAACTTCCGAAAGCAATACGGTCGACGGCAAATACACGTTGCCGTTGACGGCGATTAATCAGTTTCTCACGGTTGGCGGTGAATGGCGTCACGACAAACTTAGCGATGCGGTGAACCTGACCGGGGGAAGCAGCTCCAAAACGTCTGCCAGCCAGTACGCGCTGTTTGTGGAAGATGAATGGCGGATCTTCGAGCCGCTGGCGCTGACGACCGGCGTACGTATGGACGATCATGAAACCTACGGTGAACACTGGAGTCCTCGTGCCTACCTGGTTTATAACGCCACCGACACCGTAACGGTGAAAGGGGGCTGGGCGACGGCATTTAAAGCGCCTTCTCTGTTGCAACTTAGCCCTGACTGGACGAGCAATTCCTGCCGTGGCGCATGCAAGATTGTGGGTAGCCCGGATCTGAAACCTGAAACCAGCGAAAGTTGGGAGCTGGGGCTTTACTACATGGGTGAAGACGGCTGGCTGGAAGGGGTGGAGTCCAGCGTGACCGTTTTCCGTAACGATGTGAAAGATCGCATCAGCATCAGCCGTACGTCTGACGTCAATGCTGCACCGGGCTACCAAAACTTTGTCGGTTTTACAGCGGACGGTGTGCCAGTATTCAGCTACTACAACGTTAACAAAGCACGTATTCAGGGCGTGGAAACCGAACTGAAAATTCCGTTCAACGATGAATGGAAACTGTCGATCAACTACACCTACAACGATGGTCGTGATGTCAGCAACGGCGAAAACAAACCGTTGTCCGATCTGCCGTTCCATACCGCTAACGGTACGCTGGACTGGAAACCGCTGGCGCTGGAAGACTGGTCATTCTATGTTTCTGGTCACTATACCGGGCAGAAACGCGCCGACAGCGCGACGGCTAAAACTCCGGGCGGTTATACCATCTGGAATACCGGCGCGGCCTGGCAGGTGACCAAAGACGTCAAACTGCGTGCGGGTGTGCTGAACCTTGGCGACAAGGATCTCAGTCGTGACGACTACAGCTATAACGAAGACGGACGTCGTTACTTTATGGCAGTGGATTATCGCTTCTGATGCGAAGATGCCCGGCGTCGATCCCGCCGGGCATAATTCCAGAAATTCGCTTCTGGCTTTATAACCGATGAAATTTTGCCAGTAAGGCCAGTGAAAATGTTGTCAGCAAAATGGTAATGACTGCGTAAATATACACTCCTGACCATTCCCAACTGTTTTTCACCATAATAACTGGAAGCCCTGCCATTGCCGCGCCTAAATAACTAAACAAGCCCCTGAATCCAGTAATGGAACCTGCCGCATCTTTATGCGTAACATCAAGACACCCGACAGCGAATAACATATGCGGTCCATACAATGCAAACCCCATGATTGTAAACAGAATAGCCGTTAATGTGTAGGAGACGTCCTGCACCAGCGGTACGAGAACGATGCAAATACATAAAGCGATGGCAAAGATTAATCCGGTCATCCAGCGGTTACTTTTAAACATGAAATCGGACAAGTACCCCGCCAGTAATCCCCCAGCAAGTCCACCTGCTTCAAACCAGGATATAATGGAGTTCGCTTTAATCAGGCTCCAGTTATGAACCTGAGAATAATAAATTTGTGGCCAGTCATTGAGGATGGTGCGTGCAATATAGACCGACATATCCCCGAGGATAATGAGCCAAACTAATGGGTTGGTAAGAATATATTTAACGAATATTTGCCAAAAACTGAGATCAACCGGACTTGCTTTAACTTGTGCAAGTTCTGTCGGGTCGTTGCGCCACTTACCGACGTTAGGCAAACCGAGCGTGCCGGGACGATCTTTTATCGTAAACAAGGCAACAATCCCCATAATCAGTGAGATTACACCCGGAACATAAAAGCCCATCTTCCAGCTGCCACTAAAAGCAATAGCAAAGCTTGTCAGGAGAGGCGCAAGACTACCGCCAATATTATGCGCAGCTTCAACAACTGCCCACCAGCGTCCGCGTTCATTTTTCGAGAACCACGAGGCCATAATTTTTGCCATTGGCGGAAAACTGGTACCCTGGAGAATAGCATTAAGGCTATACAGGATATAGAACGCAGCAACGCTGTCTGAAAAACCGAAAAGAATGTTAACAATACCGACGCCAATAAGTACGGGGCCAGTCATCGCTCGTGGGTTAATTTTATCGACTAACATGCCACCTACAAACTTCATGGAGCCATAAAGAATGTAAAAGACCGACGACATGATAGCGAAATCTTGTGCGGTTAATGACGTATCCGTTAACATCGCTGGCATGGCCGCAGAGAAATTCTTGCGGGTTAAGTAAAATACGGCATAAGAGATAAATACAGAGGTGATGATTTCAATGCGAAATTTTTTATAAGTATGATCAACTTCTTCTTTTGGTTTGACCACCGGTTGGTCGGCCTGGCTGAAAATAAATTTTTTCAAACTCATTGTGAGTTTCCTTTTCTGTGAACCTTATGGCGCTATAATTTTTCTTCTATAAAAAAGAGAAGCGACTCGAAACCATTAAAATTAATCTGGTCAGCAATTTTTTCCCGGGTTTTAGGTTTTGCTTTCCATGCCACGCCATTTCCGGCATGCAAAAGCATAGGAATATCATTGGCACCATCTCCACAGGCAATGATGTTTTCACGGCAGATAGCTAACTCTGTCGCTAAATTTATCAGGGTTTGCTTTTTCTTTTCTGCATTCATAATAGGTAAGGTAATTGTATCAGTTAACAGATCTTCCTTAATGCGCACAGAGTTAGAAAATGCAAAATCAAGTTGATATTTTTCCTTCAATCGCTCAGTAAAAATATCCAAACCTCCAGATATAATTGCCGTCTTGAATCCTTTTTCTTTTAGTATGGGAAGAATAGTTTCAAGACCTGGTGAAAGAGTCATCTGTTCACAAACTTGATGCAATATATCTTTATGCGTTCCTTTAAGCATGGCAATTCGCCGGGTAAAACTGGTATCAAAATCGATTTTCCCTTCCATCGCTTCACGGGTCAGTGCGGTGATTTTTTCAGAGATGCCGAGTCTACGGGCTATTTCATCGACACCTTCTTCTTCAACAAAGGTGGAATCCATATCAAAGGCAATAATTCCCTGATCCGGTAAGACCCTGGGTTTACGGAAAAAATCAAACTGATGATTATCAGCACGGTGACGTAAACCAGCATAAAAAGCAGGGTTGGTAACATCATCTGGTAATACTAGCTTTAGATACTCTTTATTTATTTGCCCACTGTAATTCGTTGTTAGCGAAAACACCGAGGGGGAAATCTTTAAATGTTGCAGATAATCTTCCAGACATTTTTGGGTGATGTCGATGCCTGTTGGCGACAAGAAATAAATAATCGTCATTTACCGCTCCTTTTTATCTGCAATGATTATAATAAGATTTCATAGAGGCTGATGTATCTGACAATCACAGTTGTGAATGTTAAATAAAAGATAAAAAAGTACTTTTTTTGATACTTTGAAATAATAAGATACTAAAAGTACCATTTTTGATATCTTTACCAGGATATAAAGAATAACTATTTTTCAACGTTGAAGGAATCATTTAAAAATATGGAAAGCTGCATAGATATATTCAAGATAGTTATTGGTCCATCCAGTTCCCGCACAGTCGGGCCAATGCGTGCGGCTTATAATTTTGTGTCACAATTGAAACAGCAAGAAATGTTACCTTTGTTGCGGAAAATTGATGTCGAACTTTATGGTGCGCTGTCATTAAGCCGCAAGTGCCATAATGTTGATGTGGCGATTTATCTCGGTTTGCAAGGACACTTACCTGACAGCGTTGACATTCGCATGGAAATGTCCGCCATCAGGCGTGCAGAAACTGAGGCGACGCTGGAAGTTATGCCTGGTGTCAACGTCAGTGTATCCATTCTTTCTAATCTACAAGCGCATCCGGGGCACCCTTATGCGATGACATTTCGTGCCAGAGATGACTGGTTTACACTTTATGAAGAAACCTGGTTTTCTATCGGCGACGGTCAAGTGCTAAAAGCAGGAGAGGCGATTATTCCTCCATCAGTCACTCCACATCCTTTTGAATTCCAGAACGCAAACGAATTATTAAAACTTTGTCAGCAAAACGGATTATCTGTCGCGGCATTAATGATGAAAAACGAACTGCACTGCCAGACAGCAGCTTTTTTGCATGACGATCTTCATAAAAAATGGGAAGTAATGAAGGATGCGGTTTATCGCGGGATGCATACAGAAGGATTACTTCCAGGTCCGTTTCAGGTTAACCGTCGTGCCTGTGCTTTATATAAATCGTTGCAGTCAAAGGGTTTTTCCAATGACTTCCTGACTGCGCTCAATTGGGTCAATACTTTTGCCATTGCGGTGAGCGAAGAAAATGCTGCGGGTGGACGTGTCGTGACAGCACCCACCAACGGCGCGAGCGGTATTATCCCGGCTGTACTGTGCTGGTATGATAAATTCATTCACGAGCTTGATACATACTCCGTTACCCGCTTTTTACTGACCGCTGGTGCCATCGCCATTCTGTTCAAAAAAAATGCCTCTATTCTGGGTTCTGAAGTTGGATGTCAGGGGGAAATAGGTGTTGCCAGTTCAATGGCGGCAGCAGGATTAGCAGAACTTATGGGCGGGTCAGTGGCTCAGGTACTTAGCGCGGCAGAAATTGCGATGGAGCATCATTTAGGTTTGACCTGTGATCCAGTTGGCGGGCAGGTACAAATTCCTTGTATTGAACGAAATGCTATTTCAGCTGTGAAAGCTATCAACGCAACGACGATGGCGTTGAGTCGCATAAGCGAGCCGTGCATTACGCTGGATGAGATAATTTCCGCGATGTATGAAACCGGAAAGGATATGAGCGCTAAATACCGTGAAACTTATCATGGCTGTCTGAGCAAATTGCAGCCAAGAAAAAAGGATGCGTAAGATGAAATATAATACGATGAATAACAACGAAATTATTTTATCACTGTGCGCTCGCATTAAAGAAACGCGTATCTCATTATCATTGACCCAACAGCAGTTAGCCGAGCGTGCATTGGTGGGCATAGCAACGGTCAAGCGGATTGAAAAGGGGGGAAGTTTAAATCTTGATACTCTCATTTCTCTTCTGCGCGCGCTGAATAAATTGCAAAATCTCGATGCCATATTGTTCGAAGCAGAAATGCGTAATTTCAACGAAAATAGTTCCAGCGGCGAAGGGGCAGGGCGACTACAGGTACGCCAGCAACTGACAGATTTAAACCAGAAGTCTCCAGCCCCGCACGCAGATGACCATAATTTTAGTACGGCGCTGGAAAATACCCTCTGCTGGTGATTATTCCTGTAAATACTGCGCATGGAAGCGCAGATGATCCTCTATAAAAGAGGCAATAAAGTAGTAACTGTGATCATATCCCGGCTGAATACGTAGCGTCATCGGCCACGCTTTTTGACGCGCGGCTTCTGCCAGCACTGCGGGTTGTAGCTGGTCGGCAAGAAACTGATCATTATCGCCCTGATCAATCAATGTCGGGATCGCATCCTGCGCATTACTCGCATACATCAGCGCGCAACTGTCCCATTCCATCCAGTCATTTTTATCCTCACCCAGATAAGTGCTAAACGCTTTTATTCCCCACGGGACGCTGCACGGATTCACAATCGGCGCAAAGGCGGAAACACTGGTGTATTTGCCAGGATTTTTCAGCGCCATAATCAATGCGCCGTGACCACCCATGGAATGACCGCTAATAGCGCAGCGATCGCTGACGTTAAATTGCGATTGAATGAGAGTCGGTAATTCATCGCGCAGATAATCGTACATCCTGTAATGCGTCGCCCACGGTTTTTGTGTGGCGTTGAGATAAAACCCCGCGCCCTGACCTAAATCGTAGCCGTCGTCGTTGGCTACTTGTTCGCCGCGCGGACTGGTGTCTGGCATCACCAGTACAATCCCCAGTTCCGCCGCTACGCGTTGGGCCCCCGCTTTGGTGGTGAAGTTCTCGTCATTGCAGGTTAATCCGGAGAGCCAGTACAGCACCGGCGGCGGGGTGTGATCGCGAGGCGGTGGAAGAAAGATGCTGAACGTCATCGGGCAATTTAAGGTACTGGAGTCGTGCCGCCAGCGTTGTTGCCAGCCTTCAAAACAGCGGTGCTCTTCGAGCATTTCCATGCGTGGCTCCTTGTTGTGTTGTTTGCAATTTCTTCATCATACCGTTTATTCAATGTGCTGTGAGTAACTTTCACTTCCGTATATACATAACGATGTTTTAACATCTGCTGATGAAAGGCAGCGGCAATTACAATAATTATCGCTGTGAATACTGGATTATGTGCGCCGCCTCACGCACAATAATCAGGCTGTAAATCAGCTTAATAACTTTGCCCCCACGCAGGGCGGAGGCGTCACACCTGCAGGAGAAATCATAAATGCCATCACTCAGTAAAGAAGCGGCCCTGGTTCATGAAGCGTTAGTTGCGCGAGGACTGGAAACACCGCTGCGCCCGCCCGTGCATGAAATGGATAACGAAACGCGCAAAAGCCTTATTGCTGGTCATATGACCGAAATCATGCAGCTGCTGAATCTCGACCTGGCTGATGACAGTTTGATGGAAACGCCGCATCGCATCGCTAAAATGTATGTCGATGAAATTTTCTCCGGTCTGGATTACGCCAATTTCCCGAAAATCACCCTCATTGAAAACAAAATGAAGGTCGATGAAATGGTTACCGTGCGCGATATCACCCTGACCAGTACCTGTGAACACCATTTTGTTACCATCGATGGCAAAGCGACGGTGGCTTATATCCCGAAAGATTCGGTGATCGGTCTGTCAAAAATTAACCGTATCGTGCAGTTCTTTGCCCAGCGTCCGCAGGTGCAGGAACGTCTGACGCAGCAAATTCTCATTGCGCTACAAACGCTGCTGGGCACCAATAACGTGGCTGTCTCTATCGATGCGGTACATTACTGCGTGAAGGCGCGTGGCATCCGCGATGCAACCAGTGCCACGACAACGACCTCTCTTGGTGGATTGTTCAAATCCAGTCAGAATACGCGCCACGAGTTTCTGCGCGCTGTGCGTCATCACAACTGATTAAAAGGCAGGAACCATGGAGCGCAACGTCACGCTCGATTTTGTTCGCGGCGTCGCCATTCTGGGGATCCTGCTATTAAACATCAGCGCCTTTGGGTTACCAAAGGCGGCTTATCTCAATCCCGCCTGGTACGGCGCTATTACGCCGCAGGATGCATGGACCTGGGCATTACTCGATCTCATCGGTCAGGTGAAATTCCTCACGCTTTTTGCGTTGCTGTTTGGTGCTGGCCTGCAAATGTTGCTACCCCGTGGCAAACGCTGGATCCAGTCGCGGTTAACACTGTTAGTCTTGTTGGGCTTTATTCACGGTTTATTGTTCTGGGACGGCGATATTCTGTTGGCTTACGGGCTGGTGGGCTTAATCTGTTGGCGGCTGGTGCGCGATGCGCCATCGGTAAAAAGCCTGTTTAATACCGGCGTCATGCTTTATCTGGTGGGGCTTGGCGTTTTGCTATTGTTGGGGTTGATTTCAGACAGTCAGACCAGCCGCGCCTGGACGCCGGATGCATCGGCTATTTTGTATGAAAAATACTGGAAGCTTCACGGCGGCGTTGAAGCGATCAGTAATCGTGCCGATGGTGTTGGCAACAGTTTACTGGCACTGGGCGCACAGTATGGCTGGCAACTGGCAGGGATGATGCTAATTGGCGCGGCGCTGATGCGCAGTGGCTGGCTGAAAGGACAGTTTAGCTTGCGCCATTATCGGCGTACCGGTTTTGTGCTGGTGGCGATTGGGGTGATCATTAACCTTCCAGCGATCGCCCTGCAATGGCGGCTGGACTGGGCATATCGCTGGTGCGCCTTCTTACTTCAGATGCCGCGGGAACTGAGTGCGCCGTTTCAGGCGGTTGGCTATGCGTCGCTGTTTTATGGTTTCTGGCCGCAATTGAGCCGCTTTAAGCTGGTGCTCGCGATCGCCTGCGTCGGACGGATGGCGCTGACCAACTATCTATTGCAAACGCTGATTTGTACCACGCTTTTTTATCACCTCAGTTTGTTTATGCAGTTTGACCGTCTGGAATTGCTGGCGTTTGTTATTCCGGTATGGCTGGCGAATATTCTCTTCTCTGTTATCTGGCTGCGTTACTTCCGTCAGGGGCCGGTGGAATGGCTCTGGCGTCAGTTAACTTTACGTGCTGCCGGACCTGCATTATCTAAAACATCAAGATAACGATCTGGATCACATTCATTAACAAAATGGTTGTAACCGTTTCCATTGCTGTGACTCGATTCACGAAGTCCTGAATTCAGTGCTGACAAAATAGCCGCCAGCAAGCAGGCATTTACTGCAATCTCATAACAGGTAGTGAATATGATCACCATTCGTGATGTAGCGCGTCAGGCTGGCGTCTCTGTGGCAACGGTTTCCCGGGTGCTCAATAACAGCACGCTGGTCAGTGCCGACACGCGTGAAGCAGTAATGAAAGCAGTGAGCGAGCTGGATTATCGGCCAAACGCCAATGCCCAGGCGCTGGCAACTCAGGTTAGCGATACCATTGGCGTGGTGGTAATGGACGTTTCTGATGCGTTTTTCGGCGCGCTGGTAAAAGCGGTGGATCTCGTCGCCCAGCAGCACCAGAAATATGTGCTAATAGGTAATAGCTATCATGAAGCGGAAAAAGAGCGTCATGCCATTGAGGTGTTAATTCGTCAGCGTTGTAACGCGTTGATTGTTCATTCAAAAGCGTTAAGCGATGATGAATTAGCGCAGTTTATGGATAACATTCCCGGTATGGTGTTAATCAACCGCGTTGTGCCAGGTTACGCCCATCGTTGCGTTTGCCTGGATAATCTCAGTGGTGCCCGAATGGCCACGCGCATGTTGCTCAATAATGGTCATCAACGTATTGGTTATCTTTCTTCCAGCCACGGTATTGAAGATGATGCCATGCGCAAAGCAGGCTGGATGAGTGCGTTGAAAGAGCAGGATATTATTCCGTCGGAAAGCTGGATTGGCACTGGCACCCCGGACATGCCAGGCGGTGAGGCGGCGATGGTTGAACTGCTGGGGCGCAATCTACAACTTACCGCTGTATTTGCATACAACGACAATATGGCCGCTGGCGCACTGACGGCATTAAAAGATAATGGTATTGCGATTCCGTTACATCTCTCAATCATCGGTTTCGATGATATTCCCATCGCTCGTTACACCGACCCACAATTAACGACCGTGCGTTATCCCATTGCTTCGATGGCAAAATTAGCTACCGAACTGGCCTTACAAGGGGCAGCAGGCAACATTGATCCTCACGCCAGCCACTGTTTTATGCCGACGTTAGTGCGTCGCCATTCTGTCGCAACGCGCCAGAATGCGGCAGCGATCACTAACTCAACAAATCAGTCGATGTAACCGCTTTCAATCTGTGAGTGATTTCACAGTATATTAACAATGCGATAGCTATGATTGCACCGTTTTAACGCTGTAACCTGTATGTAACAGTGAATCATCACTTTCACCGAGGTAATAGCGTCATAACAACAATTAAAGCCGTTTTCTGGAGCGTTACCGGGCATGGAAGAACGAATTTTAAAAAGTGAGCTTCGGCGTTCAGTAACACTTCATTAACTCTACTGCCCCGCCGAGCATTTATCTCAAGCACTACCCTGCATAAGAAAAACCGGAGATACCATGAATAAGAAGGTGTTAACCCTGTCTGCTGTAATGGCCAGTATGTTATTCGGTGCCACTGCACACGCTGCTGATACCCGTATTGGTGTAACAATCTATAAGTACGACGATAACTTTATGTCTGTTGTGCGCAAGGCTATCGAACAAGATGCGAAAGCCGCGCCAGATGTTCAGCTGCTGATGAATGATTCTCAGAATGACCAGTCCAAGCAGAACGATCAGATCGATGTATTGCTGGCGAAAGGGGTGAAGGCACTGGCGATCAACCTGGTTGACCCGGCAGCTGCGGGTACGGTGATTGAGAAAGCGCGCGGGCAAAACGTGCCGGTGGTTTTCTTCAACAAAGAACCGTCTCGTAAGGCGCTGGATAGCTACGATAAAGCCTACTATGTCGGCACTGACTCCAAAGAGTCCGGCATTATTCAGGGCGATTTGATTGCTAAGCATTGGGCGGCAAACCAGGATTGGGATCTCAACAAAGACGGTCAGATTCAATTCGTACTGCTGAAAGGTGAACCGGGCCATCCGGATGCAGAAGCACGCACCACTTACGTGATTAAAGAGCTGAACGACAAAGGCATCAAAACTGAACAGTTACAGTTAGATACCGCTATGTGGGATACCGCTCAGGCGAAAGATAAGATGGACGCCTGGCTGTCTGGCCCGAACGCCAACAAAATCGAAGTGGTTATCGCCAACAACGATGCGATGGCAATGGGCGCAGTAGAAGCACTGAAAGCACACAACAAGTCCAGCATTCCAGTGTTTGGTGTCGATGCGCTGCCAGAAGCTCTGGCACTGGTGAAATCCGGTGCACTGGCGGGCACCGTATTGAACGACGCTAACAACCAGGCGAAAGCGACTTTTGATCTGGCGAAAAACCTGGCCGATGGCAAAGGTGCGGCTGATGGTACCAACTGGAAAATCGACAACAAAGTGGTCCGCGTACCTTACGTTGGCGTAGATAAAGACAACCTGGCTGAATTCAGCAAGAAATAAGACTGATTGGGCGCAGTCGTTTACTGCGCCCTTATTGTATGGCCAACAAGGTAAAATTATATGGTCAGCTCAACGACTCCGTCTTCCGGGGAATACTTGTTGGAAATGAGCGGTATCAACAAGTCTTTTCCGGGGGTTAAGGCACTTGATAACGTTAATTTAAAAGTCCGGCCACATTCTATCCATGCATTAATGGGGGAAAACGGCGCAGGAAAATCAACATTATTAAAATGCCTGTTTGGTATTTATCAAAAAGACTCCGGCACCATTTTGTTCCAGGGTAAAGAGATCGATTTCCATTCTGCCAAAGAAGCACTGGAAAATGGTATTTCGATGGTACACCAGGAATTAAACCTGGTATTGCAACGTTCGGTGATGGACAACATGTGGCTGGGGCGATATCCCACCAAAGGCATGTTTGTCGATCAGGACAAAATGTACCGCGAAACCAAAGCAATTTTTGATGAGCTGGATATTGATATCGATCCGCGTGCGCGCGTCGGCACATTATCCGTTTCGCAAATGCAGATGATCGAAATCGCCAAAGCGTTTTCCTATAACGCGAAAATTGTGATTATGGATGAACCGACATCTTCGTTAACTGAAAAAGAGGTCAATCATCTTTTCACTATTATTCGTAAATTAAAAGAGCGCGGCTGCGGTATTGTTTATATCTCGCATAAAATGGAAGAAATCTTCCAGTTATGTGATGAAGTCACCGTATTGCGCGACGGTCAGTGGATCGCTACCGAACCGCTGGCAGGGCTAACGATGGACAAGATCATCGCCATGATGGTTGGACGCTCTCTTAACCAGCGTTTCCCTGACAAAGAAAACAAGCCGGGCGAAGTGATTCTGGAAGTGCGTAATCTGACGTCGCTGCGCCAGCCGTCGATTCGCGATGTCTCGTTTGATCTGCATAAAGGGGAGATCCTCGGTATTGCCGGTCTGGTGGGGGCGAAACGTACCGATATTGTTGAGACGTTATTTGGTATTCGCGAGAAATCGGCTGGCACCATTACGTTGCACGGCAAAAAGATCAATAACCATAACGCTAACGAAGCCATAAACCACGGATTTGCACTGGTAACTGAAGAGCGCCGCTCAACGGGAATTTATGCCTATCTGGATATTGGCTTTAACTCGTTAATTTCCAATATCCGCAACTACAAAAATAAAGTTGGCTTGCTGGATAACTCGCGGATGAAAAGCGATACCCAGTGGGTAATTGATTCGATGCGGGTAAAAACGCCGGGACATCGTACGCAAATTGGTTCACTCTCCGGCGGTAATCAGCAAAAGGTAATTATTGGGCGCTGGCTGCTTACGCAACCAGAAATATTAATGCTCGATGAACCAACGCGCGGTATTGATGTCGGAGCGAAGTTTGAAATTTATCAGTTAATTGCCGAACTGGCGAAGAAAGGCAAGGGGATTATTATTATTTCCTCCGAAATGCCAGAGTTGTTAGGGATAACAGACCGTATTCTGGTCATGAGCAATGGTCTCGTTTCCGGAATTGTCGATACAAAAACAACAACGCAAAACGAAATTCTGCGTCTTGCGTCTTTGCACCTTTAAGATTAGGGGCCTCCCATGAGTGCGTTAAATAAGAAAAGTTTTCTTACTTACCTGAAAGAGGGCGGTATTTACGTCGTTCTTTTAGTTTTGCTGGCGATTATTATTTTCCAGGACCCAACTTTTTTAAGTCTGTTGAACTTAAGTAATATTCTCACCCAGTCATCGGTGCGTATTATTATCGCGCTTGGTGTGGCAGGATTAATTGTCACCCAGGGGACCGACCTTTCTGCGGGACGTCAGGTAGGGCTGGCAGCCGTGGTGGCAGCGACGTTATTGCAGTCCATGGATAACGCTAACAAAGTATTCCCGGAAATGGCGACGATGCCGATTGCGCTGGTAATTCTGATTGTCTGTGCCATTGGCGCGGTGATCGGTTTGATCAACGGCCTGATTATCGCTTATCTCAACGTGACGCCATTCATTACCACGCTCGGCACGATGATTATCGTCTACGGCATCAACTCGCTCTAT
This sequence comes from Escherichia sp. MOD1-EC5990, assembly GCF_002965285.1. Taxonomy (NCBI): domain Bacteria; kingdom Pseudomonadati; phylum Pseudomonadota; class Gammaproteobacteria; order Enterobacterales; family Enterobacteriaceae; genus Escherichia; species Escherichia sp. MOD1-EC5990. Next base: position 9,274 of record NZ_PTRV01000011.1, on the reverse strand, counting down.
TACGACTTTGTCGGGGCGTCGCCAATTTCTGGTTTTGACAGTGGCTTCTCTACCTTTGCTCAGGGCTTTGTCGCGCTGGGGAGCTTCCGTCTCTCTTACATCACTTTCTACGCGTTAATTGCGGTGGCATTCGTCTGGGTGTTGTGGAACAAAACCCGCTTCGGCAAGAACATTTTTGCCATTGGCGGTAACCCGGAAGCGGCGAAAGTTTCTGGTGTCAACGTTGGCCTGAACCTGCTGATGATCTACGCGTTGTCTGGTGTGTTCTATGCCTTTGGCGGGATGTTAGAAGCCGGACGTATCGGCTCTGCCACCAACAACCTCGGCTTTATGTATGAGCTGGATGCTATCGCAGCGTGCGTGGTGGGCGGCGTATCATTTAGCGGCGGTGTGGGGACGGTAATTGGTGTAGTGACCGGGGTAATTATCTTTACCGTTATCAACTATGGCCTGACGTACATCGGCGTAAACCCGTACTGGCAGTACATCATCAAAGGGGCGATTATTATCTTCGCCGTGGCGCTGGATTCACTGAAATACGCGCGTAAGAAGTGATGTGAATGTGGGTATTGCCGGATGCGCCGCATCCGGCAATCGGTGCCAAATGCCGGATGCGTCTCTGATTTTACAACGTTACCGGGTGTTCTTTCTCTCCCTTCTTAAACTTCACTTCCCCAAGATCAATACAACCCACCGGGCAGACGTGACCGCAAAGCAGGCAACCCACACATTTCTCGGTATTACAATGCGGTGTGCGGGTTTTCTCGCTCCATTCCATCGCCTGGTGACCGCCGTCATAACAGGAAATATAACAGCGTCCACAGCCAACACATTTATCGAGATTGATGTTGGGATAGACAATATAACTGCGGTCTAAATCTTCCGCCGGAACAATATTGTGATTCGCCAGACCTACCATCTCCTGCAACGAATCAAACCCCTGATCGGCAAGATAGTGTGACAACCCGCTCGCCATATCTTCCACTATCCGATAGCCGTACTGCATAATGCCGGTGGTCACCTGCAATGTCGCTGCACCGAGCAATAAAAACTCTGCCGCATCTTCCCAGGTTTCAATACCGCCGATACCGCTGATCGGGAAATCGCGCAGCTCTGGATGGGTGCGCATTTGCTGAATAAAGCGTAGGGCGATCGGTTTTACCGCTTTACCGGAATATCCGGAAATACTCGATTTACCGTTAACGATCGGCATACCAATTTTCTGATTAAGATCGATATTGGTGATGGATTTAACGGTATTAATCGCCGCAATGCCATCTGCGCCGCCGCGCTTCGCAGCCAGCGCCACTTCGCACATATCACCGATATTCGGCGTCATCTTCGCCAGCATCGGCAGCGTAGAACCACGTTTCACTGCCCGACAATATTTTTCTACCAGCTCCGGGCTTTGCCCGACATCACTACCCATCGCATGAGAAGTCATTTGCGGACAGGAGAAGTTACACTCGATCATATCCGCACCAGCTTCTTGCACTAGCCGCGCCAGATCCTCCCACTGCTGTTCATTTTCGCCCATGATCGAAGCGATCAACACTTTGTCCGGATAATCTTCTTTCAGCCGACGCAGGGCGGCCAGATTCTCCTCCAGAGGATGTTCGGCAATCTGCTCCATATTTTTGAAGCCGATAAAACCGGTATCTTCTTTCACCAGATGATCAAAACGTGGTGAGACTTCGTTGGCGATAAAAAAGCCGATCGTTTTAAATACCACGCCACCCCAGCCCGTGTCGTAGGCTTTGGCGCACATCTCATAGCAATTGCCTACCGGCGAAGAAGAGAGGCAGAACGGGTTGGGAAACTTCACGCCGCAAAAGGTAATCGAAAGATCTTTCGTTAACATGAGCAAGCTCCCTCTAAATAGTGATGAATTGCCTCAGCGGCTTCTTTCCCGGTTTTCACGGCATAGACCACGGTTTTGTCACCCTCAACAATATCGCCAGCAGCAAAGACTTGCGGATCGCGGGTCTGGTAATTTTGTGTTTTGATGGTGTTACGCTGCGGCTCTAACTCCGCAAAGGCATCCAGTCTGGCATGCTGACCGACGGCGAGAATAATTTTATCTGCCGCCATCGTCAGTTCGCCCGGTAAGCGTACATGCTTAAACGTGACTTTATTGCCTTCCACGGCCACTGGTGTGAATCCATCGATGATCGAAACGCCCAACTCCCGGGCGCTGGCAAACTCTTTTTCGCTTGCCGGAAACTCATCTAACTCTTCACGTGCTACGCAGGTTACCGCCTGACAGCCGAGAACTTTCAGCGTGCTGGCAACGTCCATCGCGACATCACCGCCGCCGATAATTAATGCGCTTTGTGGAATGCTGATATCGCCCTGCGCCTGCCGTGCACGTTGCAAGAAGTCGACGGCAATCTCAACGTCGCTATGCTCAAACAGCGGTAGCCCGGAACCGCCCGACAACCCTACGGTGACAAGTACTGCGCGGTTTTCCGCTTTCAGTTGCTCCAGGGTGAGTACTTTACCGATTTCGTTATTGCACTTAATGGTCACCCCCATTTTTTCGATACGGGCGATCTCTGCATCCAGCACGGATTGCGGCAAACGAAATTGCGGAATACCGTTACACAGCCAGCCACCGGGTTGCGCTTCTTTTTCATAAATAGTGACGTCGTACCCCATATTTGTCAGCGTCACGCTGGCCTGCAATCCAGCAGGACCTGCGCCAATAATGGCGACTTTGCCGAGCGTTTTAGTACCAGGCTGATAAATTTCCATCCCGGTTTGTTGTTCAAAATCAGTGATAAAACGCTGTAAGCGACCGATATCAATGGGATCATCAACACCGGCACGGGTACAACCGCTTTGACATAATTTCTCCGTTGGGCAAACTCTGGCGCATACAGCACCTAAGGCATTATTTTCGCGAATTGTCTCGGCAGCGCCTTTAAAATTACGAAAGTAGATTGAGCGTATAAATTTCCCCGGATCGGTTTGTGCCGGGCAAGCCTGACTACAGGGAGCGTCGTGACATAATAAACAGCGAGAGGCTTCTTTAATCGCCAGTAAAGGCGTAAAAGCCGGAGTGAGTTCATCCAGATAATTTTGTTGCGGCATGTGATCTTCCTTAATGCTATGAGTAATTAAGGCGAACGCTAAATATACTCGTCATACTTCAAGTTGCATGTGCTGCGTCTGCGTTAGCTCACCCCAGTCACTTGTCGCCTTCCTGCAACTCGAATTATTTAGAGTATAAATATTGCGTGCTGATATTAAGGCTAAGCGTGTGGGGAAATTTAAACTGTGAAAGGATTCACAAATAGCTGCGGTTCAGAATGTTATATCCGCAGCTTATTAAGTGAAGTAATAATTATTCTCAATAATTAACAGAAAAGGGAAAATATTAGCGATAGAAAATAAGATAAGCAATCATGCCGATAGATAAAATTCCGAAGCCACTATATGCTACTAAATAAGCGAAGAAGAGTCCGGGATTTTTTGCTCGCCAGACATACACCGGTTCCGGTGCATTTTTAACCCGTTTATCAATCGCGCCTACGCGCCAGCCTTTCCATGCTTCGCGGAAACAAAATATCGGGATAAGGAAAAAAACGGCAACGACAAAAAACTGCTGTACATCCATAACTACTTTCCTTGTTTCTTTTGTAATTCAAGTAACTGTTCGGGCGTGACGGCGGGATACCCCTGTGCATCTTCCGGCACCTGGTGCATAGCCGGAATAGGCACAAGCGGCCCTAAAAAGCGCGGTTCACGTTTAAAAATATAAAGGTCAGCCAGCGCACCGAAACGGGCGGCAAATTCGCGAATACGTACTGACAGCATATCTTTCGGTGACGGTACGGCATAACACTGGGCCTGAATCCCCATATGTAGCGCTATAAATAATGCCCGCTCACAGTGGAAACGTTGGGTGATAATAATGAAATCATTAGTATCAAAAACTTTGCGTGTACGGACGATGGAATCCAGCGTACGAAAACCTGCGTAATCGAGGACAATATCTGATGGGTCGACACCTGCGGCGATTAAATCTTTGCGCATGGTCTTTGGCTCATTATAACTTTGCAAAGCATTATCGCCGCTCAGTAATAGATAATTTACCTTGCCGCTGTTATAGGCATTAATCGCTCCTTGAATACGGTAGCGATAATACTGATTAATTACGCCAGTACGATAATATTTTGCTGTGCCGAGCACCACGCCGACCTGGCGGTAGGGGAGATCCTGCAATTCGTCGTAGATATAAGGCGCGGTTTTCCAGCTCATCCAGCGATCGAGGCCGAGCACAGTCAACAGCAGCAAGCCGATCAGGACTAACAGGCTGTAGAACACGCGCTTTAACATGCAGGAGACTCGATCTAAGGAAAATTTCCATCAGGCTACTTTACCCGCTGGTTTTGCGCAAGAAACGGCAAACTGTTTGCCGGGATTTTCGACACCGGGAGAGAGCAGGCAAGTATGATGCGACGTTTATCAGTGTGTCAGACCTGAAGGCGGCCGGATAAGGCGTTCACGCCACATCCGGCACCAGTCTTAAGCGAGAAGCACGCGGTCGATATTGTGACAACCGAGAGCTTTCAGCGTTGCGGAGGTTGCATCCCACTGAATCAACGGCGCATCGGCTTTTTCTGCCAGAACCGCGCGCTGGATATCCGGGTAATCATAACCCTTGAGATTCAACAAAATTAACGCCCCCTGCAACGGTGGTAGAGTCGGGTTAAATGCGGCGTTTTCAGCGTAGCTGCCGCTGAAAATACGACCGTCTTTACATTCCAGCGCGACACCGCTTGGCGACTTACTGTAAGGCATGTGCGAACGGTTTGCCGCCGCAATCGCTGCCTGAGAAAGCGCATCACCAGTCAGCGCATAGCCGTGATCCTGCTCGTCCATCAGCAGCGTTTTAATCTCCAGATCTTTCGGCCCAAAGGCATCCGGCAGATAGTCACGCAGCGCGTGTGCCTCGCGGCCCGGCAGATGAATACGCAGATCCAGACCGCTGTTCAGTTCATTCATAAACTGACGGCAGTGACCACAAGGCGTGTAGTTAACGGTGATGGCTGCGAGCGCTTTTTCACCACTCAACCAGGCGTGGCTGATCGCGCTTTGTTCGGCATGAACGGTTTGCTGCATTGTCGCACCAATAAATTCCATATTGGCACCGAAATACCAGGTTCCGCTCACACCGCGCGCAATTGCGCCAACATTAAAATTCGACAATGGCGTACGCGCACAGGCCGCCGCCAGCGGGAGTAGTGCGAATGCCAGCGCGTCTTCGTCCAGCCCCGTTGCGCTCTTCAGCAATGAGACTTGCTCCCCGGTCAACAAAGCGGGGAAGTACTTGTCTGCCAGAATAGGTTCCAGTGCAGATTGCAAGTTATCCGCAAGTTGGGCAAAAGCGGTTTGAAAACGTGGATGCATGGCGTTGCCTCATAATCATGTAATGGGATAACAGTTTACGAACCCGTTATGGCTTTATATGTGATCTGAATCTCATTAATTGTGCAACGAATGAAACTTACATCAAAAATGCGCGACGCATCGCAAATTTTAGCCCATTACTGCCAGAATAATCGGGAAAAGGAACGGTGCGATCAGCGAAGTAATAATCCCGCATAACACCAGCGCCAGCGAACTAAATGCACCTTCCTGATAATCCAGCTCAGCACAGCGTGCCGTACCGAGGGCGTGCGAGGCTGTCCCCATCGCCAGACCGCGCGCTGCTTTGGTGCGAATACGCATCGCATTAAGTAACGTATGACCAAACACTGCGCCCAGAATACCGACGAAAATCACGCAAACTGCGCTGATTGCCGGAATACCGCCAATACTGCCGCCAACCGCCATTGCAATAGGCGTGGTGACTGATTTCGGCAGGATTGACGCGGCGATTTCCGGTGAAGCGCCCATCAACAATGCCACGGAAGTCCCCGTCACCATCGCAACCACGCTGCCGATAAAACAGATGGTGATGATCGATTTCCAGCGCGCGCGGATCTGGTGCAGCTGCTCATATAAAGGATAGGCCAGTGCGACAACCGCCGGTTGCAGCAGATCGTTTAGCACTTCGCTACCTTTAAAGTAGCTGTCGTAAGAGATGCCGGTCAGCATTAAAAAAGGAATGATCACCACCATTGCAACCAGCAATGGGTTAAGCAAGGGAAACTTATACCGCGCCGCCAGTTTGCGGGCGGCAAAAAAGACAATTAACGTTAGCGGCAATGACCACCAGATATTTGCCATCATTCTTCTGATCCTTTCTGACCTACGACTTTACGTTCACCATGCACCAGTTGCGAACTCCAGCTCACCACCAGAAAAACCACCAGCGTACTGACTGCACAGGAAACCACTACCGGGCCAAACTGTGCACGGAGCAAATCAAAATATTGCATGACGCCTACGCCAATCGGCACAAACAATAGCGCCATATAGCGAATCAGTACGTAGCACCCCGGATTGACCCACTTTGCCGGAAGAATTTGCAAGGCCAGCAGGACAAACAAGATCAGCATCCCGATGATGCTGCCCGGAATGGTTACCGGTAGCAGGGAAGCAATGAAAATGCCTGCATACAGGCAGGCATAAATCAGGATAAAAGCGCGTAAATATTGCCAGATAATGTTCAGTGTCTTACTCATAATCAACACCCCAGATGAGATGGATTCATCATACAATTAATTCGTAAAACGTGCTACCGATCACATTAAGAATTCTCAGCATAGTTGAATTACAGGGAAGTAACATCGGGCGAGTGCCCAGTTCAGCACACTAATTCTGCTGTAAAAAGTGCAGAAACTGACTTAAAGCATAAGAAGGCGTTTCGTTATTACGCCAAAACACACCGACGCTGCCTTTCTGTTCAATCTTTGGCAGGTTGAGGATTGCCAGTTGCCCCTGGCTGGCATAACGTTGCGCCAGGCGTAATGACAAAATAGAGATCATATTGCTGCTTTGTAACAGGTTGGTACTGACGTTCATCGATGCCGACTCAATCGTGTTTTCTGGCAGCATCACGCCGTGGTCTACCAGCGCATTATCAATGCTGATGCGGATGGGGGTACCTGTCGGCCAGACTATCCACCGCCAGTTAGCAAGATCATTCCAGCTGAGGGTGGCGTATTTCGCCAGTGGATGCTCAGGACGGGCGACAAAGCATACCGGCTCGGTGTAGAGCACGCGATAATTCAGCGGCAGCTGCAACGCGCGACCGCCAATTCGCCCAACCACCACATCGACAGAACCTGCCAACAGATCTTGCAGCAATGGGGTCATCACCTTCTCTTCGATATTCAGGTGTAGAGTTGGCATCTCCTTGAGCAAATGCAAAATCGCCTGGGATACGCAGTCAGTGGCGACGGGAGAACAGCCAATTTTCAGACTGCCGACCAGTCCACCTTGTTTAAAGCGAGCCAGTTCATATTGCGATCTTTCCATGTCATTGATTAACCGTTGGGCATGTTGCAATAACAATTTGCCGCCTTCGGTCGGACGAAGCCCTTTGCTGTGCCGCTCAAAAAGTGTGAGTCCGATCTCATCTTCCAGTTGTGACAACCATTTCGAAAGCGCGGGTTGGGTGATATTCATCATCCGCGCGACATGGGTCAGATTACCCTGTTCACCCAGCGCCACCAGCATTTGCAGGTGATGTAGTTTTAGTTTTTGCGCCCAGTTCGCCATTTGCCATAACCTCCAGGTTATCTCTCTGCCCGAAATGCCATTGTACATCTCATCTCTTTAATCACATTATCGCAACATATACAAAACAAAAGAAACATCTACCTTACCTGCACTGAGGCATTTACTATGACTCAACGACGTGATTTACAAGCACTTATCGATGCCGCTCCGGTCGGCAAGATGCAGTGGCGCGTTATCATCTGCTGTTTTCTGGTGGTAATGCTCGATGGTTTTGACACCGCGGCTATCGGCTTTATCGCCCCTGATATTCGCACTCACTGGCAGCTCACCGCAGGCGATCTCGCCCCGCTTTTTGGTGCGGGTCTGCTGGGATTAACCGCAGGCGCACTGCTTTGTGGCCCGTTGTCCGATCGCTTTGGTCGCAAGCGGGTGATTGAGCTGTGCGTCTTTTTGTTTGGCGCGTTAAGCCTCGCCTCGGCTTTCTCACCGGATCTGCAAACGCTGGTCTTCCTGCGCTTTCTCACCGGCCTGGGTCTGGGCGGCGCGATGCCGAACACCATCACCATGACCTCGGAGTATCTGCCTGCCCGCCGCCGCGGCGCGCTGGTGACGCTGATGTTTTGCGGCTTTACGCTGGGTTCGGCGTTTGGCGGGATTGTCAGTGCGCAGCTGGTGCCGGTGATTGGCTGGCACGGCATTCTGGTGTTGGGGGGCGTGTTACCGCTGATGCTGTTTGTCGCACTGCTGGTAGTTCTGCCGGAATCGCCACGCTGGCAGGTGCGCCGCCAGCTACCGCAGGCGGTGATTGCGAAAACCGTCAGCGCCATCACCCGCGAGCGTTATGTCGATACCCACTTTTATCTCATTGAATCAGCCTCCGTTACAAAAGGCAGCATTCGTCAACTGTTTATGGGACGTCAGTTACCCATTACGTTGATGTTGTGGGTAGTGTTCTTTATGAGCCTGCTGATTATTTACCTGCTCTCAAGCTGGATGCCGACGCTACTGAACCATCGCGGCATAGACCTGCAACACGCGTCCTGGGTCACCGCCGCGTTCCAGATTGGCGGTACGTTGGGCGCGCTGGCGCTGGGCGTGCTGATGGATAAGTTCAATCCTTTCCGCGTGCTGGCGCTGAGCTATGCCATAGGCGCTATATGCATCGTGATGATTGGCTTAAGCCAGGATGGATTATGGCTGATGGCGCTGGCGATTTTCGGCACCGGCATTGGCATTAGCGGATCTCAGGTGGGGCTGAATGCGCTGACCGCAACACTTTATCCAACACAAAGTCGCGCCACGGGCGTGAGCTGGTCAAATGCTATCGGCCGCTGCGGCGCGATTGTCGGCTCGCTTTCTGGCGGCCTGATGATGGCGATGAATTTCTCTTTCGACACCCTGTTTTTCATTATCGCTGTGCCCGCGGCGATCAGTGCGGTGATGTTAAGCCTGCTGATCACCGTGGTTCGCCAGTCGACCTCTGTCCCTGACTCACTGCCTCGCGCAGGCGTTGTGAACGAATAAGGAGCATCCTAATGACTGATAACAATCAAAAAAGCCGCTGTAGATTCAATCTGTCAATGCAACACCCCTTTCAATTATCTCTTTCGGTGTTTTGAACTTCAGTGTCTTTCTCGGT
>NZ_PTRV01000010.1:0-195947 GCF_002965285.1 Escherichia sp. MOD1-EC5990 | reverse complement strand
AATGTTCGTCTCATTCAAAAAACCTCCGCAACCCCATGTTTTCACATAACTGTTGCGTTGACCAATTGAATCTACAGCGAGCAATTTTATCAGCATATTTCCGGGCAAAACCTGACCCCGCTGTGGGAGTCACTGCACCACCTGGTGCCGAAAACGCCCAACGCCAACTGTGCGCCAGCGTACTGGAATTATCAGGAGATCCGCCCGCTGCTGCTGGAGAGCGGCAGCCTGATTGGCGCGAAAGAAGCTGTGCGTCGTGTGCTGGTACTGGAAAACCCGGCGCTGCGCGGGCAGTCTTCCATTACCGCGACTTTATATGCCGGTTTGCAACTGATCATGCCGGGCGAAGTGGCACCGAGTCATCGTCATAATCAGTCGGCGCTGCGTTTTATTGTTGAAGGCAAAGGGGCATTTACCGCCGTTGATGGCGAACGCACGCCAATGAATGAGGGCGATTTTATCCTGACCCCACAATGGCGCTGGCACGATCACGGTAACCCTGGCGACGAACCGGTTATCTGGCTCGATGGACTGGATCTGCCATTAGTGAACACTCTGGGCTGCGGTTTTGCCGAAGATTACCCGGAAGAGCAACAACCGGTAACGCGTAAAGAGGGCGATTATCTGCCACGTTACGCTGCCAATATGTTGCCGCTGCGCCATCAGACCGGGAACTCCTCACCCATCTTTAACTACCGTTATGACCGTAGCCGCGAAGTGCTGCACGATTTAACCCGCCTGGGCGATGCCGATGAGTGGGATGGCTACAAAATGCGCTACGTCAACCCGGTCACCGGCGGCTATCCGATGCCGTCGATGGGCGCCTTCCTGCAACTGCTACCGAAAGGGTTCGCCTCCCGCGTGGCGCGTACCACTGACAGCACTATCTACCATGTAGTGGAAGGTAGCGGACAAGTCACCATCGGCAATGAAATCTTCACCTTTAGTGCAAAAGATATCTTTGTGGTGCCGACCTGGCACGGCGTGTCATTCCAGACTACGCAAGATACCGTTTTATTCAGTTTTTCGGACAGACCGGTACAAGAAGCCCTGGGGCTGTTCCGCGAAGCGCGTTATTAATTTGGGAGAGAGAAAATGACTCAATATGTATTCGAACCACAAGCGCCCGTTACCGTACCGGTTGTTGGCAGTGATGAACAATTCCCCGTGCGCCGCGTTTACTGTGTCGGGCGTAACTATGCCGCCCACGCCCGCGAAATGGGCTTTGATCCGGATCGTGAACCCCCCTTCTTCTTCTGCAAACCAGCAGATGCCGTTGTTCCGGTCGCCGCTGGCGAAACGCTGGCGCTGCCGTATCCGGCGCAGACCGATAACTATCATTACGAAATTGAACTGGTGGTGGCGATTGGTAAAAAGGGCAGCGATATCCCACTGGAAAAGGCCCATGAATATGTCTGGGGTTATGCCACAGGCCTTGATATGACTCGCCGTGACCGTCAAATGGAAATGCGTCAGATGGGCCGCCCGTGGGAAATCGGCAAAGCATTTGATCTCTCGGCCCCCATCGCACCGCTGCACAAAGCCAGCGAAACTGGCGGTATTGATAACGCACCTATCTGGTTACAGGTTAACGGCGAAGATCATCAGCGCAGCGATATTCGTCATCTCATCTGGTCAGTGAATGAAACCATCAGCTACCTGTCAGGCTTCTTTGAACTGCAACCGGGCGATCTAATCTTTACCGGTACGCCAGAAGGGGTGGGCCCAGTAGTCAAAGGTGATGTGATCACGGGCAACGTCGAGGGCTTAACCCCTATCGCGGTGAAGATTGTCTGAGGTGCATGATGAAGCTGTACAGTTTTTTTAATAGTTCAGCATCGTACCGGGTACGCATTGCGCTGGCGCTGAAAGGCATTAATTACCAGACCGAAGGGGTGAATATCCGTATTGGTCAGCAAAATGAACTGGCCTATCGGCGGATGAATCCTGTCGGGCTGGTGCCGACGCTGCTGACTGACGAGGGCGAGTCACTCGGTCAGTCGCTGGCGATTATTGACTGGCTGGATCGTCACTACCCGCAAGTTCCGCTGGTGCCGCAGGAAGAACCGGCCCGCAATAAGGTGCTGGAAATTGTCTATGCCATCGCTTGTGATATTCATCCATTGAATAACCTGCGCGTGCTGCGCTATCTGACCGAAGAGCTGAACGTCAGTGAAGAAGAGAAAAAACGCTGGTATGCGCACTGGATCCAGCAAGGGTTAAGCGCGGTGGAACAGCTACTGCGCCAGAGCCAGTCGGGGCAATTTTGTGTGGGTGAGACGCCGACGCTGGCAGACTGCTGCCTTGTTCCGCAGTGGGCGAACGCGCTACGTATGAACTGCGATCTGAGTGGATATCCGCGCTGCAAAGCGGTGTACGACGCCTGCACACAACTGCCAGCGTTCATTGCCGCAGCGCCAGAAAATCAACAAGATAAAATTTCAGCCTGACCAGGAGAACCATAATGACTAAAGTGACACGCGCAGTAATTGTGGGAGGCGGGATCGGCGGTGCGGCAACTGCGCTGTCACTGGCCCGCCAGGGGATCAAAGTGGTGCTGCTGGAAAAGGCGCATGAGATCGGTGAGATCGGCGCAGGTATCCAGTTGGGGCCAAATGCGTTTTCGGCGTTGGATAGTCTTGGTGTTGGCGAAATCGCCCGCCAACGTGCGGTATTCACCGATCACATCACCATGATGGACGCGGTGAACGCCGAAGAAGTGGTGCGTATTGAAACCGGGCAGGCCTTTCGTGACCATTTCGGCGGCCCTTACGCGGTGATCCACCGCGTTGATATTCATGCCTCGGTGTGGGAAGCGGTACTGACGCATCCGAACGTGGAGTATCACACCTCTACGAATGTCGTGGATATTCGTGAGACGGAAGACGATGTCACCGTTTTCGACGATCGAGGTAATAGCTGGAGCGGCGATATTTTGATTGGATGTGATGGCGTGAAGTCAGTGGTGCGCCAGAGCTTATTAGGCGATGCGCCGCGCGTCACCGGTCATGTGGTCTACCGTGCGGTTATCGATTGTGCGGATATGCCGGAAGATTTACGTATTAATGCGCCGGTATTGTGGGCGGGGCCGCACTGTCACCTGGTGCATTATCCTTTGCGCGGCGGCAAGCAGTATAACCTGGTGGTGACATTCCACAGCCGCCACCAGGAAGAGTGGGGCGTGAAGGATGGCAGTAAAGAGGAAGTGCTTTCCTATTTTGAAGGCATTCACCCGCGTCCTCGCCAGATGCTGGATAAACCGACGTCATGGCGACGCTGGTCAACGGCCGATCGTGAACCGGTAGGGAAATGGGGGACTAACCGCATTACGCTGGTGGGCGATGCGGCCCATCCGGTGGCGCAGTATATGGCACAAGGTGCCTGTATGGCGCTGGAAGATGCAGTAACGCTGGGTAAGGCGCTGGCGCAGTGTGAGGGTGATGCGGCGCAAGCTTTTGCGCTGTATGAGTCGGTACGTATTCCGCGTACCGCGCGCATCGTCTGGTCGACCCGTGAAATGGGGCGGGTTTATCACGCCGCAGGGGTAGAACGTCAGGTACGTAACCTGCTGTGGAAAGGGAAATCGCAGGCAGAGTTTTATCGCGGCATGGAGTGGCTGTACGGCTGGAAAGAAGATAACTGTCTGCAACCACGCTGAGTACTTCTTACCCAATCAGGTGCACGGACGGTCCCCTCGCCCCTTTGGGGAGAGGGTTAGGGTGAGGGGAAAAATCTTGCCCGAATTAATCAGTAAGTCAGTTTGTCTGCAAACACCAGAGGCGCTAACATAGCGCCTCATTTTTTTGCGGGTGATGATATGCGTGTGTTACTGGCGCCGATGGAGGGTGTACTCGACTCTCTGGTGCGTGAATTGCTGACCGAAGTTAACGACTACGATCTGTGCATCACCGAGTTTGTCCGCGTGGTGGATCAACTGCTGCCGGTAAAAGTTTTTCATCGCATTTGCCCGGAGCTACAAAACGCCAGCCGAACGCCATCCGGTACGCTGGTGCGCGTGCAATTGCTGGGTCAGTTCCCACAATGGCTGGCAGAGAACGCCGCCCGTGCGGTGGAGTTAGGTTCCTGGGGCGTGGATCTTAATTGCGGCTGTCCGTCGAAAACGGTTAACGGTAGCGGCGGCGGGGCGACACTACTCAAAGATCCTGAACTCATCTACCAGGGTGCAAAAGCGATGCGTGAAGCTGTACCGGCGCATTTGCCCGTCAGTGTGAAAGTGCGTCTGGGCTGGGACAGCGGTGAGAAGAAATTTGAAATCGCCGATGCGGTTCAACAGGCTGGCGCTACGGAGTTGGTGGTGCATGGGCGGACAAAAGAGCAGGGGTACCGCGCGGAGCATATTGACTGGCAGGCGATTGGCGAGATTCGCCAACGGCTGAATATTCCGGTGATTGCCAACGGTGAAATCTGGGACTGGCAGAGCGCGCAACAGTGTATGGCGATCAGCGGCTGTGACGCGGTGATGATTGGTCGCGGAGCGCTCAATATTCCCAATCTGAGCCGAGTGGTAAAATATAACGAACCGCGAATGCCGTGGCCGGAGGTGGTTGCTTTGCTACAAAAATATACCCGTCTGGAAAAGCAGGGCGATACCGGGTTATATCACGTTGCGCGGATTAAACAGTGGTTGAGTTATTTGCGTAAAGAATACGATGAAGCAATAGAATTATTTCAGCATGTTCGGGTGTTGAATAATTCCCCTGATATTGCAAGGGCTATTCAGGCAATTGCTATCGATAAGCTGCGATAATAGTGGAATCGCAGCTTACCAGAGACAATGAGTCGTTTATTCAGCTTCATCATCTTGTTGCGCTCCTTTCATGAGCTAAGCCATATATTGCCACTGGCGCAAGGCGCGCAGGGGAAGGACAATCGCCTCCTCCCCCTGCAAGCCCGGGCTCTGGCGAACAAAATCGCCGTTGCGCGGTACCTTCAGCTTATCCCCTTCGTCTACCGTGTCGTGCGCGAGTTAACGTATATGGACGCTCCCTCAGCCCACATTCATGTGGGCTGTCCCGGCCTTCGGGGAACGCTTCAGCGATTTTGACGCCACCAACACCGGAGCTGTTTGCAAATCAAGTACACAAAATATCGAGTTCCTGACCTGACAACTTATATGCCATATCTGATTTTTAAAATATCATCTTAAATACGCCAGTCACCACCAGTAGTCCAATCAGGAAAATAATCAATACAGCCCAGAGTATAATTTTCATTGGCGTTCCTTTATTTGTGAGTGTCGAATAAGTATAGGAAAAAACGAAGCCCTTTGCCGTTACTCATAAGTGATTAAGATAAATCGGAGAATATCATTCACTTACTGTATATTTTTCTGAATATGTCGTTTTATTGCCACTGATGTATTGCCACGCGAAACTAAAAAATATATTGAATCACACGGTAATCTCCGCGCACCTTTTCTTACCTGACTATTCCTCCATGAATCGTGATTCCTTTTACCCAGCCATCGCCTGTTTTCCTCTGTTACTGATGCTGGCCGGGTGTGCGCCTATGCATGAAACCCGCCAGGCGTTAAGCCAGCAAACACCCGCTGCGCAAGTTGACACCGCATTACCTACGGCGCTGAAAAATGGTTGGCCAGACAGCCAATGGTGGCTGGAGTATCACGATAATCAACTCACTTCATTAATTAACTATGCACTGCAGAACGCACCGGATATGCAGGTGGCTGAACAGCGCATTCAGCTGGCTGAAGCCCAGGCGAAGGCAGTTGCCACTCAGGATGGCCCTCAGATCGATTTTTCTGCGGATATGGAGCGGCAAAAAATGTCGGCAGAAGGGCTAATGGGGCCGTTTGCTCTGAACGATCCTGCCGCAGGTACGACCGGTCCGTGGTACACCAATGGTACTTTTGGCTTAACGGCGGGCTGGCATCTTGATATTTGGGGAAAGAATCGGGCGGAGGTTACTGCTCGCCTCGGTACGGTTAAAGCACGGGCGGCGGAACGCGAGCAAACCCGCCAATTGCTGGCTGGCAGCGTTGCCCGCCTTTACTGGGAGTGGCAAACCCAGGCAGCGTTAAACACTGTTTTGCAGCAAATCGAAAAAGAGCAGAACACCATTATCGCGACCGATCGCCAGCTATACCAGAACGGGATTACTTCTTCAGTTGAAGGTGTGGAAACCGATATTAATGCCAGCAAGACCCGGCAGCAGCTCAACGATGTCGTGGGAAAAATGAAAATTATTGAGGCACGGTTAAGCGCACTTACAAATCACCAGATAAAGTCATTGAAGCTTAAACCGGTTGAGTTGCCGAAAGTGGCAAGTCAGCTTCCTGATGAACTGGGGTATTCATTGCTGGCACGGCGGGCAGATTTGCAGGCAGCGCATTGGTACGTTGAGTCATCGTTAAGCACCATTGATGCGGCAAAAGCGGCATTTTACCCTGACATCAACCTGATGGCCTTCCTGCAACAGGATGCGTTGCACTTAAGCGATTTGTTCCGTCATTCCGCGCAGCAAATGGGCGTTACGGCAGGCCTGACGCTACCCATTTTCGATAGTGGTCGTCTTAACGCCAACCTCGATATTGCAAAAGCCGAAAGCAACTTGTCTATCGCCAGCTACAACAAAGCGGTGGTTGAAGCGGTGAATGACGTGGCGCGGGCAGCCAGTCAGGTTCAGACGCTGGCGGAGAAAAACCAGCATCAGGCGCAAATTGAGCGCGATGCCTTGCGTGTGGTAGGTCTTGCGCAGGCCCGCTTTAACGCGGGTATCATTGCTGGTTCCCGCGTCAGCGAAGCCAGGATCCCGGCGCTGCGTGAGCGGGCCAATGGCCTGTTATTGCAAGGGCAGTGGCTGGATGCCTCCATTCAACTCACTGGTGCGTTGGGCGGGGGTTACAAACGCTGATGATATACGCCTTCTATACTTAACGTTTATTCAGCGTTAAGTGGAGAACTCGATGGCACAGGTCGCGATTATTACCGCTTCCGATTCGGGGATCGGCAAAGAGTGCGCGTTATTACTGGCGCAGCAGGGTTTTGATATTGGTATTACCTGGCACTCAGATGAAGAAGGGGCAAAAGATACCGCGCGTGAGGTGGTTAGCCACGGCGTACGTGCGGAGATGGTGCAGCTCGATCTCGGTAAACTGCCAGAGGGGGCACTGGCGCTGGAGAAACTTATTCAACGGCTGGGGCGCATCGATGTGCTCGTGAATAATGCGGGCACAATGACCAAAGCGCCGTTTCTTGATATGGCTTTCGATGAGTGGCGCAAGATTTTTACCGTTGATGTTGATGGTGCATTTTTATGCTCGCAAATTGCGGCCCGCCAGATGGTGAAACAAGGGCAGGGCGGTCGCATCATCAACATTACGTCGGTACATGAGCATACGCCGCTGCCGGATGCCAGCGCCTATACAGCCGCTAAACATGCACTCGGTGGGCTAACCAAAGCGATGGCGCTTGAGCTGGTCAGGCATAAGATTTTGGTGAATGCAGTCGCGCCTGGGGCTATCGCCACGCCAATGAATGGCATGGATGACGGCGACGTGAAGCCCGACGCGGAGCCTTCGATTCCCCTGCGGCGTTTCGGCGCAACGCATGA
Organism: Escherichia sp. MOD1-EC5990; assembly: GCF_002965285.1. NCBI lineage: Bacteria > Pseudomonadati > Pseudomonadota > Gammaproteobacteria > Enterobacterales > Enterobacteriaceae > Escherichia > Escherichia sp. MOD1-EC5990. The sequence continues at coordinate 188,354 of NZ_PTRV01000010.1, read as the reverse complement.
GATTGCCAGCCTGGTGGCGTGGTTATGCTCTGAAGGCGCAAATTACACCACCGGGCAGTCGTTAATTGTCGATGGTGGCTTTATGCTGGCGAATCCGCAGTTCAACCCAGAATAGCACAGTGAGGTGCGTGGTTATTTCAATGGGTAATATTTGGTAGGCATGGTAAGACGTGCAAGCGTCGCATCAGGCATGGTGCGACGGATGTCGGATGCGGCGCAAACCACCTTATCCGAGGCAATGGTTTTACGCCTGATCATCCGGCTTTTTCTTCCCGCGCCGTTTCAGCCACCAGCGCACGCCAACCACCAGAACCACGACCAGGATCAACCAGACCCAGTGCTTCAAATGCTGGTCGAGATTGTGCAACCACGGCGCAATCACCTGACCACCAGCATAACCGATAGTGGTAAAAATCAACGCCCAGGCAAATGCGCCGAGAATATTCAGCGGCAGAAAGATTTTCGGCGGCAGCTGGCTGGCACCAATCAGCGTCGGGCCAATGACCCGAAAGCCATACATAAAACGCGTACCAATGACAAACAGATACGGATGGCGCTGGATAAGTTTCTGCGCCCGCTCAATTTTATCCTGATGCTTAGAGAAGCGGCGTAACAGCTTGCCACCAAACCGCCGCCCGCACAGATAAAGCACCTGGTCGCCAATCATGCCGCCAAGCGCTACAGAAAGTACCACCAGCGGGAACTTTAATAACCCCTGATGTGCCGCAACGCCTCCCAGCAACGTCACGGTTTCACCTTCCGCCAGACTTCCGAGCACCAGCGCAGCATAACCATATTGTGAGATGAGTGTATTGAGATCCATAGGCCCGTCTGTCTCCCTTTGGTTGCTTGTAAGCATACACCCTGTGAATCATTCACGCTGAAAAAGGACGCTCATCAGACGGTGCAAATTCTATGAATGCACAAAAAATAATCACAAGCTGACTTATACTTGAACTGTCAGGTTCATGAACTCACAACAAGGGGGCGGTATGAGCCATGTCTGGGGACTGTTTTCCCATCCCGATCGTGAAATGCAGGTGATTAATCGCGAAAACGAAACGATTTCTCATCACTACACCCACCACGTTTTGCTGATGGCGGCGATTCCGGTGATTTGCGCCTTCATTGGCACTACACAGATTGGCTGGAATTTTGGCGATGGCACTATCCTGAAGTTATCCTGGTTCACCGGACTGGCGCTGGCCGTCTTGTTTTATGGCGTTATGCTGGCTGGGGTCGCGGTGATGGGGCGGGTCATTTGGTGGATGGCACGCAATTACGCGCAGCGTCCGTCGCTTGCGCACTGTATGGTCTTCGCGGGCTACGTTGCGACGCCGCTGTTTTTAAGCGGTCTGGTGGCGCTTTACCCGCTGGTCTGGTTGTGTGCGCTGGTCGGCACGGTGGCGCTGTTTTACACCGGCTACCTGCTTTACCTCGGTATTCCAAGCTTCCTGAATATCAACAAAGAGGAAGGCCTTAGCTTCTCCAGTTCGACGCTGGCGATTGGCGTGCTGGTACTGGAAGTGCTGCTCGCCCTTACCGTTATACTATGGGGCTACGGTTATCGTTTGTTCTAGCAAGTTCTTTTGCGTTGCATTGCTGGCGTAAATGTCAGCAATGCAGCATTTCCTCACGATTCTTCTTTGACGATCGCACTTTTTGCTCGTTATGATGGCGTCGCTAGCCTCAGTAAATCCTTACTCCGGCGGTGCGCAACCTGTGCGCGTGAACCACTATCTGAATGCTCATCATGCCGAAATTTCGAGTTTCTTTATTTAGCCTGGCCCTGATGCTGGCTGTGCCTTTTGCACCGCAGGCCGTTGCGAAAACGGCAGCCGCTACCACCGCTTCACAGCCGGAAATTGCCTCCGGTAGCGCTATGATTGTTGATCTGAATACCAACAAAGTGATCTATTCGAACCACCCGGATCTGGTGCGTCCGATTGCGTCTATCAGCAAATTAATGACCGCGATGGTTGTGCTGGATGCACGATTGCCGCTGGATGAAAAACTGAAAGTGGATATCAGCCAGACGCCGGAGATGAAAGGGGTCTATTCGCGCGTACGACTGAACAGCGAAATCAGCCGTAAAGATATGCTGTTGCTGGCGCTGATGTCTTCAGAAAACCGCGCGGCGGCAAGCCTTGCGCACCATTATCCCGGTGGTTACAAAGCCTTTATTAAGGCGATGAATGCGAAAGCGAAATCGCTCGGAATGAACAACACGCGCTTTGTTGAACCGACCGGATTGTCGGTGCATAACGTTTCAACTGCCCGTGACTTAACCAAACTGCTCATTGCCAGCAAACAATATCCGTTGATTGGTCAGTTAAGTACTACCAGGGAAGATATGGCAACCTTCTCTAACCCGACGTATACGCTGCCGTTCCGCAATACTAACCATCTGGTGTATCGCGATAACTGGAATATTCAGTTAACCAAAACGGGCTTTACCAATGCGGCGGGCCATTGTCTGGTGATGCGTACGGTTATCAATAATAAACCGGTAGCGTTGGTGGTGATGGACGCGTTTGGCAAATATACCCATTTTGCCGATGCCAGCCGCCTGCGTACCTGGATTGAAACCGGTAAAGTGATGCCTGTTCCGGCAGCAGCGTTGAGCTATAAAAAACAAAAAGCCGCCCAGATGGCGGCGGCGGGGCAGACGGCGCAGAACGATTAAGGGTAGGCAGGATAAGGCGTTTACGCCGCATCAGGCATTCGGAGCACGATGCCTGATGCGATGCTTGCGCATCTTATCAGGCCTACAAACGTGACGCGTCCGTAGGCAGGATAAGGCGTTCACGCCGCATCCGGCATTCGGTGCACGATGCCTGATGCGATGCTTCTATTTGCATCAGGCATCCAGCCGTATTTACTCCACTTCCTGCCAGTTTTTCCGCTTACTGGTTTTACCGATCCCCGGATTCATGCTGTTGGTCGGATCGTTCTCGCGATAGAACTTCTGCAACGTCTCCGGTGCTTTATACAAATGACCGACGTTATGCTCGGCAGGGTATTGCGCGCCGCGCTGCTGTAGCAGTTCCAGCATCTGTTCTTTCAACGCATGCACATCCACGCCTTTTTTAACGATGTAATCCTGATGGAAGACATAGCACATAAAATGGCCGTAATAGAGCTTGTGCACCAGCTGGCAGTCGATCTCCGGCGGTAAATGCTCATACCACTCGGTGTCGTTACGCCGCAGAGCGATATCCAGTGCCAGAATGTCTTCGACTTCATCGGAATGCACCGCCTGATAACGAATTGCTGCGCCCGCAGCGGCGAAACGGTGTAAAAACGCTTTGCTGCCTTCTTCCGGCGTACAGACAAAGAAATCGCCCTCGGCCTGTTTGAAATAATCCACCAGCCACGATTTAGCTTCGCCGACGCCATCGCCCGCCATTTTTAACAGCAGATGATGTTCATATTTATCGCGCCAGCTTTTCATGCGCGGTGGTAAATGGCTGGGGAACAAGTGACCGAATTTTTGCATCGCACGGTCGGTAAAATGCGGACGGAAGAATTTCACTTTCTCCAGCATCGCATCGGTGCGTCCCTTGAGATTAAAGAAGAACGGCATCTTGTCGGTGCCTAACTTATCAATCATCAGGAAGGTGTCTTTGCCGTATTTTTCCGCAATATCGTAGATATCCCGGTGCATATATTCCCCGGCAACTGGCAGATTTTCGAAATTAGCCAGGATATGGCGGCGGATTTCGGTCAGCACTTCCGGCTGGTTGGTGCCGATATAAAACACTTGCTGATTTTTTTCTGCTTCGAAGGTATCAAGACGTACCGCAAAGACGGCCAGTTTACCGGCGCAACCGGAGGATTCAAACAGGCGATCCGGGTCGGCGTTATAACGTGCTGGTGTGTCGGCTTCAATATCACGAACGCGGTGGACATAGTCATAATCGTGGGCGTGACGACCATCGTGGCGCACATCGTCATCTTTGATGCGATCGTCATCCAGCTTGCTAAGGATCTGCTCCGGCGTTTCGCCGAGATCAATCCCCAGATGGTTCACCAGCGTCAGTTTGCCGTCTTCATTTATACGCGCGAATAACGACATTTCGGTATACGCCGGGCCACGCTGCACCAGCGAGCCGCCGGAGTTGTTACAGATACCGCCGATGACTGATGCGCCTATACACGATGAGCCAATCACCGAGTGCGGTTCGCGTCCCAGCGGTTTGAGGGCTTTTTCCAGCGAATAAAGCGTGGTGCCCGGATAGGCCAGCACCTGTTCGCCCTTGCCAAGAACATGTAGTTTGTCGAGACGCAGGGTGCTGATGATCACGATATCGCGATCATAGTCGTTACCGTTTGGCGTCGAGCCTTCGGTCAGACCTGTATTGGCAGCCTGCATCAGAATAATTTTGTCGGCGGTGACGCAGGCTTTCAGCACCCGCCACAATTCCAGTAGTGAGCCAGGGAAAACGACAGCCAGCGCGTCGCCCTGACCAGAACGGAAGCCCTTGCGATAGCGGGCCGTTTTTGCGGGATCGGTGAGCAGGTGTGAATGACCGACCAGACGGGCAAGTTCATTCAAAAAGGCTTTATTATCAGTTGTTGTCATGGAAGACATTTTCCACTCCTTGTGGTGGCGAAAAAATATCACAAACTAGAATAGCGCCTTGTATGACAATTCAGCGAGTGAATATTTTGAAAATTCAGACAATAAACTGAGCATTCTTTTTCTCTCTCCATCATGCTTATGGCAAACTACGGTTTTTGCACCATTTTCGCTGCCTCGTCGGGCAACAGAGGAAGAATAATCCATATGAAATGGCTATGTTCAGTAGGTATCGCGGTGAGTCTGGCCCTGCAACCAGCACTGGCGGATGATTTATTCGGCAACCATCCATTAACGCCTGAAGCGCGGGATGCGTTCGTCACCGAACTGCTTAAGAAAATGACGGTTGATGAGAAAATTGGTCAGCTGCGCTTAATCAGCGTCGGCCCGGATAACCCGAAAGAGGCGATCCGCGAGATGATCAAAGACGGGCAGGTTGGGGCGATTTTCAACACCGTAACCCGTCAGGATATCCGCGCCATGCAGGATCAGGTGATGGAATTAAGCCGCCTGAAAATTCCTCTTTTCTTTGCTTACGACGTGCTGCACGGTCAGCGCACGGTGTTCCCGATTAGCCTCGGTCTGGCCTCGTCTTTTAACCTCGATGCGGTGAAAACGGTCGGACGTGTCTCTGCTTATGAAGCGGCAGATGATGGCCTGAATATGACCTGGGCACCGATGGTCGATGTTTCGCGCGATCCGCGCTGGGGACGTGCTTCCGAAGGTTTTGGGGAAGATACGTATCTCACTTCGATTATGGGTAAGACTATGGTGGAAGCGATGCAGGGTAAAAGCCCGGCAGATCGCTACTCGGTGATGACCAGCGTCAAACACTTTGCCGCTTACGGCGCGGTAGAAAGTGGTAAAGAGTACAACACCGTCGATATGAGTCCGCAGCGCCTGTTTAACGACTATATGCCGCCGTACAAAGCGGGGCTGGATGCAGGCAGCGGTGCGGTAATGGTGGCGCTGAACTCGCTGAATGGCACGCCAGCAACTTCCGACTCCTGGCTGCTGAAAGATGTGCTGCGCGATCAGTGGGGCTTTAAAGGCATTACCGTTTCCGATCATGGCGCAATCAAAGAGCTGATTAAACATGGCACGGCGGCAGACCCGGAAGATGCGGTGCGCGTGGCACTGAAATCCGGCATCAACATGAGTATGAGCGACGAGTACTACTCGAAGTATCTGCCCGGTTTGATCAAATCCGGCAAAGTGACGATGGCAGAGCTGGACGACGCTGCCCGCCACGTGCTGAACGTCAAATATGATATGGGGCTGTTCAACGACCCATACAGCCACCTTGGACCGAAAGAGTCTGACCCGGTTGATACGAATGCTGAAAGCCGCCTGCACCGCAAAGAAGCGCGTGAAGTGGCGCGCGAAAGCCTGGTATTGCTGAAAAACCGCCTTGAAACGCTGCCGCTGAAAAAATCGGCAACCGTTGCGGTGGTAGGGCCACTGGCGGACAGCAAACGTGACGTGATGGGCAGCTGGTCCGCAGCCGGTGTTGCCGATCAATCTGTGACCGTACTGACCGGGATTAAAAACGCCGTCGGTGAAAACGGCAAGGTGCTGTATGCCAAAGGTGCGAACGTTACCAGTGATAAAGGCATTATCGATTTCCTGAATCAGTATGAAGAGGCGGTCAAAGTCGATCCGCGTTCGCCGCAAGAGATGATTGATGAAGCGGTGCAGACCGCGAAACAATCTGATGTGGTGGTGGCTGTGGTCGGTGAAGCTCAGGGGATGGCGCACGAAGCCTCCAGCCGTACCGATATCACTATTCCACAAAGCCAACGTGACTTGATTGCAGCGTTGAAAACCACTGGTAAACCGCTGGTGCTGGTGCTGATGAACGGGCGTCCGCTGGCGCTGGTGAAAGAAGATCAGCAGGCTGATGCGATTCTGGAAACCTGGTTTGCGGGGACTGAAGGCGGTAATGCAATTGCCGATGTATTGTTTGGCGATTACAACCCGTCCGGCAAGCTGCCAATGTCCTTCCCGCGTTCTGTCGGGCAGATCCCGGTGTACTACAGCCATCTGAACACCGGGCGGCCGTATAATGCCGACAAGCCGAACAAATACACTTCGCGTTATTTTGATGAAGCTAACGGGGCGCTTTATCCGTTCGGCTATGGTCTGAGCTACACCACTTTCACCGTCTCTGATGTGAAACTTTCTGCGCCGACCATGAAGCGTGACGGCAAAGTGACCGCCAGTGTGCAGGTGACGAACACCGGTAAGCGCGAAGGGGCGACGGTAGTGCAGATGTACTTGCAGGATGTGACGGCTTCCATGAGTCGTCCGGTGAAGCAGCTGAAAGGCTTTGAGAAAATCACCCTGAAACCGGGCGAAACTCAGACCGTCAGCTTCCCAATTGATATCGAGGCGTTGAAGTTCTGGAATCAACAGATGAAATATGACGCCGAGCCTGGCAAGTTCAATGTCTTTATCGGCACTGATTCCGCACGCGTTAAGAAAGGCGAGTTTGAGTTGCTGTAATGCTTTAGTAAGGGCGCGACGTCTGCGCCCTTTAAGTATTTCTCTGATTCTGCAATTGAATCCCTCCGCTCAGGCTAACCCCGCCATTATCAACTATGCTTTTCTCTTAATTCGCTGAAAACAACAGTAAAAGAATGAGGAAAGCATCATGCCACTCTCAAAGCTCTGGGCAGGTTCACTGGTTTTGTTGGCAGCCGTGAGCCTGCCGCTACAGGCGGCTTCTGCCGTTAAAGTCGGTTCAAAAATCGATACCGAAGGCGCGCTACTCGGCAACATTATTTTGCAAGTGCTGGAAAGCCACGGCGTACCGACGGTGAATAAAGTCCAGTTGGGAACCACGCCGGTGGTGCGCGGCGCGATCACTTCTGGCGAGCTGGATATCTATCCGGAATATACCGGTAATGGCGCTTTCTTCTTTAAAGATGAAAATGATGCGGCGTGGAAAAATGCCGGACAAGGCTACGAGAAAGTCAAAAAGCTCGATGCAGAGCAAAACAAGTTAATCTGGCTAACGCCCGCGCCTGCAAATAACACCTGGACCATCGCCGTGCGTCAGGATGTGGCAGAGAAAAATAAACTCACTTCGCTTGCCGACCTGAGTCGTTATCTGAAAGAGGGTGGCACCTTCAAACTGGCAGCCTCGGCTGAGTTTATCGAACGCGCCGATGCCTTACCCGCTTTTGAAAAAGCCTACGACTTTAAACTCGGTCAGGATCAGTTGCTGTCACTGGCCGGTGGCGACACGGCGGTGACAATCAAAGCTGCTGCCCAGCAAACATCCGGCGTTAATGCGGCGATGGCTTACGGCACCGACGGCCCGGTCGCGGCGCTGGGGCTGCAAACCTTAAGCGATCCGCAAGGCGTGCAACCTATCTACGCGCCTGCACCAGTGGTGCGTGAATCGGTGTTGAAGGAGTATCCGCAAATGGCACAGTGGCTACAGCCAGTCTTCGCCAGCCTCGATGCAAAAACATTGCAGCAACTGAATGCCAGCATTGCTGTGGAAGGACTGGATGCCAAAAAAGTGGCTGCCGACTACCTGAAACAAAAAGGGTGGACGAAGTAATTTCCCGTGACTTATTTCCGTATTAATCCTGTTCTGGCGCTGCTGCTGTTGCTGACGGCAATCGCAGCGGCGCTGCCGTTTATCAGTTACGCGCCTAATCGTTTAGTCTCGGGTGAGGGGCGTCATCTCTGGCAGCTGTGGCCGCAAACGATCTGGATGCTGGTGGGCGTTGGTTGCGCCTGGCTGACCGCCTGTTTTATTCCCGGTAAAAAAGGCAGCATTTTTGCACTCATTCTGGCGCAATTCGTCTTCATATTGCTGGTGTGGGGCGCGGGAAAGGCGGCGACACAACTGGCGCAAAATGGCAGTGCGCTGGCGCGTACCAGCCTCGGCAGTGGTTTCTGGCTGGCTGCGGCGCTGGCACTGCTGGCCTGTAGCGATGCCATCCGCCGAATCTCCACGCATCCGCTGTGGCGCTGGTTGTTGCATATGCAGATTGCCATTATTCCGCTGTGGTTGCTGTATTCCGGCGCGCTTAACGATCTCTCGCTAATGAAAGAATACGCCAACCGTCAGGATGTGTTTAATGACGCGCTGGCGCAACATCTGACGTTGCTGTTTGGTGCGGTGCTGCCTGCGTTAGTGATTGGTGTGCCGCTGGGCGTCTGGTGCTACTTTTCCACTGCGCGGCAGGGGGCGATTTTTTCTCTGCTGAATGTCATTCAGACCGTGCCTTCGGTGGCGCTCTTTGGCCTGTTGATTGCGCCGCTTGCCGCGCTGGTTACGGCCTTTCCGTGGCTGGGAACGCTCGGCGTAGCAGGAACCGGAATGACACCCGCACTGATTGCCCTGGTGCTCTATGCCTTGCTGCCGCTGGTGCGCGGTGTGGTAGTCGGCTTGAACCAGATCCCGCGCGATGTGCTGGAGAGCGCCAGAGCGATGGGCATGAGCGGGGCGCAGCGATTCCTGCATGTTCAGTTACCGCTGGCGTTACCGGTATTTCTGCGCAGCCTGCGGGTGGTGATGGTGCAAACCGTCGGCATGGCGGTGATTGCGGCGTTAATCGGCGCAGGTGGTTTTGGTGCGCTGGTTTTCCAGGGGCTGCTAAGCAGTGCCATTGATTTAGTGTTGCTGGGGGTGATCCCGGTAATCGTACTGGCGGTGCTGATCGACGCACTGTTCGATCTGGTTATCGCACTGCTGAAGGTGAAAAGTAATGATTGAATTTAGCCATGTCAGCAAACTGTTCGGCACACAAAAAGCCGTTAACGATCTCAACCTCAATTTTCAGGAAGGGAGTTTCTCGGTGCTGATTGGTACATCAGGCTCCGGTAAATCCACCACATTGAAAATGATCAACCGTCTGGTAGAGCATGACAGCGGAGTGATCCGCTTTGCCGGAGAAGAAATTCGCTCGCTGCCAGTGCTGGAGTTACGCCGCCGGATGGGCTATGCCATTCAATCTATTGGCCTGTTTCCCCACTGGAGCGTGGCGCAAAACATTGCTACTGTGCCGCAATTACAAAAATGGTCGCGGGCGCGGATCGACGACCGTATCGACGAATTAATGGCGCTACTGGGGCTGGAGCCAAATTTGCGTGAGCGTTATCCGCATCAGCTTTCCGGTGGTCAGCAGCAACGTGTGGGAGTGGCCCGCGCGTTGGCTGCCGATCCGCAAGTCTTACTGATGGATGAACCTTTTGGCGCACTGGACCCGGTAACGCGTGGTGCGTTGCAACAAGAGATGACGCGTATTCACCGTTTGTTAGGGCGCACCATTGTGCTGGTCACTCATGATATTGATGAGGCGCTACGGTTGGCAGAACATCTGGTATTGATGGATCACGGTGAAGTGGTGCAGCAGGGCAATCCTCTGGCGATGCTGACTCGTCCGGCGAATGATTTCGTCCGCCAGTTTTTTGGCCGTAGTGAACTGGGGGTCCGCCTGCTTTCGTTACGTAGCGTGGCGGATTATGTGCGCCGCGAAGAACGGGCAGAAGGTGAGGCACTGGCAGAAGAGATGACGCTACGCGATGCGCTCTCCCTGTTTGTCGCGCGGGGATGCGAAGTGCTGCCGGTGGTAAACACGCAGGGCCAGCCTTGCGGCACGCTGCATTTTCAGGATCTGCTGGTGGAGGCGTAAGCGTATGAAGATGTTGCGCGATCCGCTGTTCTGGCTCATTGCTCTGTTTGTGGCACTGATTTTCTGGCTGCCTTACAGCCAGCCGCTGTTTTCTGCCTTGTTCCCACAACTGCCACGCCCCGTTTATCAGCAAGAAAGTTTTGCTGCTCTGGCACTGGCTCATTTCTGGCTGGTGGGAATTTCGAGTTTGTTTGCGGTGATCATTGGCACAGGTGCCGGAATTATTGTTACTCGCCCGTGGGGCGCGGAATTTCGCCCACTGGTGGAAACTATTGCCGCCGTTGGGCAGACTTTTCCGCCCGTTGCGGTGCTGGCGATTGCCGTTCCGGTGATTGGGTTTGGTCTGCAACCGGCGATTATCGCCTTGATCCTGTACGGTGTGCTGCCCGTCCTGCAGGCGACACTTGCCGGGCTGGGAGCGATTGATGTCAGCGTGACAGAAGTTGCGAAAGGTATGGGAATGAGCCGTGGTCAGCAACTGCGTAAGGTCGAGCTACCGCTGGCGGCTCCGGTGATTCTGGCGGGCGTGCGAACTTCGGTGATTATCAACATTGGTACGGCGACGATCGCCTCAACGGTAGGGGCCAGCACGCTGGGTACGCCCATCATCATCGGGCTTAGCGGATTTAATACCGCGTATGTGATCCAGGGGGCGTTACTGGTGGCACTGGCGGCGATCATCGCAGACCGCCTGTTTGAAAGGCTGGTGCAGGCGCTTAGCCAGCACGCAAAATAAAGGTATAACCTGCGAGCATGACGCCACCAATTCCGCCTAACGCCATAAAAAGGAACAGGGCGATGACCCCAATTTTAGCTATGCGCATAATGCACTCCTTATGTTAACGAAAGGATTGTACAGTAAAGCGCATTTGTTAACGAATCATTAAATGCCGAGTGGGAAAATATCATGGCCTTGTTCCTGCCAACTGGTAAGTTGCTGCTGTTGGGCAGAGGTTCGATTTTCACCGCACCACACCAGCAATGTACGGCCTTCGAACAGTTCTGGGCGTAGTTGATTGAGCGAGTGGGCGAGGACATCAATGCGCCATCCTTGTTGACTGGCAATCCAGCCCTCTAGCCACAGACGGGTGGTATCCTGAATATTCCAGCCAACCACCAGCGCATCTTTACCCTGTTTTTTACGTGCCGAAGCCAGACAAATGGCGATGTAGTTGATCAGTACGCCGTCGAGGATCGCCAGCAGCGCCTGGAGAGTCGGTTGTTGGCACTGAAGCCGTCGGCGCAGAGGAATAAACAGGTGCGTGGTGAGTGTCTGGGCGGGGTAATCCTGACCGCGCTCTTTGATCCACGTTCGCAGGCTATGCAGATTGCCGCTTTGCAGGTAAGTCAGTAATGTTTCTTGCTGATCGCGCCAGCCGTTCTGCACATCAACATTTTCATTACTGAGCAGCATTTTAACTTTGCTGACCTGCACGCCGTTGTCGATCCAGCGTTTGATCTCGCGGATCCGGTCAATATCGGCATCATTGAACAGCCGATGACCGCCGTCTGTCCGTTGCGGTTTCAGCAATCCGTAACGCCTCTGCCACGCGCGTAACGTGACAGGGTTAATATCACAAAGCAACGCCACTTCACCAATTGTGTAAAGCGCCATCGTCTCACCCTTGCTCGCGAGGTCCCAGTTTAACTTTAGACGCAGTTTTGCGAACCAGGTAGTTTTGCCCGTTTTTTGTTCATCTATAGGGTGATTTTATTTTTGCCAGGCGATTTTGAGTGATCGTACTCACGAATTCTCATTTTTCTGCAAGAGTTCAAAGAAAGTTAAACGCAGGCAATGTATGTTACGCGTTTTAAAGGGAAGTGTGGTTTGCGGGTATGTACGATTTTAATCTGGTGTTGCTGCTGCTTCAGCAGATGTGCGTTTTTTTAGTCATTGCGTGGTTAATGAGTAAAACGCCATTATTCATACCGTTAATGCAGGTCACGGTTCGTCTGCCGCATAAATTTCTCTGCTACATCGTCTTTTCCATCTTCTGCATCATGGGCACCTGGTTTGGGCTGCACATTGACGATTCTATTGCCAATACCCGTGCGATTGGTGCGGTAATGGGCGGCTTACTCGGCGGTCCGGTCGTCGGTGGGCTGGTTGGTCTGACCGGCGGGTTACATCGATATTCGATGGGGGGCATGACCGCGCTAAGTTGCATGATCTCGACCATCGTTGAAGGATTGCTCGGCGGCCTGGTACACAGCATCCTGATCCGTCGCGGGCGTACTGATAAAGTCTTTAATCCCATTACCGCGGGTGCCGTCACGTTCGTCGCTGAAATGGTGCAAATGCTGATCATCCTGGCTATCGCCCGACCTTATGAAGATGCGGTGCGTCTGGTGAGTAATATTGCTGCGCCAATGATGGTCACCAATACCGTCGGCGCGGCGCTGTTTATGCGTATATTGCTCGATAAACGCGCGATGTTTGAAAAATACACCTCGGCTTTTTCTGCCACCGCACTGAAAGTGGCGGCTTCGACGGAAGGCATTTTGCGCCAGGGTTTTAACGAAGTGAACAGCATGAAAGTGGCACAGGTGCTGTATCAGGAGCTGGATATTGGTGCAGTCGCGATTACCGATCGAGAGAAATTGCTGGCTTTTACCGGAATTGGTGACGACCACCATTTACCCGGCAAACCGATTTCTTCGACTTATACCTTAAAAGCGATTGAAACCGGTGAAGTGGTCTACGCTGATGGCAACGAAGTACCTTATCGTTGCTCTTTGCATCCGCAATGCAAACTGGGGTCGACGCTGGTAATTCCGTTGCGTGGTGAAAATCAGCGGGTGATGGGTACCATCAAATTGTATGAAGCCAAAAACCGTTTATTCAGTTCAATCAATCGCACGCTGGGCGAGGGGATTGCGCAATTGCTTTCGGCGCAGATCCTCGCTGGGCAATATGAGCGGCAAAAAGCGATGCTCACCCAGTCAGAGATCAAACTACTTCACGCCCAGGTGAACCCCCATTTTCTGTTCAATGCGCTTAACACCATTAAAGCGGTGATCCGACGCGACAGCGAACAGGCCAGTCAGCTGGTGCAGTATCTTTCCACTTTTTTCCGTAAAAACTTAAAGCGGCCTTCGGAGTTTGTGACTCTCGCCGACGAAATTGAACATGTGAATGCTTATCTGCAAATTGAAAAGGCGCGCTTCCAGTCGCGGTTGCAGGTCAACATTGCTATTCCGCAAGAATTATCCCAGCAGCAATTGCCCGCGTTTACCCTGCAACCGATAGTGGAAAACGCTATTAAACATGGGACATCACAACTGCTCGATACAGGGCGAGTGGAAATCAGCGCCCGACGTGAGGGGCAACATTTGATGCTGGAGATCGAAGACAATGCTGGTTTGTATCAACCGGTAACCAATGCCAGTGGGCTGGGGATGAATCTGGTGGATAAGCGTTTACGTGAACGGTTTGGCGATGACTATGGGATAAGCGTCGCCTGTGAACCTGATAATTACACCCGAATAACGTTACGACTGCCATGGAGGGACGAGGCATGATTAAAGTCTTAATTGTCGATGACGAACCGTTAGCACGGGAGAACCTGCGCGTATTTTTGCAGGAGCAGAGTGATATTGAAATTGTCGGCGAGTGTTCAAACGCTGTAGAAGGGATCGGCGCGGTGCATAAACTGCGCCCGGACGTGCTGTTTCTCGATATCCAGATGCCGCGTATTAGCGGTCTGGAAATGGTGGGGATGCTCGACCCGGAACATCGTCCGTATATCGTTTTTCTCACCGCGTTTGACGAATACGCCATTAAAGCCTTTGAAGAACATGCATTTGATTATCTCCTGAAGCCAATTGATGAAGCGCGGCTGGAGAAAACGCTGGCGCGTTTGCGTCAGGAGCGCAGCAAGCAGGATGTTTCGCTGTTACCGGAAAATCAACAGGCGCTGAAATTTATCCCTTGTACGGGGCATAGTCGGATTTATTTGCTGCAAATGAGAGATGTAGCATTTGTCAGCAGTCGGATGAGCGGTGTCTACGTTACCAGCCACGAAGGGAAAGAAGGTTTTACCGAACTGACTTTGCGCACCCTGGAGAGCCGTACACCACTACTGCGCTGCCATCGTCAGTACCTGGTTAACCTCGCGCATTTACAGGAGATTCGTCTGGAAGATAACGGCCAGGCCGAGTTGATTTTACGTAATGGCTTAACTGTTCCGGTCAGCCGCCGCTATCTGAAAAGTTTAAAAGAGGCGATTGGCCTGTAAAAGACTGCTAAAATGGTTTTTTGCCTCATCAACACCTGAAGGCCTCATGCTAAGTAACGATATTCTGCGCAGCGTGCGCTACATTTTGAAAGCCAATAATAACGACCTGGTGCGCATTCTGGCGCTGGGTAATGTCGAAGCCACTGCGGAACAGATCGCCGTCTGGCTACGCAAAGAAGACGAAGAAGGGTTTCAGCGTTGTCCGGACATTGTTCTGTCTTCATTCCTGAATGGACTGATTTATGAAAAACGTGGCAAGGATGAGTCAGCTCCGGCACTGGAGCCGGAACGTCGCATTAATAACAACATCGTGCTGAAAAAATTACGTATCGCGTTTTCGCTGAAAACTGATGATATTCTGGCGATCCTTACCGAACAGCAGTTCCGCGTTTCGATGCCGGAAATTACGGCGATGATGCGTGCACCGGATCATAAAAACTTTCGTGAATGCGGCGATCAATTCATGCGTTATTTTCTGCGTGGGCTGGCAGCGCGCCAGCATGTGAAGAAAAGCTAAGACGGGTATGGCGGCCATGCGAAGAACATGGCCGCCGACAGATTATTTCACTTCTTTAAAACCAGCGGCTTTCATCACCAGTTCCATTTGCGCCATAGTGATACCTTTTTTGGCATCTTCAGCAGAAACGTTGATACCTGAAATACCCTGCAGGGCTTTAAAATCAACTTTTTCCATATCGATAGTCACGTTTTCCTGAGCATAGGTATCGGTAAAGGTTAATTTTTCTTCAACGCCAGGGATGTTTTTATATTTGGCACTTAACGGCTCAAGTGTCTTGGCAGCATCTTCTTTGGTGGTTGCACCAATGGAGGCAAATTGAATTTTGGTTTCAGAAGATTGCTTAAGAACCTTGTCACCTTTGTAGACATAGGTAATAGCAATTTCAGTACCGTTCAGATTAGCGCTAAATTTCTTCGATTCTTCTTTGTCACCGCAGCCAGCAAGAGAGAAAACCAGAACAGATGCAACAACAAGGGAAAACAGCTTATTGAAAGCCTTCATGTAAAACTCCATTTTATTTAATCAAGGAACTGGTGACCACACCAGGGGCCATATAGGATATGCCTAATACCTTGGCGTGAGCAGTCCGGAACTGGAGTAGAACTCTTTGTAAAAAGCACTATTTGTTCTTGTTACTCAAGCAAGGTTAATAATTGTTCGCAAAGCAAAACGCAGTTATTCATTGCTTCTCCCCGTGCCTCGCCTTCTGTATTACGAAATTGTCCCAACACATGTGCCAGCCGATAAAAACCCATCGCGGTGAGTTCATTGACCAGCAACTCTGACTGACTAATGGCACTCTGTTCCTGATAGCGCCAGCCATTATGGAGCAGTTGAATAAGCAACGCCTGACAGCGCATCAGTAACTGATGAGTGGTAGACGGTACAGGCAGAACGCTGGTAGAAGGTAGCGGTGCCACAGGCGAAGTTTCTGCGTCCAGTGCCCAGGCGCGGGTTTGCGTCATCATTACTCGTGGTTCCAGTGTCAATTGCCCCTCAGCAAAATTGATAAACCCAGAAACCAGACTAACGGGATCTTCTGTTTGTTGTAACAGAGCTGCCATGCGTTCAACAGCAAAGGGCGCACTGGCTGAAGCTGGCAGTGATAACGTCAGCACATTATCGTCACCTTCGCCACTGATTACCTGCGCATCCAGTGTCTGCCGACTGCTGTCCCAACCGAGTGAAATGCACTCTTCTACTGGCAGAATAAATAAGTTATCGACCTGGTTAAGCGGTCGTATGGCGGCTGGCGGACGTTGGCGTAAATATTCCCGCAAAGCCACAATGCCCGGCTGGCGCAGTGGTGCGCTCAACATTTGCCAGGCATCAGGCGACAGCGGAACAACACTGCTTAAGCGGTTGCGGGTAGCTAACAGCAACTCGCCATCGGCACTGCGTTTTGCTGCTTGTGAAACAATTTGCCCACCCGCCAGCGCGCCAGCCTGAAAACTAAACAGCCGCCGTTTTGCCGCTGGAGAGTTATCCTGTTCACTTCTCGGCCAACTGCGCGAAAGATGCAAAATACTGCCGGTGTCGGGATCGGTGAACCAGATGCGTAAACCATACCGCTCATTATCCTGCCAGCAACGCATACCTAGTGACACCAGCCGCAAATGATCAAGCTTTGCTTCGCCAGCAATGCCTGCGCCGACGAGCGTGCGCCACGGTATGGGCGGTACCTCACCGACACTGTCACGTCGCGCCATCTCTTGTGCACTGTTCAAGCGACTGGTTAACGCCGCAATCTGGCACAAGCATTTTCCGGCATGATAGTGGCTGGCGCGGGCGTGGAAGGCATCAACGCTTGCCCGTAGCTGTCGTAGTGATTCACTTACCCAACGCCAGTTGCAGCGTTCCGCCGCTTGCTGCGCGCGGCTGAAAGCGGCCTCGTAGTGGATTGGCGGTTGGCTGATCCCGCCCAGCCATAATGCCTGACTTAATTGCTGAACATATTGACGACATGCTTTACCTTCGTCGCTGGAAAACGGATCGTCAGATGATGTGACGTGTTCACTGTGCATCTGCCAGATCAAATGAGTAAATTCCGCTTGTTGATTTTTGGCCTCGACGAAGGCCTGCACAGCCAGTGCTACGTGTTCACACAGCGTTCCTTCAATACAATCACAACGGGCGAAACGAATGCTGCTGCGGGAATAAAAACGCACATCGCTCATCGGTAAGCGGGCAGAGGGAATTTCGCCCGGTGTGCAGAACAACTCAATGGTGATGCCTTTAGCGACCAGCGCCTGCGCGCGTTTACGCGTGGTATTGGGCAGGGTAGCCAGTTCTTCCTGCCAGATTGCCGGATCCCACTCTTCTTCTTTTTCCGTAGGCTGGGCGGTGGCACAAAGTCGTTGATAACTTAACACCAGCATCACGCGATGACGGCACATGCCGCTGGCCCCGCAGCTACATTGAGCCTCTTTCAGTGCCTGACTGTTCGCCAGCCGGGTACGGACACCGTCACTGAAGGTGGCGATTAAAGCGCCGTTCTCATGGCAGATTTCCGGGACATTGCCATTTTCCAGTTCCTTAAGGCTGCGCTTCACAAAACCAGCATTGCTTAACGCCGTCAGGGCCTGCGGTGTCAGTTCTAATAATTCCGGACGTAGTGAATTCATGACTGAAGATTCTCCGCAAGCCAGGTAGCCAGTTCGCCCGGTGTCATGGCAGCTATTTGTGCGCCGACATTTACCAGCGCCTGGGCTGTATCGCGGTCGTAGCAAGGTGTTGCGGTGCTATCGAGCGCTGCCAGTCCCAGCACTTTGATGCCGCTCTGGACACACTTTTTCACCTGATGCGTCAGCAAAGATGATGAACCCCCTTCATAAAAATCGCTCACGAGTATGATGACGCTTTTCGCTGGTTGTTCAATAAGTTGCCGACCATATTCCACGGCACTGGCGATATTGGTCCCGCCGCCCAATTGTACTTTCATTAATAACTCTACCGGATCGGCAACGTCGGCAGTGAGATCGACGACGTTAGTGTCAAAAGCGACCAGATGGGTACGAATGCCGGGTAACTGCCATAAACAGGCCGCCATCACCGCTGAGTGGATCACCGAGTCAACCATCGATCCGCTTTGATCAACCAGTAACACCAGCTGCCATTGTTCGCTATGGCGCTTAATGCGACTGTTAAAGCGGGGGGATTCGATATACAACTTGCCGTGTTGCGGGTGCCAGTGTTGCAGGTTGGCGCGCAGAGTACTTTTGAAATCGAAATTACGCGCCAGTGGAATAAATGAGCGGCGACGGCGATCGCGGACACCAGAAAAAGCCTGACGAACTTCCTTTGCCAGTCGCGCCATAATTTCTTCAACAACCTGGCGCACTATCCGGCGGGCGGCAGCCAGCACTTCGGGATTCATCAGATGTTTGGTGTGCAAAACGGCGCGTAACAGGCTTTCAGAGGGCTGCATACGTTCCAGCACGTCGAGATTTGTCACTACATCTTCAATGCCATAGCGCAGTACAGCATCGCTTTCCAGCCGCTCAATCACCTGTTGCGGAAACAGCGTGTGAATACTGTTGATCCAATCAGGGGTGGTGAGATTTGAGCCACCTAATCCACCGGAGCGTTCACCACGCTGGAGCCGTTCAGGATCGCGCCCGTACAGCCACTCCAGCGCGTGGTCCATCCGCCGGGCGTTGTCATCCAGCCCACAAAGCGTCGTTTCTGCCGCTTCGCCAAGAATTAATCGCCAGCGTTGTAGCTCACGAGTGGTCAGAAGATCGTTCAGTTCAGACATGGAAAACTCCCCAGTGTTGCAGTGATGCCAGTGCCTGCTGTTCGAGCTG
This sequence comes from Escherichia sp. MOD1-EC5990, assembly GCF_002965285.1. NCBI lineage: Bacteria > Pseudomonadati > Pseudomonadota > Gammaproteobacteria > Enterobacterales > Enterobacteriaceae > Escherichia > Escherichia sp. MOD1-EC5990. The sequence goes on along the minus strand of NZ_PTRV01000010.1, from coordinate 169,554 downwards.
TTGATGATGTGCAATGGCTTGCGGTGGGCAATGCAACGGCATTTGCAGCGCCGAAACGGGAAGCTGAGCGAGCTGGTAATGCTCAAGCACCTGATGCGCCAGCGTCCCGCGTTCTCGTGGCGGTAGCCAGGCCATCGCCGCGCGTAAATCGGGCAGGGCGTTAATAAAATCGGCGTCACTCAGTTGATTCAAATGGCTGCTGAAACCGGCGATAAATGCAGGCTGACTGGCCAGTTGATGGCGGGCTAATGCCAGCAAACCGTGCAGCGCCTCGCCAGATTGTGCCGGGGATAATTGTGCCAGCATCGTCAGCGCCGCTTCGGCACTGGCGTTGGGATGTTCCAGACGCATCAGCGCGCCAAGGGCCGCACCGCGATCCAGCGCTGGGGCATGAATCGCCTGACTGCGACGTTCCAGTAAGGCTACCGCCGCAGAAAGCGAAACGCCGGGTAAATTAACGCCGCTATTTAGATCGCGCAGGATATGGCAAAGCGCCTGCCAGCTATGCAGGTGAGCGTGAAACTCCTTCTCATCCGGCCTGCCGTTGGATTCACATAGCCACAGTGTGCGATCGATAGCCGCGTATAACGTCGTCTGTAATATCTGCGCGCCTTGCATACCGCTGATTTCATCGAGCTGCCACAAGGCGTAAAGCACTTCCAGCGCCTGGCCCATTTCGGCAAACTGATTTTCCTGGGCGATTAATAATGTGAGTTGTTCCAGTAATTGCTGACTGAAGGACGCCAGACCCGCTAACGCTGCCTGGCTAAGACATGTGGTGATGCCGCTGATTCCACCCGCGTCCAGCATATCGGCTTCTAATTTATTGCGTGCGGCCTCCTGGAGTGTGGCACCAAAGCAGGCGGCTTCAATCAATGCCGCATGTTGGCTAAGTGGCTGGGTTAATGTCCAGCGTTCTTCACCGTTGCCCGCCAGCGTCAGTGTACTTCCTTGCTCGCGCACAATGCCGGGAATCTCCAGTATTGCCAACCGATGTAGCACCTGACTTTGCGCCAGTCCATCGGGGGTAAAGCGATTTAAGGTAAGCTCCGCCGGAAGAGAGATTCCGGTACGTTCCAGTTCGCAGGTGACATCTTTTGGCAGAGGTGGCTGTGGCGTCGAGGGGGCAAGTTTACCGAATCCGTCACCTGCTAATGTGTCTATCAACGTTACCAGTATCGGATCGGTATCGGGATGAATAACGCCGCGATAGCTCCACGGCAACGGCGCATTCAAGGCTTCTTTAATCAGCGAGCCTGCTATGGCATCCAGCCAGTCAGCGCGTAACGGTAGTGTATGACCGCGCAGCTGTGCCAGCGCCATCGCATGTAGATGAGCGGCAGCCATATCCGCGGTTGAAGCAGGCAAGTGGTGCTGGCGCAAACGGGTAAGAACCGTTTTTAGTAGTTGTTCACCTGCCTGCTGCAAACCTGACTGCCAGCACCAGTTTTGCCAGACCGGGGCTGGCATTCCTGAAAGGTATCCTGCCAGCACATCAAGGCGCTTTTCACTGTATGGCGTGAGATAGCAACCTGTAACGGCATCATCCTGTGAGAGCAATTCTGGCTTGTTAATTTCTTGCGGGCATTCGCGCCACATTTTTGCAAGTGCCGGAGCGTGCCAGCCTCCGCAGACGACTAATACGTCGCCATTATTTTGCTGCATCGCCCATGCAATCCAGCGGGCCATAAAGGCTTCGCGCTGACGATTGAGTGCATCGCCGGAGGCGTCGCCCCGCAGTTGTGCAAAATAGTGCGCCAGTGCAGAGGGTAATATAGTTTGCTGGCTTTCATCTTCGAACAAGTGATCCCACAAGGTGTCGCTGTTATCCATGCGGGTAGCACGCAGCAGCAAGGCCTGGCTTTCCTCTTGCATATCAGGCGAATCATCCTCTTCTTCACTTTGTGCCCAGCAAGGCAAATCGATGAAGTAAGTTTGTGCCTGAATACGACGTGCGGCTTGTAGCGCCTGCCACTCCGGCGAAAATTCAGCAAATGGCGTCCAGGCACCACGCCCAGGGGCCGCACCGTCCTGATACTGGCAATAACTGTAAATAGCTACCGGAAGCTGGTGGGCTAACAACAGTTCGTCTACCCGGTCATTAAAATCAGCAGGGCCTTCAATCAATACGTATCGTGGCCGCTGTCTTTCGATTAACGATTTCACCAGCCTGGCACAGGCTGGGCTATGATGCCGGATGCCGACAATTAACGGCTCGCTCATGCATCTTTCCTCACGGCAGGCGGTGGCGAGCTTGATAATAAGCCTGCCAGTGAGCTTCTTTATGTGTAGCGACACGCTGTTCGAAGTAACGGCGCAGACGTGCGCGATCTTCTTCGTTATCTTTGACGATGGTTCCGGCAATACAGTCTACCAGGTCGGCAGGCTCCCCAGCGCGATTCGCTAAAAACCAGGCGCGGAAACCCACGGCGTGTGCTACGTTAACGGCTTCAGCGGTGGACATAATCGCTGTAAGGGTATCCATTGAGGTTTTCTTTTCGCCGTTGGCACGCAGATCGCGGAAGGTGCGGACCAGTAACTCCAGTACCGCGTCAGGCACTTTATGCGGAATACCGCTATGGGCCAGCAAACGTGCCGAAGCGCTGGCGACAAGCTCCAGCTCCTGGGCGAAATCCATAATCGGAAAGACAGTTTCAAAATCGAAGCGACGCTTGAGTGCGGCACTCATTTCATTGACGCCGCGATCGCGGGTATTGGCAGTAGCAATAATATTAAAGCCTTCCCGCGCATAGAGCTGACTGGCTTCACCAGTGAGTTCCGGCACCGTCATAACCCTGTCAGAAAGCATACCTAACAGACAGTCTTGTACTTCCAGTGGTGTACGCGTTATCTCTTCAAAACGGACAATTTTGCCGTCGCGCATTCCCTGGTAGAGCGGGGCAGGGACCAGCGCTTCCGTTGACGGACCATGGTTGATAAGCAGGGCGTAGTTCCAGCCGTACTTGATTTGATCTTCGGTGGTAGATGCGCCGCCCTGGATGGTTAACCCGGCATCGCCGCTAATAGCGGTTGCCAGTAATTCAGACAGGAGCGATTTTGCGGTGCCAGGTTCCCCCACCAACATCAAACCGCGCCCGGTAGCGAGAGTGACTAACATGCGTTCGACAGCGGAGGGGCTAATCACGACTTTACGGCTAATATTTTGTGCTTCGTCGCCAAGGATAAAAACACGGGCCGCAGGCAAACTTAACTGCCAACCGGGCGGGCAAGGTGCGTGATCATTTTGTTTTAATTTTGCCAGTTCATCGGCGTATAACACAGCGGCAGGCGGACGCTGCAGATGATTATTCTGCGGTGACATATATTCATCCCTGAAATGTATTAATGAAATAAACGATATTTTACGCGCAATAAATGTTTGGCGCATTAGTTGTTTGAGCGGAAAATATCTGGAAAGCAGATCACAGTAAATAAAAAAACCTGCTGGTGAGGCAGGTTCTTTTATTTACTACTTTCAGGCCTAACACCACGGCCTGTGCAACATCGTGTTCCAACGAACGAATTATAACCATCGGTGGACCCCGTTGCAATTAAGATAATGAGATTTATAATCCTGACTGTTGGGACGTTGCGCCGGATCGAACCCATTTCAAGTCCTGGCTACCGGACGGGTGGTGCCGCAGGTAGTGCCCTGATCCGGAGTGCAACATCGTGGTCCAACATACGTAAACCAGTATCGACAGGCAGTGTAAGGGTAAGATGCTGGTGTTGCGCTCCTTAATAAGGAGAGCGGATGGACACGCTGACACAAAAGTTAACCGTGCTCATTGCCGTACTGGAGTTATTAGTGGCTCTGTTACGGCTGATTGATTTGTTGAAGTAACGGGCAAATTGAAACGCATCTAAGGGGGAAAATACCGCTTCCCCCTTTAATAAAATGATTATTGCTTCCATTAATTCACCCGATAACTTTTTTCTTATTTATTAATTCATCGATTTTATAATTAACGTACATTTGACCGGGATGTGAGTATTTATGGTGGCTATTGGCGAAAAATATCTGGAAACCAGATCGCGGAAAATAAAAAAACCTGCTGGTGAGGCAGGTTCTTTTATTTACTACTTTGACGATAACTTGCTGATTGTGCAACATTTCGTACCAACGAGTAAATTATAACCATATCCACACTCCATTGCAATTCAGTGAGTGAGATTTATAATCCTGCCCCTTGGGAGGTTGTGCCGGATCGGACCAATTTGAATTATTTAGAGTATATTATTCTATTTCTTGGTTGAATATGTTCTGTAGTTCACGATTAAAAATGGCTATTACCGTTTCTGGTGATTCACCTCGTAATTTTCGCTCATCAATAAATTCATCTCTTATATAAATCAACGCATCATTTATTAGCGGGTCGGCATCTTCTCCATCACGTTGATGAAATGTTGGACGTAGCCGGAATCGTTCCTGTCGATAGACGGAACCTGTAAATAATTCAGAGCATTTATGGATCTCAAGTCTGAAGGAAAACGGATCTTCAGGTACAGGGACTTCATAATCATAAGTAGCGACCAGCTCTTTTTGCACGATCATCGCTTTTCCCGGTGGTAAGTCGTGTTGATAACGGGCAGTCGCATCACTGCCCGCTGTGTTTTAATGGAAAATGACGTCAGGTGCGCTTAACGCTTCACTCAAATCAAACGTATCGAGTTCGGCAAAAGTGACAGATTTATTGTCACGGTACACTCGAAGAGAACGGAAGCTCATTAGCGCTTTGCTATCAGCACTGTAGTGGTTAAAACCGGGTGAAAACTTAAGGACCAGCCGATACTCGCCCAGGTCATAGACACATGCGTCCTCAAAACCTGACTCCCAGCCTTTGTATCGCATTCCCATAAGTTGCCCAACGGTTGCGGATTTACCTTCCCAGCGAGTCAGGCTGTTACTGGCTGACTCGTCAGGTGTGAGCAGCACTGTGCGCCGCATCAACTGGCGAAAAGGCGGCATAATTTCGTAATCGGCAAAAACCTGTGCAAATTCACTGCGCATTTCTGCTGTCATTTCTAACGGGTGGGCAATGCCAATCAGAGCATCCGCAGGCAGGTCAATTGGCTCATCTTGTGCGTTGCAGAACTCCCTCTCAGCGGCCACACGAAAGGCGTTAAGTAAACGACGCGGTTCATTTGCCGGATAAACCGCCCATATTAATCGCTGAGTAACCAGGCGAGTAAAGGGATGATTAACAAACAGAGAATGAAAATCTGCCAGCGACCAGCGTCGAGTGGTGCGTAGGGCAGTTTCAAGACGCGGGAGCAGGTTTTTGCTCACCTGAGTGGCATCTTTTTTTAGCCCTTTTAGTCGGGCCAGTGCCTCGGGTGCTTTCAGCTGATCGTCATCGGCGCGCAACCGGGGAACACTTTTCTGGCGAACGTTTTGCTGATCAAAGATAACCGGGTTGAGGTTTTCATCGAAGCGAACGGTAAACTGCCGGGGTCCAAAATCAAATATCAACGCCTGCGGATCATCCAGGCCCAGTGTTGGGACTAATCTGTCCGCTAACTCTTCCTGGCTTAGTCCACGATTTTCTGCGACCACCTGAAGAAATTCCGCCGCGTTATCACGTAAGGGACGGGATTTCGCCCGTTGCGATATATGATGCAGCTGTATCAGCGCCATATCATTATTCATCAGGGTAAGTATATTCAGACCACTGACAGCACGGGCAGATTTGCCCTCTTGAGGCCAGGCAAGGATCTGTGTCGTCAGATCCCGTGCCGTGCTTTCGTCGCCAAAGAGACTTAACGCCAGAAATGCCCAGTTGTCTTTTGCGGGAGCACCAGCTTGTTGCCACGCGGTGAAAAGATCCCAGGCAAAAGCGGCCAGCGTTTGTGGCTGGCAGAACGTTTTCAGTTGTTCCAGCCCGCAATAAAAACGTCCGCCCTGGGTAAAGCGCAGCATTTCGCCAATAATTTCCAGAGCGTCATCAGTAACAGGTTGATTATTCGTGATAAGTCTCGGTCTGGACCACATTGTCGGATGCCAGAAATCAGGAGCTTTTGGAATGCGTGTTGGGTAAATCTCTATTGGACTCTGTTTAAGTAATTGATCCAGGGCAGGCCATACATCTGTACGCTGCCAGCGGTTTGCCACGGTTTGCAGTAATTCGCCATGCCCTTGTTCATACAGTAAACGCAGAGCGCTGAGTGCCGCTTCGCTGTTATCGCCAGACCTGGCAAAGATTAATGGGATCAGCGCCGTAGCCGTATGCTCCGGCCATTGTAAAATCCACTGGCGAGCCAGATTACGCTGGCCCGCAAAACGATGCCAGACGCGGGCAACGGGCAGCGCCAGTTCTGTTGCGCCAAAATGAATCAGCAGCGGAAATATCTCTTTGGGATGTCGGGCAAAGGCGGTGATTAATCCGGGCAAAGCATCGGTACCCAGGACACTTAACAGATATTCTACCCCGGTGTAATGAAAATCAGCCGCAACAATTTGTTGCCAGCACGATACCGCCATTTCGCGCGGCATCTGCGCGATAAGGTACAGATTCCACACTCCCCAACGCTTTTCATCAGTGTAATTAAATTTGCGTTGGAAAGTTCGCCACCCCTCCATCAACGCAACGCTATCTTGTGCCAGTAATGCGCTGGCGGCCTCTTCCCGGTAGTGTTTATTTTCAGTCTGTTTTGCCTGATAATTGAGCAATCTTCCTAATGAAGTATGTGTCTCTAGTTGATCGGTATCCAGAGCATCCAACTGTCCTGTGAGAATAAACTCATTAAACTTCCACCTGTGATCTTCAAAACCTAATTCCCGCAAGAAGGTATCTGCCCCTCTGCTTACGAGACGTTCGTCAAAAGACATGGCGCTAAAATGGTCAATTGCAGTTTGCTGTTCCGGCGTCCAGTGTTTATTCGGCGACCTATACGCTTGCGGTACAAGCGTAAGTTCAGGTAGCGAAAAGTGAGTTATGGAAGTCTTTTTCCTGCCACGCCATGGTGGTGAAACGAGGATTTCAGGCAGACTGCTGTTATCGGTGCTATCAATAACCGGTTTTGGCGATGCCGATAAATAACTATTCACCACTGCCCGGGCTTGAGTACTTAACCACGGGATCACCTCTTCTGCCAGTTGTGGCTGCGATGCCATCAGCGTTTGTAACAGCGTACGCCAGTATTCATCACGTGCTTTTTGCTGTGCAGGCAGCTTTTTGTCTTCGATGATAGGATAACCAGGGCGCGTAGGGGGGGCTTTTAACGCCAGTAGTTCTGCCAGTGCGGCGAGCGTCGCATGGGGAAAGTTTTTACTGTATTTAGCCACACGCTGCAGGCTGGGTTTGTTTTTATCGGCAACTAACAGCAAGATGCGAATAATTTGCGGATGGTTAATTTGTACCAGCAGGCTACCGCAATCTTCTTTATGGGCATACATTGCCAGGCGTGGAATGGCTGCCAGTCCTTATTCGCGCAAAAGGGCAGCGCAGGCCGCGTAGCCGAAGTGGTTTTCATGCGACATGTAGCTGGCTTCCCGATCGCTAAATATATCCTGGCTCCAGTAGCGTTCGAGTTTTTTCACCGCTCTGGGGTCATTAGCAACAACTTTTAACCACTCCTTAGAATGAAAATGAGTCCGCGGGCATTCAAGGCCTACCAACTCATTGGCGATTTCTGGTTTCTCCGGGAGGATGAGTGCAATAAAAGGACGGCGAACTTTGGGTATTCCTGGCAGTGCGGCAATGAGTTTGTCGGCGCAACGCTGCCAGCAGCTTTCCTCTGCCAGAGAGAGATGCTTACGCAGTCGGAGATCGAATTCGTTATAGGTTTCTGAGCGATAACCATAACCATCGTCCTCGTTCTGATACTGCAATGTTACTACCAGAGGATCACTCTCATAACACCGTACAATAAACTGGCGTGCAATCACCACTTCAGTCGCATATTCCAGTCCCTCTTGTTGGACGATTTCGTCGAGCAACTGTTGGCTATCATTTTGCGCGATACAGGCTAGCGCCGCCATTGTCCGGGCCGGAATTGAGGGTTTGTGCTCGCCGATCAAGTTGATGGCTTGCGTAATGGCCGACTGCCACTCCAGTGAAAAATTTTCATAACGCCAGACGATGTTTTTTTTCTTCTCAGCAATGTGTAGCAATTTATCACCCAGTGTCTGGATGAGGCTTTCAGTGATAACAGGCACCGGTTCGCCCGGCCAATTGCGATGGCTGAGTGGTGTTTTGCCTTTTTTATATTTCAGTTCCAGTTGGGCGTTATCCGCCAGCCACGGTAATTCCTTGTCCATGCTCATTCCTTATTCAAACAGGGCTTCGATGTCGTTAATTAACTCGCTAGCGGTGATGTCATCGAGTGCGGAGAACAGCGCTTCCTGTGTTGAATTAATCCCCCAGCCATAGCTTTCTGCTTTGCCTTCCCATAGCCACAGCTTGCTTAAGAGTTGCTCGGCACTGAGTTCGGCTGGCGACATACCAACTGCAAATCCTTCATCGATTTCCATGATTAATGACCAGCGGCCCAGAGGTTTGATCATCCAGCCGATCCAGCCACCGTCCTGCGGTTCACCACGCACCCAGCCTTTATTCGACAGCCCCATAACCCGACCGCTCGGGCATTTTCTGCCTGCCCAGCGGGTTAGTTCGCTGGTGTTTCGTTCGACTTCAGTCAGGGCATAACTGTTGCGGTCGAGCTGGCGGAACGGCGGTAACAGCTCGTAGTCGGCAAAAAGCTGACCAAAGGCGGCGGCATCCGTCGGTGATATTTCCAGAACGTGAGGAATACCTATAGAGATATCGCCTTCCGGCAGGGTGAAAAGATCATCGTCAGCGGTGCTGTAGCTGTTATCTTCCGCCACACGGAAGCACGCCAGTAACTGGTTGTCTGCGCTATAAATGCCCCAAATCAGACGGCGGGTTAAGTGGCAGACCAGCGGATTCTCAACCAGAAAGAGCTGAAAGTTTTCTGGCGACCAGCGGCGGCGCAGGCACATGGCGGATTCCAGCCTTGCCACCTGCTGGGCGGCAACGGTACGCGCATCTTTTTTCAGCAGTTTGTAGCGGTTAACTGCATCGTTCGCTTGGGTTTCATCATCGCTTTTGTTCGGTTTAGGCAAGTCTTTCAGGCGGCTGCCGGAAGCATCACGCACAAACGGTTTTAAGGTTTCATCAAAGCTGACGGTGAACTGCCGTGGCCCGAAATCCAGCAGCAGCGAACCGTTATCATCCAGACCGAGATCGGGCGCTAAGCGATCTTCAAGTTCTGCCACTGTGAGTTCGCGGCTTTCGGCAATGTCGGCAATTTTTTCTTTTGCCCGCTCCTGTAATGCTTTGAATTTCAGTTTCTGGGCGATGCCGTTAAGCTGCATCAGGGCGATATCACTACCGATAGCAGCGAGAATATCCAGCCCGACGGTGGCGCGTTTATGCTGGGATTCACCAGGCCAGGCGCGGATTAATGGCGTCAGTTTGCGGGCGGTGTCATCGTTGCCAAGAACACCTAATGCAGTGAACGCCCAGCTCTCTTTCGACGGCGCGCCAGCGGTCTCCCAGGCGGTAAACAGATCCCAGGCAAACTCAGCCAGTGAGTCGGCAGTACAGGCGTCTTTCACCTGTAATAACCCCGCATACAGCGTATCTTCCTGAGGGAAGCGGAGCATTTCACCGAGGTGGAAGAGGGCGCTATCTGGCAGTGATTGGGCGTTTGCTTTTAATACCGGGCGTGTCCAGAGCGATGGCTGATAAAAGGCCGGAAGTGTCGGGATTTTAGTCGGGTGATTATCTAAGGGATCGAGCGCAAGTAGAGCGTTCACCGCATCGGTTACTTCCGGCTGGTTATAACGCTGGGCGATTTCTTGCAGTAATGACGGATAACCACTTTCAATCAACATACGTAAGGCGGCGCGGGCGTTATCCTGGGCTTCACCAGCTTTGCCGAGTGCCGCAGGCAACAGGCCGATAATGGCATGTTCCGGATATTTCAGCAGCCAGGTGCGGGCGTCTTGTCGTAGAGTTTTGAGTTTGTTAAAGGCGCGGGCGACGGCAGGAGCCAGCTCACTCGCTGCGAAGTAATTCGTTATGGGCAAGGCTTCCTGTGGATAGCGTGCAAGTGAGTTTACTAACCCAGGTAATCCTTTGAGTCCAAAATGTAACATGGCGTATTCGGTATCGGTATGCGGAGATACAGTAAGGGCATTCCATGCTCTTATTGCTTTCTCCAGCGGCAATGTTGTCAAAATCCCCAAATGCCAATAATGCCCGGTAGGTGAATGAAACACCTTAAATTCACTTATTAAGGTTGAATAATCTTCATTTAGCCATGCCTCAACTACCGCTTCGGGAGCTTTAATATATGTACCAGCGATCCGTAGTTGAAAACCCATCCTTGCCAACAGATTGGCAGTACTTTCTTCATGACTAACCGTGATGTGTTTTGAATACCAGATATATTTCGCCAAAAGTTGATTACTGATTTCTTCTGTCAGATAACTGATTGGCTCAATGCCTAATGGTGCTAAATCAAGCACCGGAATCGACGATTTTTTCTTTTTCGAAAGCCATGGTGGGGAGACTACTATGGCCGGCAGTAGATCGGTGCTGGCATGGTTTGAGGGCTGTGTCAGTTGTTGCTGGCATGATTTCAGCACTGCAGCTGCGGGTGTCGAAAGCCAGGGAATGACCTGTTCTGCCAGTGCTGGTTGCGAGATAAGCATCGTCATTAGCATAATGCGCCAACTATTCTCTTCTTTTTGCACTAGAAGTTCCGCCAGTGCTGCCAGTGCTGCGTGTGGGAACGCAGCGCAGGCTTTCGTCATTCGATCGTGACAGCGTTTAGTATGCCCGGCTACACGTATAAGCAGTGTTAATGCGAACGGATGATTGATATGACGCAACACATCGGCGCAGTAGTCACTTGCGGCATAGGGAGCAAATCGGGGCAGGGCTGCAACACCTTGCTCCTGTAATACGGTGGCTGACCATATCGCACCACAATAGTAATCATCAAAAATGGCATATGGCTCGTGATATTTTTCTAATGAGGCAAGAATGTGCTCATCAGTCGCCACTATTTTTAGCCACTCAAGCGAGGGTAATTTTTTTTTCCCCAGTAGACGCTGGGCAATTTCATGTGCAATTTCTGGTTTTTCGGGTAATAACAAAGCAATTAATGGTTGCCGCCATTCTGGAATATGTGGAATTGCGGCAATGAGTTTTTGTGCACATTTTTGCCAGAGAGACTCTTCCGCCAGTGATAAATGTTTCCGTAGGCGTAATTCAAAACTGGAATATTGCTGCAAGTTATCAGGTGCAATGCCAGACGGCAGAATAATAATGATATTATTCGCATAATTCCATTCAATATCAATCTGTTGAAGGTGTATTATTACATCAGTAGCATATTCCAGACCGCCTTCCTGAATGATCTGATCCATAACATCCTCACGCACTTTATATCTTGTGCATTTCATTTCAAGTGCCGTGAGTACAGCCATTACTGGTGATGGTAACTGTGTTGTTTTCAGGCAGTCGATCTGACTGATCGCCTGGGCGACGGTGTTTTGCCATACTAAAGAACAGGCGCTGAAGTCAAATGTGGCTGTTTTATTATCCCGTTGCGACACGCTACAGGCTAAGCGACGTAACTGGGTCAAGTTGTCTGCTTGCTGAACAGGAACTCCGGGAAAGCGGCGATGGCTTAACGTGGTGTGTACAACTTCGGGCGGAAAAACGACAGCAATATCTTTCGCCAGCCACGGTAAAACATCATCTGTATTTTTGTCAGCCACACGGGCTTCTGCTACGCAAAAGGGTTGTTCCTGAATAATGGTGGATAAGGCCGCTACCTTGAGAGAATCCGTTACCGTTTGGGAAGGTTGCAAAGAATTATCCTTCGCTTGCTCCACATACCCCTTCTTCATCTTCTCCGCAATCAGCCTCAGTTCCGCTTTTTCCGCCGCCGCAGCATCAGCAAAGCTTTTTACCTGGCTTTGCCCGTTGGTACCAACTTTGCCCCAACTAATATGCAGCTCGTTTCCCTGTTGCTCCACTGCCCAGAATTTATGTGATTTTTCGTCCTGATAAATATAGGTTTTCATTGCAAAGTCCTTTTAATCAAAAAGTGATTCAACATCGTTAATCAACTCGCTGGCGGTGATGTCGTCGAGCATGGAAAAAGTAAGTAAAGGTTGTTTACCGTAGCGATCATCTGGCGAGGTGATTTTTACGCTTTCAACAGGTAACAGGTCGCCATAACCTGTTTCACCATAAATTAATGAAAAATGTTCTGTTTCAAGTTCGAGATCGCCATAAGGGGTAGATTTGCGCATCGCATAGACGCTGCCGCTTTCTTCCAGACGTTGCCAGCCTCGGCGCTCTAGCCCGACAATACGTCCGGCCTGACAGAGCTGTCCTTGCCAGCGTGTCAGGTCGTGGGTATTCCGTTCATTATCAGCAAGACGATAACTACCACGATCGAGCTGTTGGAAGGGGGGAAGCAGTTCGTAATCAGCGTAAATTTGCCTGAATGCAGCGGCAGATTCAGGGGGGATTTCCAGCACATGCGGTATACCGATGTTTCCTGCTGGCAGCGTGAATAACTCATCCTGCGCATCGCTGTAAGTGCTGTCTTCTGCGACCCGGAAGCAGGCAATCAGCGTGTTTTCTTCAGTATATACTCCCCATAACAGCCGTCGGGTTAAGTGACGTACCAGCGGATGCTCCACCAGAAACAGGCGGAACTGTTCTGCCGTCCAGCGTCTGCGCTGGCACATAGCCTGCTCCAGACGATCAATCTGCTGACTGGCAATGGCGCGCACATCTTTCTTCAATTGTTTGAAGAGGTTAACGGCGTCAGTTGCCAGTGTTTTATCATCGCTCTGATTTGGTTTGGGTAAATCTTTCAGGACTTTGCCGTTTGCATCGCGCACTACAGGTTTTAAGGTTTCGTCAAAACCAACGGTGAATTGACGTGGGCCGAAATTAAGTATCAGCGAGCCGTTGATATCAAGCCCTAAATCTGGAGCCAGGCGGTCTTCCAGTTCGGCCATAGTCAGCCCACGGTTTTCAGCAACTATGTTGATTTTCTCGCGGGCATGTTCCTGTAATACAACGAATTTAATCTTTTTCGCAATGCCATTAAGCAGCATTAGCGCAACATCGCTGCCAATATCAGCTAATACATCCAACCCGGACACCGCCCGTTTATGCTGTGATTCCCCAGGCCAGGCACTGATAAGCGGGGTTAATTTACGCGCGGTGTCGTCATTGCCTAAAATCCCCAGCGAAGTAAATGCCCAGTTTTCTTTTGCGGGTGCGCCAGCTTCTGTCCAGGCGGTATACAGATCCCAGCCAAAGTCAGCCAGTGATTCGCGAGTGAAGGTTTCTTTGATGATCTCCAGCCCAGCGTAGGCGGTAATGTCGCGAGGAAAGCTCAGCATAGTGCCCAGGTGGCGCATAGCGTCATCTGGTAGAGGCAGGTTGTTACTTTTAAGCCGTGGTCTGCGCCATAAGGTGAACTGATAAAAGCCGGGCAGTGGGGCGATTTTTGCGGGATATTCTTCCAGAGGATCGCTATCAAATAATGTTGCCAGCGCAGCTAAAACATCAGGTTGATTATATCCTTGCGCGATTTTCTCAATCGTTTCTCGCTGGTTTAATTTCACTAGCAGGCGGAGCGCCTGGCGGGCATATTCCCGATTTTGGCACGGTTTGTCCAGTGCCAAAGGCAGTAGCCCGGCGGCGGCATGGCGCGGGTTATTTGCCAGCCAATTAACGGCATCCTTGTAAGCCATTTTTTTCTGTAACCGCTGCGCCATTGGTAAGGCTAGTTCACTGGCCCCAATAAAGAGGGTGAATATCCACAGTCGTTGATGATCTCGTTGCAAGCAGGTCATAAACGCAGGAATGGCCGTACTACCAAAAACTGCCAGAATCTCTTTCTCACCTGAATATCGCTCCTCAATGATTATTTGGTTGAGAAATGAAATCGCCTGTTGTCCCGGTAAGTAACAAAGCGCAGATAAATTCCAGCTTTTGTTGGCATTGTTGTGATATTTCGCAAACTCAGCTTTTAGTGCTGGAAAATCAAAGCGCAACAAGGCATCAACAGCGCTTTGCGGTATGTATTTTTTTTCATGTAAGTCATCTTCGCAATGCAGCCATTCATTAAAACCTAATTGCCAAAGGATTTGTTGTTCTGGTGTAAAAGGAATGAAAGATGTCTCCCAGCTTTCTTTTTCAATTAGTGGTAGGTCGGTAAATAAGGTTTGCTGTGATGCCTGATATTTCGCGATTTCACTGAATCTGGATATGTCAGTGTGACTGATTAACTCTGTAATTCCTGGTGTGATATCCGTGACGGCAGGAATGGGAAGCACAGGTAAATCAAATACGGGTATTACATTTTTCTTCTTATTTATTATCCACGGTGGAGCGACAAATAGCTGCGGCAACATATCCGCAGTGGCATACTCACATTCTTTAGCTACTGACTGAGGACGACATTCAGATAAGATGCCTGCCGCTTTAGCATTAACCCAGGGAATGACGTCAGTGACTAACTCTGGCGTGACGGTAATCAGTTTGACAAGCGCGTTGCGCCACTGTGCATCTTCATGTATTGCCAGCAAAGTAGCATAAGCGGCAATAGCCGCAGCGGGATGTTTTTGGCAGGCTTTGCTTAAGTATTCCAGGTGCTTTTTCTTGCCATTTACACCGAGGATCAGAATTTGAATCGCATCCGGGTGATTCGTTTTCCATAGCCATTTGACAAGATCTTCAGTCTCGCTGATGCGCTCGAAGAGATAAGTGGGATTGTCAGAATGCTCTTCCACAAACTCAGTAAGTATCCGGCTTACACCGCGCCCCCCATTATTTGCCAGCAACATTGCCAGATAAGCGCGAAAATCACGATACAACGGTGGGAAGTCGTATTTTTCTGCTGTAGTCAGAGCTATATCATCGGTTACTACCAGTCTTAACCAGGTTATCGCCGGAACGTTTTGGTCTGCATAATGTAGCGCCATAGCATTGGCAATATCCGGGCGTTCAGGGAGCAGTAACGCGGCAAAAGGTTGCCGTGCTGGGGATAGCGTCGGAATAGCAGTAAGCACTTTATCCACACAGCGTTGCCACTCATCTTCTGAAGCGAGTGAAAGATGATGACATAGACGTTGATGCCAACTCGGTAGCGATTCTGCTTCGTGATTAGGTGGAATGATGGTGGTTACTGCGCCTTTTACTGGTTTATATTTGAGTTGAAGAGCGAGAAGGGCGATTTCAACGGCACTTTCCAGACCACAGCGAATGACTAAGTCATCGACCAGTTCATCTTGAGAGTAAGAGTTCCAAAAGCCCCAGAGCAATGCTGCATCAGATTGCGCACTCCCTGTCGGTTGATTACCCTGAACTCGCATTTGTAACTCAGCAAAAGCCTGCTGCCAGTTTTCTGGATAAGAGCGGTAATTATTGTCGGGGTCATATGCCCTGGTGTTATTCGCGATGCGCTTCCATATTTGACCATCTTTGTGCAGATAATTGATATCTCTGGGGCGAGAGCGATGTGGAAAAGCAAATCGGTTAATATCGTCGGTTAGCGGAATGACTGCATCATCAGCCAGCCATGGGCGTTTGTTTTTACTCTCGGGTGAAGTTTCAACGTCAGGAGTGACTTTGGTGACGGGGGGGATATGCACGTTTGCCGAAGCGTCTTCCACATAGCCTTTTTTCGTTTTCTCAGCGATAAGCTTCAGTTCCGCTTTTTCCGCCGCCGCAGCATCCGCAAAGCTTTTTATCTGGCTTTGCCCTTGGGTGCCAACTTTTCCCCAACTGATATGCAACTCGTTACCTTGCTGCCCCACCGCCCAGAATTTATGCGATTTTTCGTCCTGGTAGATATAACTCTTCATCCGCGTTCCCTGTATTTATATCCAGTTATAAGCGGATGCTAGCAGTTAATGAAAAAAATTAAGAGCGTTGAACAAACAAGAAAACAACTTTAGGAATTCATAAAGAAAAGGCGCTGTCGATGCAGCGCCTTGAAGGGGGATTATTTCACCTGATGGCCCGGTTTAGCACCGGCATCCGGGCTTAGCAGGAAAATATCTTTCCCGCCAGGACCAGCAGCCATCACCATGCCTTCAGAGATACCGAAGCGCATTTTACGTGGTGCCAGGTTAGCCACCATAATGGTGTGACGACCAATCAGTGCCTGCGGATCCGGGTAGGCAGAACGAATGCCGGAGAAGACATTGCGTTTTTCACCGCCGAGATCCAGCGTCAGGCGCAGCAGTTTGTCAGAACCTTCAACAAACTCTGCGTTTTCAATCAGCGCCACGCGCAGGTCAACTTTAGCGAAGTCGTCAAAGGTGATGGTTTCCTGAATCGGATCATCTGCCAGCGGGCCAGTCACGGGGGCGGCAGTGGCTTTCACTTCTTCTTTAGACGCTTCCACCAGTGCTTCAACCTGCTTCATGTCAATACGGTTATACAGCGCCTTGAACGGATTCACTTTGTGGCCCAGCAGCGGTTGCTGGATACCATGCCAGGTCAGTTCCGTATTGAGGAATGCTTCTGCACGCTCGGTCAGTTTCGGCAGTACCGGCTTCAGGTAAGTCATCAGCACGCGGAACAGGTTTATGCCCATCGAGCAAATTGCCTGCAGGTCGGCATCGCGGCCTTCCTGTTTCGCCACCACCCACGGAGCCTGTTCATCGACATAGCGGTTAGCCAGATCAGCCAGCGCCATAATTTCGCGCACTGCTTTACCAAATTCGCGGCTTTCCCATGCTTCACCAATCACTTCAGCGGCATCCGTGAAGGTTTTGTACAACTGCGGGTCAGCCAGTTCGCTTGCCAACACGCCGTCAAAACGCTTGTTGATAAAGCCCGCGTTACGGGATGCCAGGTTTACAACCTTATTAACGATATCGGCATTCACGCGCTGGACGAAATCCTCGAGGTTGAGATCGATATCATCAATGCGCGAAGAGAGTTTCGCAGTGTAGTAGTAACGCAGGCTGTCAGCGTCAAAATGATTCAGCCAGGTGCTGGCTTTAATAAAGGTGCCGCGAGACTTGGACATCTTCGCGCCGTTCACCGTTACATAGCCGTGAACAAACAGGTTGGTCGGCTTGCGGAAGTTGCTACCTTCCAACATGGCAGGCCAGAACAGGCTGTGGAAGTAAACGATATCTTTACCGATGAAGTGGTACAGTTCGGCGGTGGAGTCTTTCTTCCAGTATTCATCGAAGCTTACGCTGTCGCCGCGCTTGTCGCACAGATTCTTGAAGGAACCCATGTAGCCAATCGGCGCGTCCAGCCAGACGTAGAAATATTTGCCCGGCGCGTTCGGAATTTCAAAACCGAAGTACGGTGCATCGCGGGAGATATCCCACTGTTGCAGACCGGACTCAAACCACTCCTGCATTTTGTTTGCCACCTGCTCCTGCAACGCGCCGCTGCGGGTCCATGCCTGCAACATTTCGCTGAAAGAAGGCAGATCAAAGAAGAAGTGTTCAGAATCACGCATTACCGGGGTAGCGCCAGAAACCACCGATTTCGGCTCGATCAGTTCAGTCGGGCTGTAGGTCGCGCCGCAGACTTCGCAGTTATCGCCGTATTGATCCGGGGATTTACATTTCGGGCAGGTGCCTTTTACAAAACGGTCCGGCAGGAACATGCCTTTTTCCGGATCGTACAGCTGAGAGATGGTGCGGTTTTTAATAAAACCGTTTTCTTTCAGGCGAGAATAGATAAGTTCTGACAACTGGCGGTTCTCTTCGCTGTGCGTCGAGTGATAGTTGTCATAGCTGATGTTAAAGCCTGCAAAATCAGTCTGATGTTCCTGACTCATTTCGCCAATCATCTGCTCCGGAGTGATACCAAGCTGCTGAGCTTTCAGCATGATCGGTGTACCGTGGGCATCGTCGGCGCAGATGAAGTTGACCTCGTGGCCGCGCATTCGCTGGTAACGGACCCAGACATCAGCCTGGATGTGCTCCAGCATATGGCCGAGGTGGATTGAGCCGTTAGCGTACGGCAGTGCGCACGTCACCAGAATTTTCTTCGCGACTTGAGTCATAGTAGGCATTACTTCTTAATAGTGAAAAGGGGTTAGATAGTACCAAATGGGAAAATGTTAAGTAAGTACTTCTCTATATTCTTCAGGTAAACTATCAGCTGATGGTTTATCTATACAAAAAAGGAGTCGGGATGAACGAACAATCCCAGGCCAAATCACCAGAAGCCTTGCGCGCAATGGTCGCCGGGACACTGGCCAATTTTCAGCACCCAACCCTGAAGCATAACCTCACCACGCTGAAAGCGTTGCACCATGTCGCCTGGATGGACGACACGTTGCATGTGGAACTGGTTATGCCATTCGTCTGGCATAGCGCGTTCGAAGAGTTAAAAGAGCAATGTAGCGCTGAACTGCTGCGCATCACCGGGGCGAAAGCTATCGACTGGAAACTGTCGCACAATATCGCCACCTTAAAACGCGTGAAGAATCAGCCGGGAATTAACGGCGTGAAGAACATCATTGCGGTCAGCTCCGGTAAAGGCGGCGTGGGTAAATCCTCCACGGCGGTAAATCTGGCGCTGGCACTGGCGGCGGAAGGGGCGAAAGTCGGCATTCTGGACGCCGATATCTACGGCCCATCAATACCCACCATGCTGGGCGCAGAAAATCAGCGTCCAACTTCGCCGGACGGTACCCATATGGCACCGATTATGTCTCATGGACTGGCAACCAATTCAATTGGTTATCTGGTCACTGACGACAATGCGATGGTGTGGCGTGGTCCGATGGCGAGCAAGGCGTTAATGCAGATGTTGCAGGAAACCTTGTGGCCGGATCTCGACTATCTGGTGCTTGATATGCCGCCAGGCACCGGTGACATTCAATTGACACTGGCACAAAACATTCCAGTAACTGGCGCGGTAGTGGTCACCACCCCGCAGGACATTGCGTTGATCGATGCGAAAAAAGGCATTGTGATGTTCGAGAAAGTCGAGGTTCCGGTGCTCGGTATTGTCGAGAACATGAGTGTGCATATTTGCAGTAACTGTGGTCACCATGAACCGATTTTCGGTACCGGTGGTGCAGAGAAACTGGCCGAGAAATACCACACGCAGTTGCTGGGGCAGATGCCGTTACACATTTCCTTACGTGAAGATCTCGATAAAGGCACGCCAACAGTTATCAGCCGTCCGGAGAGCGAATTTACCGCTATCTACCGCCAGCTGGCTGACCGCGTTGCAGCCCAGCTTTATTGGCAGGGAGAAGTCATTCCTGGCGAGATTTCCTTCCGCGCGGTCTGACGCGTATTAACCTTTTTGGTTGTTTTTCATACACCGCAGAGATGTTACATTGATGCGGTGTATTTGTTTTTGCCGCATTAATGAACACTTATTTAATGCTGCGAATATTCTGCGGACCTTCGTCCGAAACTCTATAAAGTCGATTGATCGTACAGGCAATGCATCATTATCATCCTTCGTGGCTGTGTAGTGGATGTACAGCTATAGTTTGTTATGCACTCATTCTATCCAGGCATAACCTTTACTACAGGGATAACGTTCAATGAATAAGTACTGGCTATCAGGAATTATTTTTCTTGCCTATGGAATGGCTTCTCCCGCGTTCTCTTCACAGACTGCCACATTAACGATTAATGGCAGGATCAGTCCCCCAACATGCAGTATGGCTATGGTTAATGGTCAACCTCAACAGCATTGTGGTCAGTTAACGTATGATGTTGATACCCGTCATCAGGTTTCTTCGCCAGTCAAAGGTGTGACGACAGAAGTGGTTGTTGCAGGTAGTGATAGCAAACGTCGAATCGTGTTAAATCGCTACGATTAATTTGCCACCCTGGTTTTTTAAGCGGATTTAGAAAGCTGAAATCATTCGCGTGAATGATTTCAGCTTTTTTATTGATATTAATAATACCATTTAAAAAAATCTGCATTAATTAATAGATGTGATAAATATTTAATATGCTTAAGTATTTGTTGTATTTATATTGCAATAGTTAATTTGTTTTAAATCAATAAAACAATATGTTTACATTGCGGCAACTTTTTTGATGTGAGAAATTTGTTTCCAAGAGATACAGACTCTTAACAACCAAAAAATAAATTTTATTAAGGAACATATTATGAAACGTTCAATTATTGCTGCCGCTGTCTTTTCTTCTTTTTTTATGAGCGCTGGGGTATTTGCCGCAGACGTTGATACCGGAACATTAACCATTAAAGGGAATATTGCAGAATCTCCGTGTAAATTCGAAGCGGGTGGCGATTCAGTAAGTATTAATATGCCAACTGTACCAACCACTGTCTTTGAAGGTAAAGCTAAATACTCGACCTATGATGATGCAGTCGGTGTAACCAGCAGCATGTTAAAAATTAGCTGTCCGAAAGAAGTTGCTGGTGTAAAACTCTCGTTGATTACCAACGATAAAATAACCGGAAACGATAAGGCGATAGCCAGTAGCAACGATACCGTGGGGTACTATCTCTATTTAGGTGATAACAGTGATGTCCTGGATGTTTCTGCACCTTTTAACATTGAGAGTTATAAAACAGCGGAAGGTCAATATGCTATTCCGTTTAAAGCAAAATACCTGAAGCTGACAGATAATTCAGTGCGATCAGGTGATGTGTTATCTTCTCTGGTTATGCGTGTGGCGCAGGATTAATAAATAAAATTTCAAATTTCTCCAGGTAATAAACATGGCCGCTATCCCCATGGCGGCCTTTTAATTTAAGAGGCATTAAGATGAAAGGATTATTAGCTTTACTCATTTCTTCTATGGTCCTTCCTGCGCATGCCGGAATTGTTATCTACGGGACGCGCATTATTTACCCGGCAGAAAATAAAGAAGTGATGGTGCAGTTGATGAACCAGGGAAACCGTTCTTCGCTGCTGCAGGCGTGGATTGATGATGGCGATACGTCGTTACCACCTGAAAAAATTCAGGTTCCTTTCATGTTAACGCCACCAGTGGCAAAAATAGGGGCAAATTCCGGGCAGCAAGTAAAAATCAAAATTATGTCGAATAAACTGCCCACTAATAAAGAGAGCATTTTTTATCTGAATGTTCTGGATATTCCACCAAATAGTCCAGAGCAAGAGGGCAAGAATGCACTGAAATTTGCAATGCAAAACAGAATCAAATTGTTTTACCGGCCTGCGGGTATTGCACCGGTAAATAAAGCGACATTTAAAAAGTTACTGGTAAATCGCAGTGGCAATGGATTGGTGATAAAAAATGACTCAGCAAATTGGGTAACGATTTCGGATGTCAAAGCTAATAATGTCAAAGTCAATTATGAAACTATTATGATTGCCCCCTTGGAAAGTCAGAGTATTAATGTCAAAAGTAATAATGCGAATAACTGGTATCTGACCATTATCGATGACCATGGCAACTATATTAGTGACAAAATTTAATTGCAGGAGCTGCCTATGTTGAGAATGACCCCACTTGCATCAGCAATCGTAGCGTTATTGCTCGGCATTGAAGCTTATGCAGCTGAAGAAACCTTTGATACCCATTTTATGATAGGTGGAATGAAAGACCAGCAGGTTGCAAATATTCGTCTTGATGATAATCAACCCTTGCCGGGGCAGTATGACATCGATATTTATGTCAATAAGCAATGGCGCGGGAAATATGAGATTATTGTTAAAGACAACCCGCAAGAAACATGTTTATCCAGGGAAATTATCAAGCGGTTAGGCATTAATACCGATAACTTTGCCAGCGGTAAGCAATGTTTAACATTTGAGCAACTTGTTCACGGTGGGAGCTATACCTGGGATATCGGAGTTTTTCGTCTCGATTTCAGTGTACCGCAGGCGTGGGTGGAAGAACTGGAAAGTGGCTATGTTCCACCGGAAAACTGGGAGCGGGGTATTAATGCGTTTTATACCTCTTATTATGTGAGTCAGTATTACAGCGACTATAAAGCGTCGGGTAATAGCAAGAGTACATATGTACGTTTTAACAGCGGGTTAAATTTACTGGGGTGGCAACTGCATTCTGATGCCAGTTTCAGTAAAACAAATAGCAATCCAGGGGTGTGGAAAAGCAATACCCTGTATCTGGAACGTGGATTTGCCCAACTTCTCGGCACGCTTCGCGTGGGTGATATGTACACATCAAGCGATATTTTTGATTCTGTTCGCTTCAGCGGTGTGCGGTTGTTTCGTGATATGCAGATGTTGCCTAACTCGAAACAAAATTTTACTCCACGGGTGCAGGGGATTGCTCAGAGTAACGCGCTGGTAACTATTGAACAGAACGGTTTTGTGGTTTATCAGAAAGAGGTTCCTCCTGGCCCGTTTGCGATTACAGATTTGCAGTTGGCCGGTGGTGGAGCAGATCTTGATGTCAGCGTGAAAGAGGCGGACGGTTCGGTAACCACCTATCTGGTGCCTTATGCAGCAGTGCCGAATATGCTGCAACCCGGCGTGTCGAAATATGATTTTGCGGCAGGTCGTAGCCATATTGAAGGGGCGAGCAAACAAAGTGATTTTGTTCAGGCGGGTTATCAGTATGGTTTTAATAACTTATTGACGCTGTATGGCGGATCGATGGTCGCGAATAATTATTACGCGTTCACTTTGGGGACTGGCTGGAATACACGCATTGGTGCCATTTCCGTCGATGCCACGAAGTCGCATAGTAAACAAGACAACGGCGATGTGTTTGACGGGCAAAGTTATCAAATTGCCTACAACAAATTTGTGAGCCAAACGTCGACGCGTTTTGGTCTGGCGGCCTGGCGTTATTCGTCGCGTGATTACCGGACATTTAACGATCACGTTTGGGCAAACAATAAAGATAATTATCGCCGTGATGAAAACGATATCTATGACATTGCCGATTATTACCAGAACGATTTTGGCCGTAAAAATAGCTTTTCTGCCAATATGAGCCAGTCATTGCCAGAAGGCTGGGGTTCTGTGTCCTTAAGTACGTTATGGCGAGATTACTGGGGGCGTAGCGGCAGCAGTAAGGATTATCAGTTGAGTTATTCCAACAACCTGCGACGGATAAGCTATACCCTCGCAGCAAGCCAGGCTTATGACGAGAATCATCATGAAGAGAAACGTTTTAATATTTTTATATCGATTCCCTTTGATTGGGGTGATGACGTTACGACGCCTCGTCGGCAAATATATATGTCTAACTCAACGACATTTGATGATCAGGGTTTTGCCTCAAATAATACGGGATTATCGGGAACCGTTGGAAGCCGGGATCAATTTAACTATGGGGTCAACCTGAGTCATCAGCATCAGGGAAATGAAACGACAGCTGGAGCGAATTTAACCTGGAACGCGCCGGTGGCAACGGTGAATGGCAGTTATAGTCAGTCGAGTACTTATCGACAGGCTGGAGCCAGTCTTTCAGGGGGCATTGTCGCCTGGTCGGGTGGCGTTAATCTGGCGAACCGTCTTTCCGAAACGTTTGCTGTGATGAATGCGCCAGGAATTAAAGATGCTTATGTCAATGGGCAAAAATATCGCACAACAAACCGTAATGGAGTGGTGGTATACGACGGAATGACACCTTATCGGGAAAATCACCTGATGCTGGATGTGTCGCAAAGCGATAGCGAAGCAGAATTACGTGGCAACCGGAACATTGCCGCCCCTTTTCGCGGCGCGGTTGTACTGGTTAATTTTGATACCGATCAGCACAAGCCCTGGTTTATAAAAGCGTTAAGAGCGGATGGGCAACCATTAACGTTTGGTTATGAAGTCAATGATATCCACGGTCACAATATTGGTGTTGTCGGTCAGGGAAGCCAGTTATTTATTCGCACTAATGATGTACCGCCATCGGTTAATGTGGCAATTGATAAACAACAAGGGCTCTCATGCACAATCACCTTCGGTAAAGAGATTGATGAAAATAGGAACTATATTTGCCAGTAATAATCGGGTGGCTCTATGAAAATTCGCATAATGTTATTTATATTAATTATGATGGTAATGCCTGTGAGTTATGCAGCATGTTATGGAGAGTTATCTGCCCAGCATAATTTTGCTGTTCAGGGGGATTTTGCACTGACTCAAACACAAACGGCAACATATGAGCATAATTTTAATGATTCGTCATGCGTGAGTACAAATACTATCACCCCTATGAGCCCGTCGGATATTATTGTTGGACTTTATAACGATACCATTAAATTAAATTTACATTTTGAATGGACCAATAAAAACAACATCACGTTGTCAAATAATCAGACCAGTTTCACCAATGGTTATTCGGTAACGGTGACACCTGCGGCCAGTAATGCAAAAGTGAATGTTTCTGCGGGGGGCGGCGGTTCAGTGATGATTAATGGTGTTGCGACATTATCCAGTGCTTCATCATCGACACGCGGGAGTGCTGCAGTACAATTTTTACTGTGTTTATTCGGTGGCAAGTCATGGGATGCATGTGTAAATAGCTACAGAAATGCATTGGCACAAAATGCAGGTGTCTATTCCTTTAATCTGACATTGTCATACAACCCGATAACCACAACCTGCAAACCGGACGATTTATTAATTACTTTAGAGAGTATTCCCGTTTCACAATTACCAGCTACAGGTAACAAAGCAACAATAAATAGTAACAAAGGGGATATTGTTCTGCGTTGTAAAAACTTATTAGGTCAACAAAATCAAACATCACGGAAAATGCAGGTGTATTTATCAAGTTCTGACTTGTTAACCAACAGCAACACAATACTGAAAGGTGCGGAAGATAATGGCGTAGGATTTATTCTTGAAAGTAATGGTTCTCCAGTCACACTTTTAAATATCACTAACAGCAGTAAAGAATACACAAATTTAAAAGAAATTGCGGCAAAGTCAAAACTTACAGATACAACGGTTTCAATTCCGATAACTGCCAGTTACTACGTCTACGATACAAATAAAATTAAATCTGGCGCACTGGAGGCAACCGCATTAATCAACGTGAAATACGACTAATAACAAGCAAGACGAGCAAGTGGCTAATAATAAAAAATAACAAGGTGTCTGCATTTCCCCCTCATGATGAGGGGGCTTTTTTTAGCGATGATAAAAAATCTCACCATCGTAGGCTTTAATGATTTTACCGTCGGTGTCGCTGATCAACACGTACGCGCCACCCATATAGGTCCAGTGCGTCCCGGCATCAGGCGCGGGCAGGTTACGTAACTGCCACTGCTTAATGTTGTACTCATCGGTGCGGTACATCTCTGGGACGGTATCGCCTGGTTTGAAATGCTTAAAGTCAGCAATGAAACTGCTTAACTCATACTTAGAAATTCCCGAGGTATTGGTCGAACCCGCGGTGGCTGGTGCGGCCCAGGCGGCACTGGTAACCAGCAAAAGCACACCCAGCAACATCTTATTTTTAATGGTCATAAACTCTCCACTTTGGGGATCTGTAATATCAGTCGCATATCTTTCCTGCCATACAATATAACTGACAAGCGATATTTTGTTAGTGATCCCATGATTTCGTAAAAAGTGTAAATGAAAGGATGCCCTAAAAGCATCCTTAGCGAGCAGAGAGCCAGCGGAAATAGCTGATTTAAGAATCATCCTGGGCTGAAGATAACATGCAAGCCTAAAGGATTGAGTTATCGTATTATGCCCATAAAGCCATGTACGCCCATATACACACCAACTAAGCCAATCAACAGACTGGAAAAATAGGGGGCGCGTTTAGCGAGAGTGTTAAATCCGCTCCAGCGTTTTGCGACCTGCTGAACGCTGATTGCTGCGCCAATGCCTACGGTGACCAGCGTTAACGCAAGGCCAATGCTGAAACTGACGACCAGTGTTGCGCCCAGTGTCAGGGCTTTCAACTGAATGCAAATCAACAGCACGGTAATTGCTGCCGGGCAGGGGATAAGGCCACCGGTTAAGCCAAATAACAAAATTTGCCAGTTGGTGACCTCTCTACCATCGAAGCGTCGTTTAATGTCATTGGCATGGGCTCGTGCATGAGCATCCTGATACTCCCCATGTTCGTGATGGTGATGATGTCCATGGTCGTGGTGATCTTCGTGATCGTGATGATACTCATGATCATGCCCGTGCATATTCTCCAGCCAGTTGCGTTCGCCGCGCCAGGTACGCCAGAACATCCAGAACGCGGTGCCAATAATGATCACCGCGGAAATCAACTGGAGCCACGGTTCTGCAGATTGAGCAGTAAAACGTTTGCTGATCACCATCCCGCCAAAGGCAATCAACCAGACCACCGCGGTATGCGAAATGGTTGCTGCCAGTCCGAGCATCACCGCCTGTTTAATGGTGCCTTTGATGGCGATGATAAACGCCGCCATCATCGTTTTTGAGTGCCCTGGTTCCAGGCCATGAAGCGCACCAAGTAAGATGGCGCTGGGGATGAAGAACCAGGCATTTCCTTGCTGAAGAAGAGTGGTAAATTCGGTCATGATAATAATTCTTAGTATTAATTCGGCAATCCGATTCTACTCCCCCCCAGTACCTGATACTACCCCCCAGTAGAATAATAGTGCTATGATTTTTCATGTTCTTGTTAACCAGGTGTTGCCATGTCTCATACAATCCGTGATAAACAGAAACTGAAAGCGCGTGCCAGTAAGATTCAGGGTCAGGTCGTGGCGCTCAAGAAAATGCTCGACGAGCCGCACGAATGCGCAGCTGTTCTACAACAGATTGCTGCTATCCGTGGCGCGGTAAACGGCCTGATGCGCGAAGTGATTAAGGGGCATCTGACGGAACACATCGTTCACCAGGGGGATGAGCTAAAACGTGAAGAAGATCTGGATGTCGTTCTGAAGGTGTTGGATTCATATATCAAATAATTTCACAACGTTATTGTAATCCCGCCGTTTTTCCTCGTTTACAACGTGTGCGCGGGACATTACCATCCATCTCTGCGATTCATCATCGCAACCAAACGACTCGGGGTGCCCTTCTGCGTGAAGGCTGAGAAATACCCGTATCACCTGATCTGGATAATGCCAGCGTAGGGAAGTCACAGACCACCAGGTCATTGCTTCTTCACGTTATGGCAGGAGCAAACTATGCAAGTCGACCTGCTGAGTTCCGCGCAATCAGCGCACGCGTTAAACCTCTTTTACCAACACTCTCCTCTTGTGCATTGCATGACCAATGATGTGGTGCAAACCTTTACTGCCAATACTTTACTGGTGCTCGGTGCATCGCCAGCGATGGTTATCGAAGCAGAAGAGGCCAGTCAGTTTGCGGCTATCGCCAGTGCCTTGCTAATTAACGTCGGCACGCTGACGCAGCCACGCGCACAGGCAATGCGTGCTGCCGTTGAACAGGCAACACACTCCCAAACGCCCTGGACGCTTGATCCGGTCGCGGTTGGCGCACTCGATTATCGTCGCCATTTTTGTCATGAACTTTTATCTTTTAAACCGGCAGCGATACGTGGTAATGCTTCGGAAATCATGGCATTAGCTGGCGTTGCTAATGGTGGACGGGGAGTGGACACCACTGACGCCGCGGCTAACGCGATACCTGCTGCACAAACACTGGCACGGGAAACTGGCGCAATCGTCGTGGTCACTGGCGAGGTGGATTATATTACCGATGGTCGTCGCACCGTTGGCATTCACGGCGGCGATCCGTTAATGACCAAAGTGGTAGGAACTGGCTGTGCATTATCGGCGGTTGTCGCTGCCTGTTGTGCGTTACCAGGTGATACGCTGGAAAATGTCGCATCTGCCTGTCACTGGATGAAACAAGCCGGAGAACGCGCCGTCGCCAGAAGTGAAGGGCCTGGCAGTTTTGTTCCCCATTTTCTTGATGCGCTCTGGCAATTGACGCAGGAGGTGCAGGCATGAAACGAATTAACGCTCTGACGATTGCCGGTACTGATCCGAGCGGTGGCGCAGGGATTCAGGCCGATCTTAAAACCTTCTCGGCACTTGGCGCTTATGGTTGCTCAGTTATTACTGCACTGGTGGCGCAAAATACCCGTGGCGTACAGTCGGTGTATCGCATTGAGCCTGATTTTGTCGCCGCCCAGCTCGATTCGGTGTTCACTGATGTGCGAATCGACACCACTAAAATCGGTATGTTGGCGGAAACCGATATTGTTGAAGCGGTGGCAGAACGGTTGCAACGTTATCAGATCCAAAACGTGGTACTCGACACCGTTATGCTGGCAAAAAGCGGCGACCCTCTGCTTTCACCTTCGGCGGTTGCCACGCTGCGCAGTCGATTATTGCCACAGGTTTCATTAATAACGCCAAACTTGCCCGAAGCTGCCGCCTTGCTCGACGCGCCACACGCGCGCAACGAACAGGAAATGCTGGAACAAGGGCGATCGCTGTTGGCGATGGGTTGTGGCGCAGTGCTAATGAAAGGTGGTCATCTGGATGATGAGCAAAGCCCGGACTGGCTGTTTACCCGAGAGGGGGAACAACGGTTTACTGCACCGCGCATTATGACCAAAAACACCCACGGCACTGGTTGTACGCTCTCTGCGGCGTTGGCTGCACTACGCCCGCGCCATACAAACTGGGCTGACACCGTACAGGAGGCAAAAAGCTGGCTTTCATCGGCGTTAGCCCAGGCCGACACGCTGGAAGTTGGCGACGGTATTGGTCCGGTTCACCACTTCCACGCCTGGTGGTGAGCACCGTACTATAGCTGCTTTGGTTATTGTCAGTCTTTGGCGCTGACATTCAGGGATGAAACCAATGCAACTGAGAATCACCAGTCGAAAAAAATTCACCGCTTTATTATGCGCTCTGGGGCTCATTTCTATCGTTGCGATTTATCCGCGTCAGACGGTGAATTTTTTCTATTCGACAGCAATTCAGATTAAAGACTACATCCACTTCTACGGTTATCGCCCGGTCAAATCTTTTTCTATTCGCATTCCTGCCGCTTATACCATTCACGGAATAGATGTTTCGCGCTGGCAGGAGCGGATCGACTGGCAGCGGGTGGCTAAAATGCGCGATAACGGTATTCGCTTGCAATTTGCCTTTATCAAGGCGACGGAAGGCGAAAAGCTGGTGGATCCGTATTTTTCGCGTAACTGGCAACTAAGCCGCGAAAATGGCTTGCTGCGCGGGGCGTATCATTATTTCTCCCCGTCGGTATCCGCTTCAGTTCAGGCGCGATTATTTCTGCAAACGGTGGATTTCTCACAAGGCGATCTCCCTGCCGTGCTGGACGTAGAAGAACGGGGAAAATTATCGGCAAAAGAATTACGCAAGCGGGTAAGTCAGTGGCTAAAAATGGTCGAAAAACGCACGGGAAAAAAGCCGATTATTTACTCAGGAGCCGTTTTTTATCACACCAATCTGGCGGGCTATTTCAATGAATATCCGTGGTGGGTGGCTCACTATTATCAACGTCGTCCGGACAATGACGGCATGGCCTGGCGCTTCTGGCAGCATTCCGACCGTGGACAGGTAGATGGCATTAATGGTCCGGTGGATTTTAATGTGTTTAATGGCACGGTGGAGGAGTTGCAGGCATTCGTTGATGGGATTAAAGAAACGCCTTAAATAAGAAGCAGTGATATACTCCCACCAGACTCCCTGGCAGGAAAAAGACAAATGGAACAAGCGCATACCCAGCTGATTGCCCAACTGAACGAACGTATTTTAGCGGCGGATAACACGCCGCTTTATATTAAGTTTGCCGAAACGGTGAAAAATGCCGTGCGCAGCGGGGTGCTGGAACATGGCAATATTTTACCCGGCGAGCGCGATTTAAGTCAGTTAACTGGCGTTTCGCGCATTACGGTGCGCAAGGCGATGCAGGCGCTGGAAGAAGAGGGGGTGGTGACGCGTTCGCGCGGTTATGGCACGCAGATCAACAACATCTTCGAATACTCGTTGAAAGAAGCGCGAGGTTTTTCTCAGCAGGTGGTATTGCGCGGGAAAAAGCCCGATACGCTATGGGTTAACAAGCGTGTCGTGAAATGTCCCGAAGAAGTCGCGCAGCAGCTGGCGGTCGAAGCGGGAAGTGATGTCTTTTTGCTTAAGCGTATTCGCTATGTCGATGAAGAAGCGGTATCGATTGAGGAATCGTGGGTTCCGGCGCATTTAATTCATGATGTTGATGCCATCGGAATTTCTCTTTATGACTACTTCCGCAGCCAGCACATTTACCCACAACGTACCCGTTCCCGCGTTAGCGCCCGGATGCCGGATGCCGAGTTTCAGTCACATATTCAATTAGATAGTAAAATACCGGTGCTGGTGATCAAGCAAGTGGCGCTTGACCAACAGCAACGGCCTATTGAGTACAGCATCAGCCACTGTCGCAGTGATCTATACGTTTTTGTGTGCGAGGAGTAGTTCCTCGCGGGTTGGCGCGCAATCACCGCCGCGATGCCCGACAACCCACGACGCCACTGCATTGCCCAGCAATACGGCATCCGGCAGTGGCAGACCAGAGGCCAGCCCGGCAAGTACGCCACCGGCATGACTGTCGCCCGCCCCAATGGTGTCTACAACTTGCGTTGGAAATGCCGGAATGCAGCCAGAAGCGTCGTTGCTGAAATACCATGCGCCTTCTTTATCGAGACGAACGATCAACGGCGCGGCAAATTTCTCCTGCCATTGCTTGCCAAGTGTTGTTATCTCTGCGGATAAAGCAAAACGTTCGGCGGCAATCTCAGCCTCCTGACGATTGAGTGACACTAAAGGTCGACAGGCCATGATCCGCGCCAGTAATGCGTCCGGGATATCGCCAATACGTGGGCCAAAATCGATAAACGGCGTCACGTCTTGCAGCTTTTCCAGCCATTCCACTAACAATTCGCCGCAGGGCGAGGCCAGTTGATAACCGGAAAAATAGAGCAGGCTGCCAGGCGCAACGGTTAATCGCGCCAACCATTGGCGATTCCACTGATTTTCCACACCGCTGAATGACATAAAAGTGCGTTCGCCATCCGGCTCAACCAGCGCCAGACACCAGCCGTTATCACCTTCGGCGTTATCGATCTGGCTGATTAAGCCCTCTTTTGCCATCCGGTTGCGAATAATCTCCGCCCAAACCCCCTGACCGAGCGGCAAGGCATTACCCGCTTCGATGCCGAGGCGCTTTAACGCCACGGCAATATTCAGTGCGCAGCCGCCAACGTTAACGCTCTGCTGTTTCAGTTCGATATCGCACCCTCGCCAGGGGAGGGCATAAGCGTCGGCGATCACGTCAATGACCGCCGCGCCGACGACCATCACCGGCTGACGCGTGGTTAATTCAGGCAGCAGCGTGTGTAATCGAGCGCCGCTCATACCGCCTCCCGTTGTTGACGATACTTCGCCAGCGCTGTGGCATAGCGGTTGAAATCAAGCTGATTTACCGCATCCAGTTCCGCCTTTAACGCAGGATCGATAGCGTTAACGCCATGCAACGCGCCGCAAATTGCCGTCGCCATAGCACCGATGGTGTCTGTGTCGCCGCCAAGGTTAGCGCACAGGACGGCGCAACGGTTCGGGTCGGTTTGTGCCAGTTCAACCAGCGCAATGGCGCACGGAACGGACTCAATAGTGCTGGTACCTGCGCCAATGACCTGGTAAAGCTGTTCGCTGGCGGATTCGGTGCCGTCGGCATTGCGCACAATTTTCAGCGCAATCTCCAGGCGTGCCGCCAGTGAGGCGCTGAAGGTGGTGATGCGTTTTTGCTGTGCATGTCGCGCAATCGAGGGTAGAGAATCAACAATCGCTGACCAGCTTTCTCCGTCAATGGCACGGGAAATCGCCCATGCGATGACTACCGCACCTGCAACCGCCAGATCGGATTTATGGGTCGGGCTGGACGCCAGCGCCACATCATCAATAAAGGAATCAACATCGCGCGCCGGAAGCAAACAACCTAATGGCGAGACGCGCATCGCTGCGCCGTTGGTCACGCCATTGTTTTCCAGTTCAGCAACGGGTTTACCGTCGCGAATGGCGTTGAGAGCAATCTTCGAGGTCGGACCTAGTACGTTTTTGTTAAAGGCGTCGAAACGCAGCGCCCAGTCGAGAATATTACGCCCAATCAGATCCGGATCGATCTCGCCTTCACGTTCCAGTAACGCATCCGCCAGACACAGCGCCATTGAGGTATCGTCGGTGAATTCGGCGCGGTTAAAATAACAGGCCGCGTTATTCTCCTTTGGGCCAGGCAAAAAACGGTCAATCCAGCCAAAGTGTGCTTTAACGCGGCTGCGTGGCCAAAGCTCGGACGGCATCCCCATCGCATCCCCTAACGCCTGCCCGTAAAGAGCACCGAGAATACGTTCTGTTTTCATTTAACTTCCCCTTGTGTCAACGCAATATCGCGATCATCGACCTTGATAGCCGTAATTTCGTTGTCGGATTCGCGGAAAAAAATCATGAACAGCACGGCGATAATGGCAATCATCACCGCGCCGAAAGTCCACATCCCGGACCAGTTGAAAGTCAGTCCGTTTACCGGTTCCGGATAAGCGAACATCTTTTCCATCATCACACCGCCAAGACGATAGCCGAGCAAACTGCCGAATCCCTGGCAGCAGAGCGTGATCAGCCCCTGCGCAGCGGTACGCATATGCACGGGGGCTTTTTTATCGACATAGATGTAAGCGGTAACGTAGTAAAAATCGTAACTTACTCCATGCAGCAAAATGCCGAGGAACAGTAACGCGTAGGTGAAATATTCATCCGCACTACCGTAAATAAAGAAGCCATAGCGGATCGCAGCGGTGACCAGACCAAGTAATAATACCTTTTTGATACCAAAGCGTTTGGTAAAAAACGGCAATGCCAGCATAAAGAAGATTTCAGAGAACTGGCCGAGCGTCATCCAGCCGGTGGCATTTTTCATGCCGACTTCGGTCAGATAACCGTTGGCAAAGATGTAATAGAACGCCAACGGCATCGCAAACAGGAATGAACAGAAGAAAAAGACGAGGAAGTTTTTATCGCGCAGCAGGATCAGCGCATCCAGTCCGAGCATGACTTTAATGTCCATTTTGCCGGTGCTTTTTGGCGGCGTGTCAGGCAGGAAAAACGCAAACACACCGAGCAGAGCAGAACTTCCGGCGGTAATCAGCAGCGGGATGTTAGTCGGAGAGATATCGGCATAACCCAGCATTTGCGGCAAGAATCCACATGCCAGACCGGAGGCAATCCAGCCGATAGTGCCCATCACACGAATGCGTGGGAAATCACGCTCCACATCCGGCACGTTGGCAAAAGCGATACTGTTAGTCAGCGCAATGGTCGGCATATAGGTTAGCGAGTAGGCCAGCAGTAACGGGAAGAAGCCGGCAAAAGTGGTCTGTTGCGCAGCGAAATACATCAGCGCCGCACCAGCGAACATCAATACCGCCAGCACTTTCTGCGCCGAGAAAAAGCGGTCAGTGATGGAGCCAACCAGAATTGGCGACAGGATCGCTGCAATGGCGGTACAGGCATACGACCAACCAATTTCTCCGGCACTAAAACCGCTTTTACTTAACCACAACCACAATGGCACAAACCACGCGCCCCAGATAAACCATTCAACAAACATCATGAACGACAGCTTTGCTGTTGTTTTCATCTTTTAATTCCTTCATGACAGGTAATGTAAGGTACGCGATGACAATACCATTTAATAATACCTTTTAAATACCTTTGTGGTGAAAAATTGACCGCGGTAACATTTTTTCTGATGAATCGAGCCAACAGAAAACGCTGAAAAAACATCCAAAAGATGGAAAAACTCGCCTGTAACGACCAGGATTATGATTGCCCGCAAAAGGCGGGCCAGGACAATCCATAGCCGATATCCAATCGGAATTTACGGGAGCATAGTAATGACAGATATTGCGCAGTTGCTTGGCAAAGACGCCGACAACCTTTTACAGCACCGTTGTATGACTATTCCTTCTGACCAGCTTTATCTCCCCGGACATGACTACGTAGACCGCGTGATGATTGACAATAATCGCCCGCCAGCGGTGTTACGTAATATGCAGACGTTGTACAACACTGGGCGTCTGGCTGGCACAGGATATCTTTCTATTCTGCCGGTTGACCAGGGCGTTGAGCACTCTGCCGGAGCTTCATTTGCCGCTAACCCGCTCTACTTTGACCCGAAAAACATTGTTGAACTGGCGATCGAAGCGGGCTGTAACTGTGTGGCGTCAACCTACGGCGTGCTGGCATCGGTATCGCGGCGTTACGCGCATCGCATTCCATTCCTCGTCAAACTTAATCACAACGAGACGCTAAGTTACCCGAATACCTACGATCAAACGCTGTATGCCAGCGTGGAGCAGGCGTTCAACATGGGCGCGGTGGCGGTTGGGGCGACTATCTATTTTGGCTCGGAAGAGTCACGTCGCCAGATTGAAGAAATTTCTGCGGCCTTTGAACGCGCGCATGAGCTGGGCATGGTGACCGTGCTGTGGGCCTATTTGCGTAACTCCGCCTTTAAGAAAGATGGCGTTGATTACCATGTTTCCGCCGACCTGACAGGTCAGGCGAACCATCTGGCGGCAACCATAGGTGCAGATATCGTCAAACAAAAAATGGCGGAAAATAACGGCGGTTATAAAGCGATTAATTACGGTTATACCGACGATCGCGTGTACAGCAAGTTGACCAGCGAAAACCCGATTGATCTGGTGCGTTATCAGTTAGCTAACTGCTATATGGGCCGGGCAGGGTTGATAAACTCCGGCGGTGCTGCAGGCGGTGAAACTGACCTCAGCGATGCAGTGC
Organism: Escherichia sp. MOD1-EC5990; assembly: GCF_002965285.1. NCBI lineage: Bacteria > Pseudomonadati > Pseudomonadota > Gammaproteobacteria > Enterobacterales > Enterobacteriaceae > Escherichia > Escherichia sp. MOD1-EC5990. The sequence continues at coordinate 134,860 of NZ_PTRV01000010.1, read as the reverse complement.
GTACTGCGGTCATCAACAAACGCGCTGGCGGAATGGGGCTGATTCTTGGACGTAAGGCGTTCAAGAAATCGATGGCTGACGGCGTGAAACTGATTAACGCCGTGCAGGACGTTTATCTCGATAGCAAAATTACTATCGCCTGATACGCCTCATACGAACAGCACTACCCCGTAGGGCGGATAAGGCGTTCGCGCCGCATCTGACATAAAACAACGTGCACTTTGTTACGGCTTCCCCCGGGAGGCCGTTTTTATTGCCTGTCATTCTGGATTGATTTTCATATTGTATTTTTTGTGATCGATATCGCGACATTTGGAAACAAAAAATTTCATTATATTTTGAAATCGAAAATAAATAACAGGATGTGAAAATGCATGTGGTATCGACAAAGCAAATGCTGAACAACGCGCAGCGCGGCGGTTACGCGGTTCCGGCATTCAATATTCATAATCTCGAAACGATGCACGTGGTGGTGGAAACCGCTGCCAGCATGCATGCGCCGGTCATCATTGCCGGAACGCCCGGTACATTTACTCATGCTGGTACAGAAAATCTGGTGGCGCTGGTCAGCGCGATGGCGAAGCACTATCACCATCCATTGGCGATTCACCTCGACCATCACACGAAATTTGACGATATCGCTCAGAAAGTTCGTTCAGGTGTGCGCTCGGTAATGATCGACGCCTCGCATCTGCCTTATGCGCAAAATATTGCACGGGTCAAAGAGGTGGTGGATTTTTGCCATCGCTTTGATGTCAGCGTCGAAGCAGAGCTGGGGCAGCTTGGCGGCCAGGAAGATGATGTGCAAGTCAATGAAGCTGATGCGTTGTATACCAACCCCGTTCAGGCGCGTGAATTTGCCGAGGCAACCGGGATTGATTCCCTGGCGGTCGCCATCGGCACGGCTCACGGTATGTATGCCAGCGCACCGGCGCTTGATTTTTCTCGACTGGAGAACATTCGCCAGTGGGTGAACTTACCGCTGGTGCTGCATGGCGCGTCAGGGTTATCGACTAAGGATATTCAGCAAACCATTAAATTGGGGATATGCAAAATCAACGTTGCAACGGAGCTTAAAAATGCATTCTCGCAGGCGTTAAAAAATTACCTGACCGAGCACCCTGAAGCGACTGACCCCCGGGATTATTTGCAGTCGGCTAAATCCGCAATGCGCGATGTGGTGAGCAAAGTGATTGCCGATTGTGGCTGCGAGGGCAGGGCATAACGCACCTGCCATTTAACAAGGAAAAAACATGAAAACGTTAATTGCCCGGCATAAAGCTGGTGAACATATTGGCATATGTTCAGTCTGTTCTGCCCATCCGTTGGTTATCGAAGCGGCGCTGGCATTTGATCGCAACAGCACGCGTAAAGTGCTGATTGAAGCAACGTCAAACCAGGTCAATCAATTTGGCGGTTATACCGGAATGACACCGGCGGACTTTCGCGAATTTGTGTTTGCGATTGCCGATAAAGTCGGATTTGCTCGTGAGCGTATCATTCTCGGCGGCGACCATCTGGGACCGAACTGCTGGCAGCAAGAAAATGCGGATACGGCGATGGAAAAATCCGTCGAGCTGGTAAAAGCATATGTTCGAGCGGGGTTCAGTAAAATTCACCTTGATGCGTCAATGTCATGTGCGGGGGATCCAATACCATTAGCGCCAGAAACGGTTGCTGAACGTGCTGCCGTGCTTTGCCACGCAGCGGAGAGTGTGGCGACAGATTGCCAGCGTGAGCAACTGAGCTATGTCATTGGCACCGAAGTTCCGGTTCCGGGCGGTGAGGCCAGCGCCATTCAGTCAGTACACATTACCCGGGTTGAAGATGCCGCCAATACTTTACGTACGCATCAAAAGGCCTTTATTGCTCGTGGGCTGGCAGAGGCGTTAACACGCGTGATTGCCATCGTGGTGCAGCCAGGCGTGGAGTTTGACCATAGCAACATTATCCATTATCAGCCGCAAGAAGCGCAGGCGCTGGCGCAATGGATAGAAAACACCCGAATGGTTTATGAAGCACATTCTACCGATTACCAGACCCGGACGGCTTATTGGGAATTAGTCCGCGATCACTTTGCAATTTTGAAAGTAGGGCCAGCATTAACCTTTGCTCTACGTGAGGCGATATTTGCGTTGGCACAAATTGAGCAAGAGCTTATCGGCCCCGAAAATCGTAGCAGTTGCCTGGCGGTGATTGAAGAAGTGATGCTCGATGAACCGCAGTACTGGAAAAAATATTATCGCACGGGTTTTAACGATTCATTACTGGATATTCGTTACAGCCTGTCGGATCGTATTCGTTATTACTGGCCGCATAGTCGAATTAAGAATAGCGTTGAAACGATGATGGCGAATCTGGAAGACGTGGACATCCCACTGGGCATGATTAGTCAGTATCTACCCAAACAATTTGAACGCATACAGTCCGGGGAATTATCGGCAATACCGTATCAGTTGATTATGGATAAAATTTATGATGTTTTGCGTGCCTATCGCTACGGCTGTGCGGAATAAGGACGGTATATGACTAACCTGTTTGTTCGTAGCGGAATTTCTTTTGTCGATCGTAGCGAAGTTTTAACCCATATCGGTAATGAGATGATCGCGAAAGGTGTGGTTCATGAAACCTGGCCACAGGCATTAATTGCCAGAGAAGCAGAATTCCCCACCGGGATAATGCTTGAACAGCACGCCATTGCAATACCGCATTGTGAGGCGATTCATGCTAAGTCGTCAGCCATTTATCTGTTAAGACCGGCGAATAAAATAAAGTTTCAGCAAGCTGATGATGATAACGACGTGGCGGTGTCGTTGATTATCGCGCTGATTGTCGAAAATCCGCAGCAGCAACTGAAGCTTTTGCGGTGCTTATTTGGCAAGTTGCAGCAACCAGATATCGTTGAAACGCTAATCACCATTTCTGAATCGCAATTAAAGGAATATTTCACACAGCATATTTTAGATTCCGAATAACCAAAAACCTCTGTACCAATAAAAAGGATTGATTATGAAACGCAAGATTATTGTCGCTTGCGGAGGCGCGGTTGCGACCTCTACGATGGCGGCGGAAGAAATTAAAGAGTTGTGCCATAGCCATAATATCCCCGTTGAAGTAATCCAGTGTCGGGTTAATGAAATAGAAACCTATATGGATGGTGTACATCTTATTTGTACTACCGCCAGAGTTGACCGCAGTTTTGGCGATATTCCGTTAGTTCACGGCATGCCTTTTGTTTCTGGTGTCGGTATCGAAGCATTACAAAATAAAATTCTGACTATCTTACAGGGGTGACCTATGTTTTCAGAAGTCATGCGTTATATTCTCGACCTCGGCCCTACGGTCATGTTGCCGATTGTCATCATTATTTTTTCTAAGATATTAGGCATGAAGGCAGGCGATTGCTTTAAAGCGGGTCTGCATATCGGGATTGGCTTTGTTGGCATCGGCCTGGTGATTGGCTTAATGCTGGATTCCATTGGCCCGGCGGCGAAAGCGATGGCGGAAAATTTCGACCTGAATCTGCATGTGGTCGATGTCGGCTGGCCGGGCTCTTCACCAATGACCTGGGCGTCGCAAATTGCGCTGGTGGCGATTCCGATTGCGATTCTGGTTAACGTGGCGATGCTACTGACCCGTATGACGCGGGTGGTAAATGTTGATATATGGAATATCTGGCATATGACCTTCACCGGCGCATTGCTGCATCTGGCAACCGGTTCATGGATGATAGGGATGGCGGGTGTGGTAATTCACGCGGCGTTTGTTTATAAGCTCGGCGACTGGTTTGCCCGCGATACCCGAAATTTCTTTGAGCTGGAAGGCATTGCTATTCCGCACGGTACGTCGGCGTATCTGGGGCCAATTGCGGTGCTGGTGGATGCTATCATCGAGAAAATCCCAGGCGTTAACCGTATTAAATTTAGCGCCGACGATATTCAGCGCAAATTTGGCCCATTTGGCGAACCTGTCACTGTGGGCTTTGTTATGGGGCTGATTATCGGCATCCTCGCGGGTTACGATGTCAAAGGTGTATTGCAGCTGGCGGTAAAAACGGCGGCAGTTATGCTGCTGATGCCACGGGTGATTAAACCCATCATGGATGGTTTAACGCCCATCGCTAAGCAGGCCCGTAGTCGTTTACAGGCGAAGTTCGGCGGTCAGGAGTTCCTGATTGGCCTTGATCCGGCGTTGCTGCTGGGGCATACGGCGGTGGTATCGGCAAGCCTGATTTTTATCCCGCTCACCATTTTAATTGCTGTTTGTGTTCCGGGTAATCAGGTACTGCCGTTTGGCGACCTTGCCACCATCGGCTTCTTTGTTGCGATGGCAGTTGCCGTGCATCGTGGAAATCTGTTCCGCACCTTAATCTCGGGTGTCATCATTATGAGCATCACCCTGTGGATCGCGACGCAAACTATTGGTTTGCACACCCAACTGGCGGCTAATGCTGGGGCGTTAAAAGCCGGGGGCATGGTGGCTTCAATGGATCAGGGCGGTTCTCCCATTACCTGGTTACTGATTCAGGTTTTCTCCCCGCAAAATATTCCCGGTTTCATTATTATCGGTGCCATTTATCTTACCGGTATTTTCATGACCTGGCGTAGAGCGCGCGGCTTTATTAAACAAGAGAAAGCCGTTCTCGCAGAATAATTTTTACCTGAGGGGGAGTTTATCCCCCTTAATAATCAGGAGTTTTTATGAAATCAGTGGTGAATGATACTGATGGTATCGTACGCGTTGCCCAACGAGTCATTCCTGAAATTAAACATCAGGATGAGGTGCGGGTAAAAATTGCCAGCTCGGGATTATGTGGTTCCGATTTACCCAGAATTTTTAAAAATGGTGCACATTATTATCCAATAACGTTAGGCCATGAATTTAGCGGCTATATTGATGCTGTGGGATCCGGTGTTGATGATTTACATCCTGGCGATGCGGTTGCCTGTGTGCCGTTATTACCCTGTTTTACTTGTCCAGAGTGTCTGAAAGGGTTTTATTCCCAGTGCGCAAAATATGATTTTATTGGCTCACGGCGTGATGGTGGGTTTGCCGAATATATTGTCGTTAAGCGGAAAAATGTCTTTGCTCTACCTGCGCATATGCCTATTGAGGATGGGGCTTTTATTGAACCGATTACCGTTGGCCTGCATGCTTTCCATTTAGCGCAAGGTTGTGAGAATAAAAACGTTATTATTATTGGTGCCGGAACCATTGGCCTGCTGGCCATTCAGTGCGCTGTCGCGCTGGGAGCAAAGAGTGTGACGGCTATCGACATTAGCTCAGAAAAACTGGCACTGGCAAAATCTTTCGGTGCGATGCAAACATTTAACAGCCTTGAAATGAGCGCGCCGCAAATGCAGCCCGTTTTACGCGAGCTGCGCTTTAATCAGCTTATCCTCGAGACGGCTGGCGTCCCGCAAACCGTCGAACTGGCGGTAGAGATTGCCGGGCCTCATGCCCAGCTGGCGCTGGTGGGCACGTTGCATCAGGATCTGCATTTAACATCGACAACGTTTGGCAAAATATTACGTAAAGAGCTGACGGTTATCGGCAGTTGGATGAACTACTCCAGCCCTTGGCCGGGGCAGGAGTGGGAAACGGCGAGCCGGTTGCTGACAGAACGTAAGTTAAGCCTGGAGCCATTAATCGCTCACCGTGGAAGCTTTGAAAGCTTCGCCCAGGCGGTGCGTGACATCGCTCGTAATGCTATGCCGGGCAAAGTGTTGCTTATTCCCTGAAACCGCGGGCCAGCGTGATGCTGGCCCGGTATTGTGCAAAACAGATCATTCACCAATGGTCCCCCTTCGTTTACACTAGCCACAATTGAATATGGGTAAATGACGATGAATTCATTCGAGCGAAGGAATAAGATCATCCAATTAGTGAATGAACAGGGAACCGTGCTTGTTCAGGATCTGGCGGGAGTATTTGCTGCCTCGGAAGCGACAATCCGTGCCGATTTGCGCTTTCTCGAACAAAAAGGCGTGGTTACGCGCTTTCATGGCGGTGCGGCGAAAATAATGTCCGGTAATAGTGAAACCGAGACCCAGGAAGTCGGGTTTAAAGAGCGATTTCAGCTCGCCAGCGCACCGAAAAACAGAATAGCGCAGGCGGCAGTCAAAATGATCCACGAAGGGATGACCGTTATTCTCGACAGCGGAAGTACGACAATGCTTATCGCCGAAGGTTTAATGACCGCCAAAAATATCACGGTGATTACCAACAGTCTCCCGGCGGCGTTTGCCCTTTCCGAAAATAAAGACATTACTCTGGTCGTCTGTGGTGGCACGGTCCGCCATAAAACGCGCTCGATGCATGGCTCCATTGCCGAGCGTTCATTGCAGGATATTAATGCCGATTTAATGTTTGTCGGTGCTGATGGTATTGATGCGGTTAATGGTATTACGACCTTTAATGAAGGTTATTCGATTAGCGGTGCGATGGTCACAGCCGCTAATAAAGTGATTGCCGTTCTCGATTCATCGAAATTTAACCGTCGCGGTTTTAATCAGGTACTACCAATCGAAAAAATTGACATTATTATTACCGATGATGCCGTGTCAGAGGTGGATAAACTGGCATTGCAGAAGACACGGGTGAAATTAATTACGGTGTAGCATTGTTCTTTATGCCGGATAAGGTGTGTACACCGAATCCGGCATCACTGATACTCCCTGAATTAAGAAAGAGAAATTTGATTAACGCAATAATGGACAATCCGGTGGTAATCGACAGCGCAATGCTGCCGGAAGTATTTCAATATGAAAGTTTTGTCCACTCAACGGTTCGCCATCAAGATTAAAGGTAATTTCGTGTGGCGCTTGTATATCGAACCACGCCGAAGCACCTTCGATAATATTCGGGTTATCTTCGTCAGATTTTAAGGTTGATACGAGAGCCGGAAGAATTTCATCGCCGGTGAAAATGCGCAGTTGCAGTAAGCCGTCGTTAATTAATGCGTTCGGGCACAATTGCTGACCGCCACCTGCCTGACGGCCGTTACCAATACCAATGACTAGTGCGTCACCTTGCCAGTGAAAGTTTTCACCGCGGATTTCACAACGGTCCGGTTGCAGTGTATCCATGCGCATTAAGCCGTGAATGATGTAAGAGACGCCACCCAGCGCTGCTTTTAATTTTTCCGGCGTTTCTGTGGTAATACGTGTCCCAAACCCACCCGTTGCCATATTAATAAAACAGGTTTGTTTGTTGACCTGCGCCATATCAATCGCAATAGCGTCACCAGCAATTGCTTGTTTCAGCGCCTTATCCAGTGCCTCAGGAATCCCTACACTGGTGGCAAAATCATTGGCGGTTCCTAATGGCAAAATTCCCAGCGCGGGTATGTCATCCCCCTCACACTGAATCAACGCCGTAGAAACTTCATTAATGGTGCCATCGCCACCACCGGCAATCACCGTTGCGACGCCCAACTTCCGGGCCTCTTCTACAAATCGGGCGGCATCGCCTTTCTCCCAGGTGACCCGCACATGGATCGTCATTCCTTCCTCGCGCAACAGCATAATTGCTTCGCGCAAGGGTTGATTGTCAGTACTTTTGCCGTTAAGAATCAGTAAGCTGGCGGGAAATTCTGCCATAATCGTATGCCTTTATGATTGGTCTGTAGATAGTGTAGAGCAGAAAAGAAAAGGTGGAGTCAGAACAGGATGAAAATCGGAGGATAAAAAGTCAGTTCAAGTATGGGGGATTCAGTGGTTACCACCAGGAGCTTGCAATGGGGACAGTGAATGTTAACGGTAGCCACCGATAAATTTCAAAAAAGAACATATACCTAATATTCAACTAAACAGTGGCATCTTCAATATCTTATTCTAAATATATTAAAGCCCTCATGGGGGTACCTGGGAAGGGCCTTCATGTTTGTAATTCCTACTTATGTAGGAAATGTTGTACAGAACATTTATTATAATCCTATTCAATTATAATAATCATGCCATTATTATATTTAAACACCATAGCGTGTCGTTGGTATTTAATGGGGGAAGGTGAGATGAAAAAGACAGCTGCTATATCATTAATTAGTGTTTTTCTTATGTCTGGTTGTGCTGTGCATAATGATGAGACAAGTATCGGTAAATTCGGTCTTGCCTATAAAAGTAATATCCAGCGTAAACTCGATAACCAATACTACACTGAAGCCGAAGCATCTTTAGCCAGGGGAAGAATATCTGGTGCGGAAAATATAGTGAAAAATGATGCAGCTAATTTCTGTGTTACTCAGGGCAAAAAAATGCAGATAGTTAACCTGAAGACTGAAGGGGCAGGATTACATGGCGTCGCGCGTCTGACATTCAAATGTGGAGAGTGAGAATATTTTTTTGTAAGCGTCAAACATGCGCGTTCTGGTTGTGCGTAGCCGGAGCCTGTACGAGCACGATGCCGTTAAGTGAAAGGCATCGTGCTATGAAGGGGGATTCTATCGATGTGGTCAATGGAAGACGGTCACCTGGGATCAATCCGTCTCTATGGTTTATGCATAAAAAATAAGCCCGTGTAAGGGAGATTTAGGGTGTCACCAGTAGGGGCTTTCAACGGTACAATGCGGGTTTGAGCGGCATAAATTACCACTGAAAGCCCTTAAACGTTACTCTACTGTGGACACTGTGTGGACACTCTCGGCCTCAGTACCACCTCTTAGCGGATTAAGAGAAATGGCGTCCTGAAGGTACTCTGGCGCAAAATGAGCGTAAACCATAGTTTGCTCAATCCGCGTGTGACCTAGTATCCGTTGTAGCGTGATAATACTTCCTCCATTAATCATGAAATGAGTGGCAAAGCTGTGCCTTAGTGCATGTGTGGCTTGCCCCATTGGCAAATCCGGTTTTATTGCTTTCATTGTTCGTCTGAAGCGAGGGTAATCAGCATCAGGGAATAAAAAACCTCGTTTGTTATCCGCGATCATTTTGGCAACAGCCTCTGAAATCGGGACGGTGCGTGGTTTGTTTGTTTTCGTTTTAACAAACGTGACGCGGTTATGGATGATATTTTCTGCTTTCAAACGAGCTGCTTCTCCCCAACGTGCTCCTGTACTCAGGCAAAGAATCGCAATCTTTTTATTGTCGCCGTCAAGTGCTGCAAGCAGTAAGGCAATTTCTTCCTGTGTGAGATAGCCTGTTTCTGGTTTTTCCTCCTTAAGCCTCTTTGTCCCTCTGATAGGGTGCTCACCAAAGAATAACTCCGCTTCAATCAGGGCTGTAAACATGCCGCTAATACATGTTAAATCACGATTGATACTCGAAGGTTTAATACCCTGGCTTCTTCGGGTGGCGCAGTACTGGCTGATAAGGGATTTCGTGATTTGAAATGCGCATGGGTCATTCGTTATTTTTGTGAAGATTTCAATTTTTCCAAGATTAGATTTCCCATGCTCTTCGTGTTTACCCTTTAAATCCCACCAGATCTGTGTCAGTTCCGACAGACGTCGTTTGTCTGTTGGTTTTGATAGCCATTCTTTATTGTGGTGGTTGTACAACGTGTATTTTTCGAAAGCGACAGCTTCGCTTTTCTTATCAAACTTCCTACGGATGCGTTTTCCGTTACGTCCAGTAGGGCGGATGTCCACTTCATATCGACCATCATCGAGTTTTTTGATTGCCATCAGAAAACCCTCCGAGTGGTACTTTTTTTTGCTACTACTAATCGCTTTTTTCGTGGTGGCTGAAATTTAGCCACCAATAGTAGGCACTTGTGATGAATATATTCACGATAAATTGTTAACCAGTCTTTTGACCGGAGTGGGGCGACGTTGTTTCGTTTTGCCCAAAGTGTGCGAGAGCGGGCGCAATTTGCCCGGACTCAGGAGCGACCTGATTGGTCATGAACCATAAAGTGTATTTGGTGAATTGTGGGGTCTGCAGGATGTTCATCATGACATCTGTTGGAGGTGTTGAACGACCACTTTCATAGTAACTCAGCGTGCCATACGGAACCCCTGTTAAATCAGCAAGTTGTTGTCTGCTCAAATACTCTGATTTTCGCATTAAGACTATCTTCTCGCTTATCGTGTTTGACATGGTGTTTAGATCTCAATAGTATTTAGTTTAGATGTAGATTGTTTAGTGCTTGGATGTGGGCACTAAAAGGCATTATAAGGCATTAAACGCAATTCATGAGGGCTGGGGGACGACATGAGCAAGCAAGTAACACTCATGACTGATGCGATTCCTTATCAGGAGTTCGCAAAACTAATAGGAAAATCGACAGGAGCGGTTCGTCGGATGATCGATAAAGGAAAGCTGCCTGTAATTGATATGACCGATCCACAATCAGCTTCAGGTCGTGCAGGTGAATATTGGGTATACCTTCCGGCATGGAATAACGGACTAAAACTGGCTTATGAAAGCCGCCCTAAAGAGATTCGTGACGGCTGGTTGATGTGGTTAGGTCTCGGTGAACCACGTTAAGGAGAACCGTATGAACGAGCCTCGTTGTATTGCTCAGTTATTGCGTAACGAAAGCCCCAGGGCGATTGACTTCACCATCACCCATGGTAAGGGGCGTAAGGGAATCATTATCCGCACCAAAAAACAGAGTCCGTTAAAAAAGGCTCTGACCTTTCTGAAAAGCCGGAGGGTATGGAAATGACAGTGATGACGCTCAATCTCGTTGAAAAACAGCCAGCAGCTATGCGCCGGATAATTGGTAAGCATCTTGCCGTTCCTCGCTGGCAGGATACATGTGATTATTATAATCAGATGATGGAGCGCGAACGGCTAACGGTTTGCTTTCATGCGCAGTTAAAACAGCGTCACGCAACGATGCGTTTTGAAGAAATGAACGACGTCGAACGTGAACGACTGGTATGTGCAATTGATGAGTTGCGTGGGGCATTCTCAAAACGCCGTCAGGTTGGCGCAAGTGAGTATGCATATATTAGTTTTTTAACAGTCAGTCAGCGTCGCACTTTATTTATGCACGCACGACTGACAGAAAAAGAATTTAACCAGCCATACTGGCGAATTAATGAGGAATCATGTTACTGGCGTGATGCTTTATTCCGTGCATTACGTGAATTATTCAGTCTGTTTGAGTATGCACCGACAATTCTGACGTCGGTAAAACCAGAGCAATATCTGCATTAAGTAATTAACCAGAGTTTTTAACGCGCTTAATCGTGCGGGGCTTCTTTTTGCCCGGAGAAAGTCATGCATACAGTTTCTGAAAATCAGTGCGGTAAATACGCATTACTGCTGCAACAGGCCAGAACCGAAGCACAGGCCGACGCTGCGACGCGCTTTTCTTCTCATCTTGACGCCATGATTCGCCATATCACAAAGGCGGAGTTATCCCGCGTGGAGATAGTCGAGCTGCTCAGTCAGGAGTCGGAAAAATTTCACAATATCGGATTGTCTCGCGGGGAGGTACTTTGATGTCCTGTTCTCATTCAGTTGTATTACTGAATAACGCCTTAAAAATCGCCGTTATGAAAAATGGCGATTTGTCTCTTATTCAACTTTGTCTTGATAAAGAAAAACGCGACATCACTGAATCTGTTATCGCGATTTATCAGAATGAATTAAACCTCCTGTCTGATGTGGTCAATTTACTTGTTAAACGCGCTGTATTCCACAAGCAAATTTCCTCAGTGGATGAACTGACAAAATTAACGACAGAACTTGCCAGTTATTGCGCTGATGTATCCAGGAAACTTAACGATAAAAGGAGCTGATAATGCCGGACAACGTAGATTTTATTCAGGAACAACAGGCTGAATTACTGGAGCGCCAGATTAACGCGGCAAGGGTAAAACATTGCGGTGCTTCTGCGCTGGTTTGCGAAGAGTGTGACGCGCCAATACCTGCTGCCCGTCGTGCGGCTTATCCGTCAGCCACGCGTTGTGTTTCCTGTCAGTCAGTCTTTGAAGCAAAAAACAAACATTACCGGAGAACGGCATGAGTATTCGTATTGAAATTGGCGAACGTTATGTCGTTACCAGTGACAGCTTTCAGTTTATTCTCCACGAGAAAAAGAGAGCGGAAAGCGGTAAAAACGCCGGTCAGGAATGGCTGGCGGTGGTTGGTTATTACCCGAAATTAAGCCAGCTCGTTTCCGGCCTGATGCATCACGATATTCTGACCGGAAGCGCAAAGTCTTTTGCTGATTTAAACGCGCAGGTTGAGCAACTCAGCAAGCGTTGTTCAGAGGCTTTTGGCTCATATGGCCGTTAAAGCCTCCGGGCGTTTTGTCCCTCCGTCAGCATTTGCCGCAGGCACCGGTAAGACGTTTACCGGTGCTTATGCATGGAACGCGCCACGCGAGGCCGTCGGGCGCGAAAGACCCCTTACACGTGACGAGATGCGTCAGGTGCAAGGTGTTTTATCCACGATTAACCGCCTGCCTTACTTTTTGCGCTCGCTGTTTACTTCACGCTATGACTACATCCGGCGCAATAAAAGCCCGGTGCACGGGTTTTATTTCCTCACATCCACTTTTCAGCGTCGTTTATGGCCGCGCATTGAGCGTGTGAATCAGCGCCATGAAATGAACACCGACGCGTCGTTGCTGTTTCTGGCAGAGCGTGACCATTATGCGCGTCTGCCGGGGATGAATGATAAGGAGCTGAAAAAGTTTGCCGCCCGTATCTCATCGCAGCTTTTCATGATGTATGAGGAACTCTGCGATGCCTGGGTGGATGCGCATGGCGAAAAAGAATCGCTGTTTACGGATGAGGCGCAGGCTCACCTCTATGGTCATGTTGCTGGCGCTGCACGTGCTTTCAATATTTCCCCGCTCTACTGGAAAAAATACCGTAAAGGACAGATGACCACGAGGCAGGCATATTCTGCCATTGCCCGCCTGTTTAACGATGAGTGGTGGATTAGTCAGCTTAAAGGCCAGCGTATGCGCTGGCATGAGGCGTTACTGATTGCTGTCGGGGAGGTCAATAAAGACCGTTCACCTTATGCCAGTAAACATGCCATTCGTGATGTGCGTGCACGCCGCCAGGCAAATCTGGAATTTCTTAAATCGTGTGACCTTGAAAACAGGGAAACCGGCGAACGCATCGACCTTATCAGTAAGGTGATGGGCAGTATTTCTAATCCTGAAATTCGCCGGATGGAGCTGATGAACACCATTGCCGGTATTGAGCGTTACGCCGCCGCAGAGGGTGATGTGGGGATGTTTATCACGCTTACCGCGCCGTCAAAGTATCACCCGACACGTCAGGTCGGAAAAGGCGAAAGTAAAACCGTCCAGCTAAATCACGGCTGGAACGATGAGGCATTTAATCCAAAGGATGCGCAGCGTTATCTCTGCCATATCTGGAGCCTGATGCGCACGGCATTCAAGGATAATGATTTACAGGTCTACGGTTTGCGTGTCGTCGAGCCACACCACGACGGAACGCCGCACTGGCATATGATGCTTTTTTGTAATCCACGCCAGCGTAACCAGATTATCGAAATCATGCGTCGCTATGCGCTCAAAGAGGATGGCGACGAAAGAGGAGCCGCGCGAAACCGTTTTCAGGCAAAACATCTTAACCGGGGCGGTGCTGCGGGGTATATCGCAAAATACATCTCAAAAAACATCGATGGCTATGCACTGGATGGTCAGCTCGATAATGATACCGGCAGGCCGCTGAAAGATACTGCTGCGGCTGTTACCGCATGGGCGTCAACGTGGCGAATTCCGCAATTTAAAACGGTTGGCCTGCCGACAATGGGGGCTTACCGTGAACTACGCAAATTGCCTCGCGGCGTCAGTATTGCTGATGAGTTTGACGAACGCGTCGAGGCTGCTCGCGCTGCCGCAGACAGTGGTGATTTTGCGTTGTATATCAGCGCGCAGGGTGGGGCAAATGTCCCGCGCGATTGTCAGACTGTCAGGGTTGCCCGTAGCCCGTCGGATGACGTTAACGAGTACGAGGAAGAAGTCGAGAGAGTGGTCGGCATTTACGCGCCGCATCTCGGCGCGCGTCATATTCATATCACCAGAACGACGGACTGGCGCATTGTGCCGAAAGTTCCGGTCGTTGAGCCTTTGACTTTAAAAAGCGGCATCGCCGCGCCTCGGAGTCCTGTCAATAACTGTGGAAAGCTCACCGGTAGTGATACTTCGTTACCGGCTCCCACACCTTCTGAGCACGCCGCAGCAGTGCTTAATCTGGTTGATGACGGTGTTATTGAATGGAATGAACCGGAGGTCGTGAGGGCGCTCAGGGGCGCATTAAAATACGACCTGAGAACGCCAAACCGTCAGCAAAGAAACGGAAGCCCGTTAAAACCGCATGAAATTGCACCATCTGCCAGACTGACCAGGTCTGAACGATTGCAAATCACCCGTATCCGCGTTGACCTTGCTCAGAACGGTATCATGCCGCAGCGATGGGAGCTTGAGGCGCTGGCGCGTGGAGCGACCGTAAATTATGACGGGAAAAAATTCACGTATCCGGTCGCTGATGGTTGGGGGGGATTCATAGGGCGCTTTGATTTTTTCTGTGTTTGACATAGAATAGCCCCGTTACCGCTTGGGACATCTACTTTGCATTACTCTTGGTATTAGCTTTGTACAAAGGGTATAAAGGCTGCTATTGGCAACAATAGTGCTGGCATGGAGATTGCCTCATGTTAAAGCTAGTGAATGTACGCCAGTACAACCGCTACCGCTTTGGGCGTTGGGAGACGGTGCGTAAGCACCGTCGTTCTTACCCAAAACGATAATATGCGGCCTAAGCGGTAACGTTCTCCTCTTCTAGTTCGTCCATCATTTTTAAATAATGCATTTCGTCACCAGTAGCTGAAAATATTGTTCTCAATTGTTTTAGGTATTTATCTGGGTCTATGTCGCCCATATCAGTAATATTTACCGCATCAGAGTGAGAACCTCTGTTAATGTATCTGTAGAATGCTTTGAAATCACTGTTGCTATCGTCGCGTGCCAACTTTGTTAATTCATCTTGTAGAGCATCTGTTCTATGAACAAATGCAAAATAATATTCTAGTATGTTTCTCATAATATTCGGTATTATGATTTTGTTTGCTTTGCCATCTTTTGCATCTTTTAATATTTGCCACAAAGATTGATATTCATTCTGTATGCTGTTTTTTTGTATTTCAGTAATTATACTAAAATCATTTTTCGTTACTCTACCTAGATAATAGTTTTTCTTAAATAGTTTGTCTTCTCTGCTTTTAGGAGATAGCTTAATAAGTTCATGAAAGAAATAAAGATTGTGAGTAAGGATTAATACCTTCTTTGTTAATTCATTTTTTATAATGTGGTGATGAATAATTGATGCGATGTCGTAGACATAGTTTTGCGATAGACTAGATATTGGATCGTCAATAACAATAAAAATATCCCTGCTATCGGTATCATTTTTATCGGTTTTACCTTTACAGCACTCTAAAAAATAAAGAAACGTTATTAGTGTTTTTTCACCTTCGCTAAGAGATCTATAAACATTTTGGTTTTTTGTATGCCCTGGTCGAGATATAATGTACATATCTTTTCTTTCTGCATGTTTTTCAATACAAAAACCAGAGATCCCTAGATTTTTTAAATGGGTGTTTATTGAGTCTATCGTAGAATCAATGTTAGATATTTTATCTCGCAATGCTTTTATTGTGAGATTATTTTCTTTTCCTTGTTGCTCAATATTATTTAATTCATCATGAACTTTCTTTTTGATATCAAAGAATTTTTCTTTGTGTTTGGATAAATTCTCTAAATCATCGCTGCAAAAAGCATGGAGAGCCCCCCAAACTTGTTTTCCGATTTTATTCTCATACTCTTTGAGTTTTTTAACCTTATCATTTATGTCTCTTATTTTCTTGTTAACAGCGCCTATGCTTTCCTGAACATGATTTTCTAGTTCTTTATCAATTTCTAATGTAACGCATGTTGATGGATTGTTGATCTTATCAATAATGTTTATTAAATTTTTTTCTGCAATGTTTTGCAATATTTTAATATTGGAAATAATGTTCTCTTTATCTTTCTCATTGATTAGTGCACATGATGATATATTGTTTTGTATTTCGTTAAAATGATATATGGTATTTTTCTCATAAACTGACTTTATATCTGAGAGATGTTTTACTTTCTTTGAATAACTTTCGTCAAATATTGATTTAAGGGCATTTAAAAATTCGTGACTAATAGTTTTTTCCTGACAAAACGGACATGTAGAACCGTCTAAATAATGTTCTTTACCTTTTTTTACCCAGTCAAGATTATGAAGTTTATTAATGGTTTCTGATAAATAGCTATTGCTTGTATCTATTATAGGTGTTGCTAATGTATTTACATCATCAATTGATGGGATATATGGATGTAAAGGAGTTATTAATGCGGTTTCATTGTTTCTATTTTCTAATAGTATAGAGTATTCTTTTGCTATATCATTTAAATTAATAAAGGTGATTGGTGAGGATGATTTTATCATCTCAAAAAAAGGTCTTTTATAGCCAACTTTACCTTTCATTAAGGTTTTTAGTACAGAGTTTCTGATTGGTTCTGTTTTTTCCAGATCGATTCGATGTATTCATTTTCTTTTTTTTCCATTTCTGCTTCTAATTTCAATAACACTCCTTTTTTTTGTCTATATTGCTCTGTGAGTTGCTGTTTAATTGCTTCTTTTTCAATTAATTGTTTTTCAATATCTGCATTTTCTTTACTTAATGTAAAAACACCTTTTTGTTCCTGTGCATTATAGAAGTTATCTTCAATAAATTTAGTGTTGTAAACAAGAGGTTTGTAATTGTCAAGAAGGGTACATTCACACTCGTTATAATCTGTGTGTGTAGAGTCGTAGAAATAATTTGAAATGGTAGATTTGCCACAACCATTTTGGCCGTATAGTATGTTTACTCTTTTTTCAAGATTCAGTATTGTGAAGGCGTCTTTCTTATAACTGGTAACATTTTTTAATCTAAGTTCCATTTTTATGCCTCATACGATAAAGCTTTTATTGTATGTAAAAAAGCAGCTTAATATAGCCACTTAGTGGTAAAGATCTACCTTAAGACTTTGATATGTTCAAGAGGCATATAACGTAAGTGTTCGTTGAGCCAAATGTGTTTACGCTATGACGAGTTGGTCGTTTTTTGACAATCCTGTAGGAGCTATAGATAGGCGTATATTAAGTGCGTGTTTTTGCATGTGTCAGATACTATTCTTTTTGTCAGTTTCGGTCAGTGCTGATGTGATTTCAGTTTCATCATGCAACTGCATTAAAACCGCCCCATGAAGCGGGCGGGCGAGGCGGGGAAAGCACTGCGCGCTGGCGGTGGTGCTGATTTTATTTTTTCAGCGTCTCAGCGCGTCGTGACGGCGCTTAGTCTGCCCGTTGAGGCGCTGGTGTGTCTGCGGGGTGTTTTGTGCGGTGGTGAGCGTGTGAGGGCGTGATGACGGGGTGTAAAAAAGCCGCCCGCAGGCGGCGATGTTCAGCCGTTGTCAGTGTCCAGTGAGTAGTTTTTAAAGCGGATGACCTCCTGACCGAGCCAGCCGTTTATTTCCCGAATCCTGTCCTGTAGCGGGATAAGTTCATTGCGGACAAAGACCTTTGCCACTTTCTCAATATCACCCAGAGACCCGACGTTTTCCGGCTTGCCGCCCATCAACTGAAAGGGGATGCGGTGCGCATCCAGCAGGTCAACGGCGCTGGCTTTTTTGATATTAAAAAAATCGTCCTTCGTCGCCACTTCACTGAGCGGGATAATTTTAATGCCGTCGGCTTTCCCCTGTGGGGCATAGAGAAACAGGTTTTTAAAGTTATTGCGGCCTTTCGACTTCACCATGTTTTCGCGAAGCATTTCGATATCGTTGCGGTCCTGCACGGCATCGGTGACGTACATGATGTATCCGGCATGCGCGCCGTTTTCGTAATACTTGCGGCGGAACAGCGTGGCCGACTCATTCAGCCAGGCAGAGTTAAGGGCGCTGAGATATTCCGGCAGGCCGTACAGCTCCTGATTAATATCCGGCTCCAGCAGGTGAAACACGGAACCGGGCGCGAAAGGTGTCGGCTCGTTGAAGGACGGCACCCACCAGTAAACATCCTCCTCCACGCCACGGCGGGTATATTTTGCCGGTGAGGTTTCCAGTCTGATGATCTTACCGGTGGTGCTGTAACGCTTTTCCAGAAACGCATTACCGAACACCAGAAAATCCAGCACAAAGCGGCTGAAATCCTGTTGCGAAAGCCACGGATGCGGGATAAATGTCGAGGCCAGAATATTGCGTTTAACGTAAATCGGTGAGCTGTGATGCACGGCAGCACGCAGGCTTTTCGCCAGACCGGTAAAGCTGACCGGCGGCTCATACCATCTGCCGTTACTGATGCACTCGACGTAATCCAGAATGTCACGGCGGTCGAGTACCGGCACCGGCTCACCAAAGGTGAATGCCTCCATTTTCGGGGCGCTGGCGGTCATTTTTTTTGCCGCAGGTTGCGGTGTTTTCCCTTTTTTCTTGCTCATCAGTAAAACTCCAGAATGGTGGATGTCAGCGGGGTGCTGATACCGGCGGTGAGTGGCTCATTTAACAGGGCGTGCATGGTCGCCCAGGCGAGGTCGGCGTGGCTGGCTTCCTCGCTGCGGCTGGCCTCATAAGTGGCGCTGCGTCCGCTGCTGGTCATGGTCTTGCGGATAGCCATAAACGAGCTGGTGATGTCGGTGGCGCTGACGTCATATTCCAGACAGCCACGGCGGATGACGTCTTTTGCCTTGAGCACCATTGCGGTTTTCATTTCCGGCGTGTAGCGGATATCGCGCGCGGCGGGATAGAACGAGCGCACGAGCTGGAACACGCCGACACCGAGGCAGGTGGCATCAATACCGATGTATTCGACGTTGTATTTTTCGGTGAGTTTGCGGATGGATTCCGCCTGAGTGGCAAAGTCCATGCCTTTCCACTGGTGACGCTCAAGTATTCTGAATTTGCCACCGGCCACCACCGGCGGTGCCAGTACCACGCATCCGGCGCTGTCGCCACGGTGTGACGGGTCGTAACCAATCCAGACCGGGCGGGAGCCGAACGGATTGGCGGCAAACGGCGCATAGTCTTCCCATTCTTCCAGCGTGTCGACCATGCAGCGTTGCAGCTCCTCGAACGGGAACACCGACGCCTTGTCGTCAACAAATTCACACATGAACAGGTTTTTAAAATCGTCGGCGCTGTTTTCGCGTTTGAGCTGTTCAATGTCGAACAGCGTGCAGCCACCTTTCAGGGCGTCCTCAATGGTGACAATCTGCCGCCACTGGCCGTCCGCACAGAGAAGCCCACCGGCAAGGGCGTTATGACTGACGTCGATTTCCACGCGTTCGGCGGCGCTGGCGCGTCCCCGGTTGAACAGTTCACCTGACCAGAACGGGTAGGCGTCGTGCGCCAGCGTGGACGGGGTGGAGAAATAGGTCGAGCGCAGGTGACTCTGTGAGGCCATACCTGATGCCACCTTACGCAGTACCTGAAAATTCGGGATCCAGAAAATCTCGTCGACGTACAGGTCGCCGTTATGGCTCTGTGCGGTGTTGGAGTTGGTGCCGAGAAAAATCAGTTTTGCGCCGTTATTGCCCAGGACAATCGGGTCACCGGTCAGGTCAACGTCAACCAGCCGGGCAAAGGCGATGATGTATTCGCGGAACACATACGCCTGCGTTTTACTGGCCGACAGAAAAATCTGGTTATGGCCGGTTTTCAGGGCGCGCAGCAGCGCCTCGCGGGAAAAATAAAACGTCGCGCCAATCTGGCGGGATTTCAGGATATCGCGGATGCGGTGCTCAAGCCCGGCGCGATACCAGTGCAACTGATAGTCGAAAGACTGCTCAAAGAAAATCTGCTCCAGCTTTTCGATGGCCTCGTCACTGAAAAAATTTTTTTTCGGTTTGCGCCGCCCGCCTTTGTTGCGGTTAGCGACGTTCGGATTAAGGTCTGCCTCGTTGCCGGTCTGGCTGTAACGATTTACCCGTGCCAGTCGTTCAATCTGGCGTCCCAGCAGGTCAATTTCCTTGAAGTCACCGCCGGTTTTCTGCGGTTTGATGATGAGCTGGGTCAGCCGCGCTTCCAGGCTCATTTCGACACGGCTGATGGGGGCAACGTTGGCCCAGCCGTCGCGCTGTTTCCAGCTCTGCACTGTCGGGCGTTTCATCTGCAACATGGCGGCAATCTGCGGCACGGAAAATCCCTGCCAGTACAGCAGCGCCGCCTGACGACGCGGGTCGTGTAAAAGAGTGGTGTCTGTGGTGATGGTCATGAATACCTCGCCGTGATGAATACACGGCAAGGCTACTGAGTCGCGCCCTGCGATTCGCTAAGGTGCTGTTGTGTCAGTGATAAGCCATCCGGGACTGATGGCGGAGGATGCGCATCGTCGGGAAACTGATGCCGACATGTGACTCCTCTAATCACTATTCAGGACTCCTGACAATGGCAAAAAAAGTCTCAAAATTCTTTCGTATCGGCGTTGAGGGTGACACCTGTGACGGGCGTGTCATCAGTGCGCAGGATATTCAGGAAATGGCTGAAACCTTTGACCCGCGTGTCTACGGTTGCCGCATTAACCTGGAACATCTGCGCGGCATCCTGCCTGACGGTATTTTTAAACGTTATGGCGATGTGGCCGAACTTAAGGCCGAAAAGATTGACGATGATTCGGCGCTGAAAGGCAAATGGGCGCTGTTTGCGAAAATCACCCCGACCGATGACCTTATCGCGATGAACAAGGCCGCGCAGAAGGTCTACACCTCAATGGAAATTCAGCCGAACTTTGCCAACACCGGCAAATGTTATCTGGTGGGTCTGGCCGTCACCGATGACCCGGCAAGCCTCGGCACGGAATACCTGGAATTCTGCCGCACGGCAAAACACAACCCCCTGAACCGCTTCAAATTAAGCCCTGAAAACCTGATTTCAGTGGCAACGCCTGTTGAGCTGGAATTTGAAGACCTGCCTGAAACAGTGTTCACCGTCCTGACCGAAAAGGTGAAGTCCATTTTTGGCCGCAAACAGGCCAGCGATGATGCCCGTCTGAATGACGTGCATGAAGCGGTGACCGCTGTTGCTGAACATGTGCAGGAAAAACTGAGCGCCACTGAGCAGCGCCTCGCTGAGATGGAAACCGCCTTTTCCGCACTTAAGCAGGAGGTGACTGACAGGGCGGATGAAACCAGCCAGGCATTCACCCGCCTGAAAAACAGTCTCGACCACACCGAAAGTCTGACCCAGCAGCGCCGCAGCAAGGCCACCGGTGGTGGCGGTGACGCCCTGATGACGAACTGCTGACCGGCGTCAGTCAGTCCGGGAAAACCTTCACGATTAACCCTTAATTTCAGGAAAAACTATGCGCCAGGAAACCCGCTTTAAATTTAATGCCTACCTGTCCCGTGTTGCCGAGCTGAACGGCATCGACGCCGGTGATGTGTCGAAAAAATTCACCGTTGAACCGTCGGTCACCCAGACCCTGATGAACACCATGCAGGAGTCCTCTGACTTTCTGACCCGCATCAACATTGTGCCGGTCAGCGAAATGAAAGGGGAAAAAATTGGTATCGGTGTCACCGGCTCCATCGCCAGCACCACCGACACCGCCGGTGGCACCGAGCGTCAGCCGAAGGACTTCTCGAAGCTGGCGTCTAACAAGTACGAATGCGACCAGATTAACTTCGATTTTTATATCCGCTACAAAACGCTGGACCTGTGGGCGCGTTATCAGGATTTCCAGCTCCGTATCCGTAACGCCATTATCAAACGCCAGTCCCTTGATTTCATCATGGCCGGTTTTAACGGCGTGAAGCGTGCAGAAACCTCTGACCGCAACAGTAATCCGATGTTGCAGGATGTGGCGGTCGGCTGGCTGCAGAAATACCGCAATGAAGCCCCGGCGCGTGTGATGAGCAAGGTCACTGACGAGGAAGGTCACACGACCTCTGAGGTCATCCGCGTGGGTAAGGGCGGTGATTATGCCAGCCTTGATGCACTGGTGATGGATGCGACCAACAACCTGATTGAACCGTGGTATCAGGAAGACCCTGACCTTGTGGTGATTGTGGGGCGTCAGCTACTGGCGGACAAGTATTTCCCCATCGTTAACAAGGAGCAGGACAACAGCGAAATGCTGGCCGCTGACGTCATCATCAGCCAGAAACGCATCGGTAACCTGCCGGCGGTACGCGTCCCGTACTTCCCGGCGGATGCGATGCTCATCACGAAGCTGGAAAACCTGTCCATCTACTACATGGATGACAGCCATCGCCGCGTGATTGTGGAAAACCCGAAACTCGACCGCGTGGAGAACTACGAGTCAATGAACATTGATTACGTGGTGGAAGACTACGCCGCCGGTTGTCTGGTGGAAAAAATTAAGGTCGGTGATTTCTCCACACCGGCTAAGGCGACCGCAGAGCCGGGAGCGTAACCGATGACGAGTCCCGCACAGCGCCACATGATGCGGGTCTCGGCAGCGATGACCGCGCAGCGGGAAGCCGCCCCGCTGCGACATGCAACTGTCTATGAGCAGATGCTGGTCAAGCTGGCCGCAGACCAGCGCACACTGAAAGCGATTTATTCAAAAGAGCTGAAGGCCGCGAAAAAGCGCGAACTGCTGCCGTTCTGGTTGCCGTGGGTGAACGGCGTGCTGGAGCAGGGCAAAGGCGCACAGGATGACATTCTGATGACGGTCATGCTGTGGCGTCTGGATACCGGCGATATTGCCGGTGCGCTGGAGATTGCCCGTTATGCCCTGAAATACGGTCTGACCATGCCGGGTAAACACCGCCGCACCCCGCCGTATATGTTCACCGAGGAGGTGGCGCTTGCGGCCATGCGCGCCCACGCGGCCGGTGAGTCTGTGGATACCCGCCTGCTGACGGAGACCCTTGAACTGACTGCCGCTGCTGACATGCCTGATGAAGTGCGCGCAAAGCTGCACAAAATCACCGGTCTGTTTCTGCGTGACGGTGGTGATGCCGCCGGTGCGCTGGCTCACCTGCAACGTGCGACACAGCTCGACTGTCAGGCAGGCGTCAAAAAAGAGATTGAGCGACTGGAGCGGGAGCTGAAACCTAAGCCGGAGCCGCAACCCAAAGCGGCCACCCGTGCCCCGCGTAAGACCCGGAGCGTGACACCGGCAAAACGTGGACGCCCGAAAAAGAAAGCCAGTTAACAACCGAATGCGCCCCGCGCCAGGGCGGCACGCCGGTCAGTGAGGGTGAATCACCTGACACTGCACCGGCGTCCACCGCCCGACTTTTCAGAGGTAGTCATGATGACGCTGATTATTCCGCGAAAGGAGGCTCCCGTGTCCGGTGAGGGTACGGTGGTCATCCCGCAACCGGCAGGCGACGAGCCGGTGATTAAAAACACGTTCTTTTTTCCCGATATCGACCCGAAGCGCGTCCGGGAACGTATGCGTCTTGAGCAGACCGTCGCCCCCGCCCGTCTGCGTGAGGCCATCAAGTCAGGCATGGCGGAAACAAATGCGGAGCTGTACGAGTACCGCGAACAGAAAATTGCCGCCGGTTTTACGCGTCTGGCGGACGTTCCGGCGGACGATATCGACGGTGAAAGTATCAAAGTTTTTTACTACGAGCGCGCCGTGTGTGCGATGGCGACCGCGTCGCTTTATGAGCGTTATCGCGGCGTGGATGCCAGTGCGAAAGGCGACAAGAAGGCCGACAGCATTGACAGCACCATTGATGAGCTGTGGCGGGATATGCGCTGGGCAGTGGCGCGCATTCAGGACAAGCCACGCTGCATCGTGAGTCAAATCTGATGAAGACCTTTGCGCTACAGGGCGACACGCTCGACGCCATCTGTGTCCGGTATTACGGGCGCACTGAGGGCGTGGTCGAGGCCGTGCTCGCCGCAAATCCGGGACTGGCTGAACTGGGCGCGGTGCTGCCACACGGCACCGCCGTCGAACTGCCCGACGTTCAGACCGCGCCCGTGGCTGAAACTGTCAATCTGTGGGAGTAACGCATGACAGCAGAAGAAAAAAGCGTCCTGTCGCTTTTCATGATTGGGGTGCTGATTGTTGTCGGCAAGGTGCTTGCCGGTGGTGAACCCATCACCCCGCGTCTGTTTATCGGGCGCATGTTGCTCGGTGGTTTTGTCTCGATGGTTGCCGGTGTTGTTCTGGTGCAGTTTCCTGACCTGTCACTGCCTGCGGTGTGCGGCATCGGCTCCATGCTGGGTATCGCCGGTTATCAGGTGATTGAGATTGCCATTCAGCGCCGTTTTAAGGGCAGGGGGAAACCGTAATGCCGGTAATTAACACGCATCAGAATATCGCCGCCTTTCTCGACATGCTGGCCGTGTCCGAAGGGACGGCGAATCATCCGCTGACGAAAAACCGGGGCTATGACGTGATAGTCACCGGACTGGACGGGAAGCCGGAAATTTTCACCGACTACAGTGACCACCCGTTCGCACATGGCCGACCGGCGAAAGTGTTTAACCGTCGCGGTGAAAAATCCACGGCCTCCGGTCGCTATCAGCAGCTTTACCTGTTCTGGCCGCACTACCGCAAACAGCTTGCCCTGCCGGATTTCAGTCCGTTGTCACAGGACAGACTTGCCATTCAGTTGATCCGTGAACGCGGTGCACTGGATGACATCCGGGCGGGACGCATTGAGCGCGCCATTTCACGCTGTCGCAATATCTGGGCGTCCCTGCCGGGAGCCGGTTACGGTCAGCGTGAGCATTCACTGGAAAAACTGGTCACCGTCTGGCGTACCGCTGGCGGCGTACCGGCTTAAACGGAGTAAACACCATGAAGAAATTATCCCTTTCACTGATGCTGAACGTGTCGCTGGCGCTGATGCTGGCACTGTCCCTGATTTACCCGCAGAGCGTGGCCGTCAGTTTTGTCGCCGCCTGGGCGATTCTGGCGACGGTTATCTGTGTGGTTGCCGGTGGTGTCGGCGTGTATGCCACAGAGTATGTACTGGAACGCTACGGGCGGGAGCTGCCGCCGGAATCGCTGGCCGTGAAGATTGTCACGTCGCTGTTTTTGCAGCCGGTGCCGTGGCGCAGACGGGCGGCGGCTCTGGTAGTGATGGTGGCGACGTTTATCTCGCTGGTCGCTGCCGGGTGGATTTTTACCGCGCTGATTTACCTCGTGGCGTCGCTGTTCTTCCGGCTGATACGTACGGCCTGCCGTCAGCGTCTTGAGGGGCGGGAACCATGTCAAAGCTGATGATTGTGCTGGTTGTGTTGTTATCACTGGCGGTGGTAGGTCTGTTTCTGGCGAAGCATGAAAACGCCAGCCTGCGCACCTCACTGGACAGGGCGAGCAACGTCGCCAGCGGGCAGCAGACGACCATCACCATGCTGAAAAATCAGCTTCATGTTGCGCTCACCAGAGCAGACAAAAACGAGCTGGCGCAGGTGGCACTGCGTCAGGAACTGGAGAACGCCGCGAAGCGTGAAGCTCAGCGCGAGAAAACCATCACGAGATTACTCAATGAAAACGAAGATTTCCGCCGCTGGTACGGTGCTGGTCTGCCTGATGCTGTGCGCCGGTTGCACCAGCGCACAGCCTGCGCAGACGCCAGTGATTGTCCACAACGCCTGCCCGAAAGTGAGCCTTTGCCCGATGCCGGGCAGTGACCCGCAGACGAACGGCGATTTAAGTGCCGATATCCGGCAGCTTGAGAACGCGCTGGCACGCTGTGCCAGCCAGGTAAAAATGATTAAACACTGTCAGGACGAAAACGATGCTCAAACCCGACAGCCTGCGCAGGGCGCTGACTGATGCCGTCACGGTGCTGAAAACCAGTCCCGAGATGCTGCGGATATTCGTGGATAACGGGAGTATTGCCTCCACACTGGCGACGTCGTTGTCATTCGAAAAGCGTTACACGCTCAATGTCATTGTGACCGACTTTACCGGTGATTTTGACCTGCTCATTGTGCCGGTGCTGGCGTGGCTGCGGGAAAATCAGCCCGACATCATGACCACTGACGAAGGTCAGAAAAAGGGCTTCACGTTTTATGCAGACATCAACAATGACAGCAGCTTTGATATCAGCATCAGCCTGATGCTGACCGAGCGCACGCTGGTCAGTGAGGTGGACGGCGCGCTGCATGTGAAGAATATCCCGGAACCTCTGCCGCCGGAGCCGGTCACCCGCCCGATGGAGCTGTATATCAATGGCGAACTGGTGAGCAAGTGGGATGAATGAGTTTAAGCGTTTTGAAGACCGGCTGACCGGACTGACTGAATCGCTGTCACCGTCAGGGCGTCGGCGACTGAGTGCCGAACTGGCGAAACGTCTGCGGCAGAGTCAGCAGCGTCGGGTGATGGCTCAGAAAGCCCCGGACGGCACACCCTACGCGCCACGTCAGCAGCAGAGCGCCAGAAAAAAGACCGGTCGCGTTAAGCGAAAAATGTTTGCGAAACTTATCACCAGTCGTTTTTTGCATATCCGCGCCAGCCCGGAACAGGCATCAATGGAATTTTACGGCGGGAAGTCACCGAAAATCGCCAGCGTGCATCAGTTTGGTCTGTCGGAAGAAACCCGGAAAGACGGTAAGAAAATTGATTATCCGGCGCGTCCTCTGCTCGGCTTTACCGGTGAGGATGTGCAGATGATTGAAGAGATTATCCTGGCTCACCTCGACCGTTAGTTGTGCCATTCCCGACACCTCATCGTTACATTGCCGCCGGTATGACCCGGCGGCATCCTTCCCGTTATGAACACTCTCGCAAATATCCAGGAACTCGCGCGCGCACTGCGCAACATGATCCGCACCGGCCTTGTCGTCGAAACCAACCTTAAAGCCGGTCGCTGCCGTGTGCAGACCGGCGGCATGTGCACCGACTGGCTTCAGTGGCTGACCTGTCGTGCCGGGCGTTCGCGCACATGGTGGGCACCTTCCGTGGGGGAGCAGGTGCTGATTCTGGCCGTGGGCGGTGAACTTGACACGGCGTTTGTTCTGCCGGGGATTTATTCCGGCGATAACCCCGCGCCGTCTGCGTCGGCGGATGCCCTGCATATCCGTTTCCCTGACGGGGCGGTGATTGAGTATGAACCCGAAACCAGTGCACTCACGGTAAGCGGAATTAAAACGGCCAGCGTGACGGCTTCTGATTCTGTTACTGCCACGGTGCCGGTGGTCATGGTGAAAGCATCAACCCGCGTCACCCTGGACACACCGGAGGTGGTCTGCACAAACAGGCTGATCACCGGCACGCTGGAAGTGCAGAAGGGCGGGACGATGCGCGGCAACATTGAACACACCGGCGGTGAACTCTCATCAAACGGTAAGGTACTGCATACCCATAAACACCCCGGCGACAGCGGCGGCACAACCGGGAGTCCTCTATGACAGCGCGTTATCTCGGAATGAATCGCAGTGATGGCCAGACTGTCACTGACCTTGAGCATATCAGCCAGAGTATCGGCGATATCCTGCGCACACCGGTCGGCTCACGGGTGATGCGTCGTGATTACGGCTCGTTGCTGGCGTCAATGATTGACCAGCCGCAGACCCCGGCACTTGAGTTGCAGATTAAGGTCGCCTGTTACATGGCGGTGCTGAAATGGGAACCCCGCGTCACCCTGTCATCCGTCACCACTGAGCGCAGTTTTGACGGGCGAATGACGGTCACGTTAACCGGTCAGCACAACGACACCGGCCAGCCACTTTCGTTAACCATCCCTGTGAGTTGAAACCATGCCGATTATCGACCTGAACCAGCTACCCGCACCGGATGTGGTCGAGGAGCTGGACTTTGAAACCATTCTTGCCGAACGCAAGGCGACACTGATTTCCCTTTACCCGGAAGACCAGCAGGAGGCGGTCGCCCGTACCCTGACGCTGGAATCCGAGCCTCTCGTCAAACTGCTGGAGGAAAATGCTTATCGTGAACTTATCTGGCGTCAGCGTGTGAATGAGGCCGCACGGGCGGTGATGCTGGCCTGTGCTGCCGGTAATGACCTTGATGTGATTGGTGCCAATTACAACACCACGCGCCTGATTATCACCCCGGCAGATGATTCGACTATCCCGCCGACACCGGCAGTGATGGAGTCTGACACCGATTACCGGCTGCGTATTCAGCAGGCGTTTGAAGGCTTAAGCGTCGCCGGGTCGGTGGGTGCCTATCAGTATCATGGCCGCAGTGCCGACGGGCGTGTCGCGGATATCTCTGTCACCAGTCCGTCTCCGGCCTGCGTCACCATCTCTGTGCTGTCACGTGAGAATAACGGTGTGGCATCCGAAGACCTGCTGGCGGTGGTACGTAACGCCCTTAATGGCGAGGATGTCAGGCCGGTGGCCGACCGCGTGACCGTGCAGTCTGCCGCCATCGTTGAATACCAGATAAACGCCACGCTTTACCTTTACCCTGGTCCCGAAAGCGAACCCATCCGCGCGGCCGCAGTAAAAAAACTGGAAGCGTATATCACGGCACAGCACCGGCTGGGGCGCGAC
The DNA here is from genome assembly GCF_002965285.1 of Escherichia sp. MOD1-EC5990. Lineage (NCBI taxonomy): Bacteria > Pseudomonadati > Pseudomonadota > Gammaproteobacteria > Enterobacterales > Enterobacteriaceae > Escherichia > Escherichia sp. MOD1-EC5990. The sequence goes on along the minus strand of NZ_PTRV01000010.1, from coordinate 106,456 downwards.
ATCCGTCTGTCTGCCATTTATGCCGCTTTGCATGTGGAAGGCGTGCAGCGTGTCGAACTGACTGCACCGCTGGCCGACATCGTGCTCAACAGTACGCAGGCGTCTTTCTGTACCGAATACCGCGTCGTGACCGGAGGCTCTGATGAGTGATTCGCGCCTGCTGCCGACCGGCTCATCACCGCTTGAAGTTGCCGCCGCAAAAGCCTGTGCGGAAATTGAAAAAACGCCGGTCAGTATTCGTGAGCTGTGGAACCCGGACACCTGTCCGGCAAATCTGCTGCCGTGGCTGGCGTGGGCGTTTTCGGTCGACAGGTGGGATGAAAAGTGGCCGGAAGCGACAAAACGCGCCGTTATCCGCGATGCCTATTTCATCCACTGTCATAAAGGCACTATAGGCGCAATCCGGCGTGTGGTGGAGCCGCTCGGCTATCTCATTAACGTAAAGGAATGGTGGGAGACAAACGACCCGCCCGGAACCTTTCGCCTTGATATCGGTGTGCTGGAAAGCGGCATCACGGAGGAGATGTATCTGGAAATGGAACGGCTTATTGCCGATGCCAAACCCGCAAGTCGCCACCTTATCGGTCTGAACATTATCCAGGACATTCCCGGCTGTCTGTATACAGGCGGTGTGGTCTGTGATGGTGATGTTATTACTGTTTATCCCGGATAAGTGAGAAACAATGAGCACGAAATTTAAAACCGTTATCACTACTGCCGGAGCCGCAAAGCTGGCAGCCGCCACTGTCCCCGGCGGGAAAAAAGTAACCCTGTCTGCAATGGCCGTGGGTGACGGTAATGGCAAATTGCCGGTGCCGGATGCCGGTCAGACGAAACTGGTGCATGAGGTCTGGCGTCACGCTCTGAATAAAGTCAGCGTGGATAACAAGAATAAAAACTATATCGTGGCTGAACTGGTTGTACCGCCCGAAGTGGGCGGCTTCTGGATGCGTGAGCTTGGTCTGTATGACGATGCCGGAACACTGATTGCGGTATCCAACATGGCTGAAAGCTATAAGCCAGAACTGGCTGAAGGCTCCGGGCGTGCGCAGACCTGCCGCATGGTTATTATTGTCAGTAACGTGGCGTCCGTTGAGCTGAGTATTGATGCCAGCACAGTGATGGCGACGCAGGATTACGTCGATGACAAAATCGCAGAGCATGAGCAGTCCCGCCGCCATCCTGACGCCACGCTGACAGAAAAAGGTTTTACTCAGTTAAGCAGTGCAACAAACAGCACCAGTGAGTCATTGGCAGCAACGCCAAAAGCGGTCAAGGCAGCAAATGACAACGCAAATTCACGTCTGGCGAAAAATCAGAATGGTGCAGATATCCAGGATAAATCAGCTTTTCTGGACAATGTTGGCGTTACCAGCCTGACGTTTATGAAAAACAATGGCGAAATGCCGGTTGATGCTGATCTGAATACGTTTGGTTCTGTTAAGGCTTATTCAGGTATCTGGTCTAAAGCAACGTCCACCAACGCAACACTGGAGAAAAACTTCCCTGAAGATAATGCTGTCGGTGTGCTTGAGGTTTTTACTGGCGGCAATTTTGCAGGCACGCAACGCTATACCACACGTGACGGAAATTTGTATATCCGCAAACTCATTGGAACATGGAATGGTAATGATGGACCATGGGGAGCATGGCGCCATGTTCAGGCTGTAACGCGAGCTCTAAGTTCGACCATTGACCTTAACTCTCTCGGTGGCGCAGAACATTTAGGTCTATGGAGAAACAGCAGTTCAGCAATAGCTTCTTTTGAACGACATTACCCCGAGCAGGGAGGAGACGCGCAGGGCATTCTGGAAATTTTCGAAGGTGGGCTATATGGACGCACACAGCGTTATACAACCCGTAACGGGACTATGTATATTCGCGGCCTGACAGCCAAATGGGATGCAGAAAATCCACAGTGGGAAGACTGGATCCAAATTGGTTATCAGACCAGTAGTACCTTCTATGAGGATGACCTGGATGATTTGATGTCTCCAGGTATTTACAGTGTGACAGGCAAAGCGACCCACACCCCAATCCAGGGGCAGTCTGGTTTTCTGGAAGTCATCAGGCGCAAGGATGGTGTCTATGTTTTGCAACGTTACACGACCACAGGAACCAGCGCAGCTACAAAAGACCGTTTATATGAGCGAGTGTTTCTTGGTGGCTCATTTAACGCGTGGGGGGAGTGGCGACAGATTTATAACTCAAACTCTTTGCCGTTAGAGTTGGGTATCGGTGGCGCAGTGGCAAAACTCACCAGCCTGGACTGGCAGACATACGATTTTGTGCCGGGCAGTCTGATAACCGTTCGGCTGGATAACATGACCAATATTCCCGACGGTATGGACTGGGGCGTCATTGATGGCAACCTGATAAACATCTCAGTCGGTCCGAGTGATGATTCTGGTTCGGGACGCTCAATGCATGTATGGCGCAGCACTGTAAGTAAAGCCAACTACCGCTTTTTTATGGTGCGTATTTCAGGAAATCCGGGAAGCCGCACGATCACGACAAGACGTGTGCCAATTATCGACGAAGCCCAGACATGGGGCGCGAAACAGACATTCAGTGCTGGCCTTTCTGGTGAACTGTCCGGCAATGCGGCGACAGCAACAAAGCTGAAAACAGCCCGTAAAATTAATAACGTTTCGTTTGATGGAACATCAGATATTAACCTGACGCCGAAAAATATTGGTGCATTTGCTTCAGGAAAAACAGGAGACACCGTTGCGAATGATAAAGCCGTTGGATGGAACTGGAGTAGCGGAGCCTATAACGCAACTATTGGTGGGGCATCAACGTTAATTCTTCATTTTAATATCGGGGAAGGAAGTTGTCCCGCCGCCCAGTTTCGCGTTAATTATAAGAACGGTGGTATTTTTTATCGTTCTGCTCGTGACGGTTACGGATTCGAGGCTGACTGGTCTGAGTTTTATACCACAACGCGAAAACCTACAGCGGGAGATGTCGGTGCACTGCCGTTATCTGGTGGTCAATTGAATGGTGCTCTGGGTATAGGAACATCCAGTGCTCTTGGCGGTAATTCGATTGTTTTGGGTGATAATGACACGGGCTTTAAACAAAATGGTGATGGTAATCTGGATGTTTATGCTAATAGCGTCCATGTTATGCGCTTTGTCTCCGGAAGCGTTCAAAGTAATAAAACCATAAATATTACGGGGCGTGTTAATCCCTCGGATTACGGTAACTTTGATTCCCGCTATGTGAGAGATGTCAGACTTGGCACACGTGTTGTCCAGACCATGCAGAAAGGGGTGATGTATGAGAAAGCAGGGCACGTAATTACCGGGCTTGGTATTGTCGGTGAAGTCGATGGTGATGACCCCGCAGTATTCAGACCAATACAAAAATACATCAATGGCACATGGTATAACGTCGCACAGGTGTAATTTATGCAGCATTTAAAAAATATTACTGCGGGTAATCCAAAAACTGTTGCCCAATATCAACTGACAAAAAATTTTGATGTTATCTGGTTATGGTCCGAAGAGGGAAAAAACTGGTATGAGGAAGTAAGTAATTTTCAGGAAGACACGATAAAGATTGTTTACGATGAGAATAATATAATTGTCGGCATCACCAGAGATGCTTCAACGCTCAACCCTGAAGGTTTTAGCGTTGTCGAGGTTCCTGATATTACCGCCAACCGACGTGCTGATGACTCAGGTAAATGGATGTTTAAGGATGGTGCCGTGATTAAGCGGATTTATACGGCAGACGAACAGCTGCAACTGGCGGAATTACAGAAGTCAGCTTTGCTTTCCGAAGCTGAAACTATCATTCAGCCACTGGAACGCTCTGTCAGACTGAATATGGCAACAGATGAGGAGCGTAGCCGACTGGAAGCATGGGAACGCTACAGTGTTCTGGTCAGCCGTGTGGATCCTGCAAATCCTGAATGGCCGGAAATGCCGCAATAAGTTGTATGATCTCTGGAGTGAGCTAACGTATCTATAGCACAGAGTAAAGCCTAATCTGACAGTCTGCTCTGTGCTAGGAGCGGACTGACCTGCTTCCCGATGATTAATACACAGCTATGCTAGTAATGTCCGTAGATCGCTGTGTGTTGCATCCATCGGTTGAACTCACAGTCCAAACCAGACTGTCAGCTTTGATTAGATTCTACCTACTCAACCTGTCAGATAAGGTCTGAGCTAATACATCTAATATATGGCTTCGTGCAGGGGACGGCTATCGCGAACGTTAGGCCAGGTATCTGAATACGCACAGTTCACTTGGTTGTACTTCTTGCACTGATCTGCTATCCCGCACAGCTATTTATAGGTAATCTTCAGTGTATAATCTGCCAACTTATGGAAGCTTGTACAACAGGAGAAATATATGAAAAAAGAATTGTTTGGACGTTGCCCGTTTGATCTTGACGAAGATGTAAAAAAAATAGCCGCGATAAATAAATATATCCATGCAAAATTTGAGGAGCATAAAAATAAAATAGACAACCTAAAGGGTGTGGAACAAAAATTGATGGTCTTACAGTACTTTAATGTACTGAATGAACTTAGTAATCAGGCTATCTCTTCTTTGAATATAGGAGCCTTTTCAGCATCGGAAGTATTAGCTAGGGTTATAATAGAACAGGCTGCCAATCAATTTTATATAGCAATAGATGATGGCGAAAATGCACAAGCATTACTCAAGGCTAGTAAGAAATTAGTTCATAGTAATGGAAAACGGTGGCTGGAGTGTTTAAAATCCAAAGGAATGACTAATCCAGCAGCAAATGAAAGGATTCGCATGGGAAAAGAACTAACTGATCTATTTAATAGATTGTGGCCAAATACACCTGAATATCCAGGAACCAGAAAACTTTTTGAATTAATTGGCTGGGAAACACACTATCATGCCCATTACGTTCCCCTTTGTGATTCAATACATACATTCTCTGATGATATGGTAAATATAGTATCTCTATATAATGCAATCCAAAGTGATGAAAATACTGCTATCGAATTCATTCTTGCAGTTAAACAAGAAAATAAACGGCTGGCAATTTATAATTTTGTAATTGCTACGGCCCTTCGGTGTGAGGCCTTAGTAAATGTATTTAACTCTTTAGGTTATCAGGATATTATAACAGAAATGACACCAACAATAGATACAGTCAACCAGACTATAATTCGATATGATGATTTTGATCATTCCAGAATTGATGATTGTCAATAATTAATTGACAGAATACGTACATGCGCAACAACTAGTGATAGTTGACTTATTTTCGCTCTTGAGAGACAACCATACTCAAATCTCCCACATTGCAGGAGATTTGAATATGAAAACGTCACCGTGGAATAAAGACCGTACCATCGGTCAAAAAAGGCCACTTCAGATATTTCATATCTGGGGGATTCGGATTAGACTTGAGTTGGAAGGTAAAACACGCGATCTAGCTCTGTTCAACATGGCTTTGGACACTAAGCTACGGGGCTGTGATTTGGTCAAACTCAAAGTATCAGATGCTGCATATGGCAGTTCTGTCTCAAGCAGAGCAACGGTGTTGCAACAGAAAACCGGCAGCCCTGTCCAATTTGAGATAACCAAAGGGACAAGGGAAGCGGTTACTGCATTGATAAAGCTCGGCAACTGGCATAGTAAAGGCTTCCTGTTCCGCTCTCGGGTCGGAACTAACCACCATATATCAACCCGGCAATACAACCGAATTTTTCATGGGTGGGTAGAAAAGCTTGGTCTCGAAGATTCGCTGTACAGCACACATTCCATGAGAAGAACAAAACCTTACTTAATCTACAAGAAAACCAAGAGTCTCCGGGTGATCCAACTTCTGTTGGGCCATAAGAAACTGGAAAGCACAGTCCGTTATTTGGGCATTGAAGTCGATATAGAAGGTCTCTTTTAAGTTATGGGGGCTGATTTTATATTCAATAGCGTATGCTCATCGAAGAAATAAACTCATAAAATGTAAAGACAGCCAGCAAAAACATACAGATAAAGATAAGGGAAATAGCACACTTAACTAAGGGCTGAACCCCCCGAGGTGTTCCCCATGGTTTAGACATTTGGGTTATAACCCAAATAAATAAGGCCACAAAACAGCAAACACCAGCCAATCCGAGCAGAGATATTATGACAACTCCAAACAGATTTCCAACATCTAGTTTATCTGTTTTTGCAACTAGGGTTAACAAACCAGCAATAATAGTTGCAATCGATATTCCCGCAATGGTTGTGAGATCGGCGATAACAGCCAGTTTTTCTTTAGTATTTCCTTGAGTAAAGACCTCTAAAATTGATTTCATGGAAATAACCACCTACTATCGATTATATTCAGGAGCTTTTTATCATAACGATATCAGATAGATAAGGACATTGTAATATTTTGGATGATTTAAACTTGCTTTTGTAACTCTAATGTCCACTTTTCGCTCAAAGCAGACTGTCAGGTTTGATAGCATTTGGGCTATGTAAATTGTCAGGCGGAAAATGAGTGAGTACAAATCAGGACAGGCGGGCGAATTGCCCGCCTTTTCTTTATCTGTTGTTTCATCCACTGACCAGCCAGGTCAAATAGCGTCTTATGCTCTGCACAACAGAAAATAGTTGCACCCATTAACCACGGAGTTAAACGGATGAGTGACTATCATCATGGCGTGCAGGTGCTGGAGATTAACGACGGCACCCGCGTCATTTCCACCGTATCCACTGCCATTGTCGGCATGGTCTGCACGGCCAGCGATGCGGATGCGGAAACCTTCCCCCTCAATAAACCGGTGCTGATTACCAATGTGCAAAGCGCAATTGCAAAGGCCGGTAAAAAAGGCACGCTGGCGGCATCGTTGCAGGCCATCGCTGACCAGTCAAAACCGGTCACCGTTGTCGTGCGCGTGGAAGACGGCACCGGTGATGACGAGGAAACGAAACTCGCGCAGACCGTTTCCAATATCATCGGCACCACCGACGAAAACGGTCAGTACACCGGACTAAAAGCCCTGCTGGCGGCGGAGTCGGTAACCGGTGTTAAACCGCGTATTCTCGGTGTGCCGGGACTGGATACCAAAGAGGTGGCTGTTGCACTGGCATCCGTCTGTCAGAAGCTGCGCGCTTTCGGATATATCAGCGCATGGGGCTGTAAGACCATTTCCGAGGTGAAAGCCTACCGCCAGAATTTCAGCCAGCGTGAGCTGATGGTCATCTGGCCGGATTTCCTCGCATGGGATACGGTCACCAGTACCACCGCCACCGCGTATGCCACCGCCCGTGCGCTGGGTCTGCGCGCTAAAATCGACCAGGAGCAGGGCTGGCATAAAACGCTGTCCAACGTCGGGGTAAACGGTGTTACCGGCATCAGCGCATCTGTATTCTGGGATTTGCAGGAGTCCGGCACCGATGCTGACCTGCTTAACGAGTCAGGCGTCACTACGCTGATTCGCCGCGACGGTTTCCGATTCTGGGGTAACCGTACCTGCTCTGATGACCCGCTGTTCCTCTTTGAAAACTACACCCGCACCGCGCAGGTACTGGCTGACACGATGGCTGAGGCGCACATGTGGGCGGTGGACAAGCCCATCACCGCAACGCTGATTCGCGACATCGTTGACGGCATCAATGCCAAATTCCGTGAGCTGAAAACAAACGGCTATATCGTGGATGCGACCTGCTGGTTCAGCGAAGAATCCAACGATGCGGAAACCCTCAAGGCCGGAAAACTGTATATCGACTACGACTATACACCGGTGCCTCCTCTTGAAAACCTGACCCTGCGCCAGCGTATTACCGATAAATACCTGGCAAATCTGGTCACCTCGGTTAACAGCAATTAAGGAGCCTGACCGATGGCAATGCCGCGCAAACTCAAGTTAATGAACGTCTTTCTGAACGGCTACAGCTATCAGGGCGTCGCGAAGTCCGTCACGCTACCAAAACTGACCCGTAAGCTCGAAAACTATCGCGGTGCGGGGATGAACGGCAGCGCACCGGTAGACCTCGGCCTTGATGACGATGCGCTGTCAATGGAGTGGTCGCTCGGTGGCTTCCCGGATTCGGTTATCTGGGAGCTTTACGCCGCAACCGGTGTGGATTCCGTACCGATTCGTTTTGCAGGCTCTTACCAGCGCGACGATACCGGCGAAACGGTGGCCGTCGAGGTGGTCATGCGTGGACGTCAGAAAGAAATCGACACCGGCGAGGGCAAACAGGGAGAAGACACCGAGTCGAAAATCTCCGTGGTCTGCACCTATTTCCGGCTGACGATGGACGGTAAGGAGCTGGTCGAAATCGACACCATCAACATGATTGAGAAGGTGAACGGCGTCGACCGGCTGGAGCAACACCGCCGCAATATCGGCCTGTGATTTTCATCCGGTCAGCCTGGCTGACCGGTTAACCCCGATTCAGAAGTGAGAAAACCATGAACAAAGAAAATGTGATTACCCTGGACAATCCGGTCAAGCGTGGTGAGCAGGTTATCGAACAGGTCACGCTGATGAAACCTAATGCCGGGACGCTGCGCGGTGTCAGTCTGGCTGCGGTCGCGAACTCCGAAGTCGATGCACTGATTAAGGTGCTGCCGCGCATGACGGCACCGATGCTGACCGAGCAGGAAGTCGCCGCGCTGGAACTGCCTGACCTTGTGGCGCTGGCCGGTAAGGTGGTCGGTTTTTTGTCGCCGAACTCGGTGCAGTGACGCTTCCGAAAAATCTGTCGGTCGATGACCTGATGGCGGATGTGGCAGTGATATTTCACTGGCCGCCATCAGAACTGTATCCCATGAGCCTGACCGAACTCATCACATGGCGCGAAAAGGCGCTCAGGCGAAGCGGAAACACGAATGAGTAACAATGTAAAATTACAGGTATTGCTCAGGGCTGTTGACCAGGCGTCCCGCCCGTTTAAATCCATCCGCACAGCGAGTAAGTTGCTGTCGGGGGATATCCGGGAAACACAAAAATCACTGCGCGAGCTGAACGGTCACGCATCCCGTATTGAGGGATTCCGCAAGACCAGTGCACAGCTCGCCGTGACTGGTCATGCACTTGAAAAGGCACGGCAGCAGGCCGAAGCCCTTGCCACACAGTTTAAAAACACCGAACGCCCGACCCGTGCTCAGGCGAAAGTGCTGGAATCCGCAAAGCGTGCGGCGGAGGACTTACAGGCGAAATATAACCGCCTGACAGATTCCGTTAAACGCCAGCAGCGGGAACTGGCCGCTGTGGGAATTAATACCCGCAATCTTGCACATGATGAGCAGGGACTGAAAAACCGTATCAGTGAAACCACCGCCCAGCTTAACCGGCAGCGTGACGCGCTGGCGCGTGTCAGTGCGCAACAGGCAAAACTTAACGCAGTCAAACAGCGTTATCAGGCCGGAAAGGAACTGGCCGGAAATATGGCCTCAGTGGGCGCTGCCGGTGTGGGGATTGCGGCGGCGGGAACGATGGCCGGTGTTAAGCTGCTGATGCCCGGTTATGAGTTTGCGCAGAAAAACTCAGAATTACAGGCCGTGCTCGGTGTGGCAAAAGATTCTGCCGAAATGGCCGCGCTACGCAAACAGGCGCGCCAGCTCGGCGACAACACAGCCGCCTCGGCGGATGATGCTGCCGGTGCGCAGATTATCATTGCGAAAGCCGGTGGGGATGTTGATGCCATTCAGGCGGCAACGCCGGTCACGCTGAATATGGCGCTGGCGAACCGCCGCACGATGGAAGAAAACGCCGCCCTGCTGATGGGGATGAAATCCGCCTTTCAGCTTTCAAACGATAAGGTCGCTCATATCGGGGATGTTCTCTCCATGACGATGAACAAAACCGCCGCCGATTTTGACGGTATGAGCGATGCGCTGACCTATGCCGCACCTGTGGCAAAAAATGCCGGTGTCAGCATTGAAGAAACAGCCGCAATGGTCGGGGCGCTGCATGATGCAAAAATTACCGGTTCAATGGCGGGAACGGGAAGCCGTGCCGTGTTAAGCCGCCTGCAGGCACCGACGGGAAAAGCATGGGATGCACTCAAAGAGCTTGGTGTGAAAACCTCAGACAGTAAGGGAAACACCCGACCAGTATTTACCATTCTGAAAGAAATGCAGGCCAGTTTTGAGAAAAACCGGCTCGGTACTGCCCAGCAGGCTGAATACATGAAAACCATTTTCGGGGAGGAGGCCAGTTCAGCCGCCGCCGTGCTGATGACTGCCGCCTCAACCGGAAAGCTGGACAAACTGACCGCTGCGTTTAAAGCCTCAGACGGAAAGACCGCAGAACTGGTAAATATCATGCAGGACAACCTCGGCGGTGACTTTAAGGAGTTTCAGTCCGCTTATGAGGCGGTGGGGACTGACCTGTTTGACCAGCAGGAAGGCGCACTGCGTAAGCTCACGCAGACGGCCACAAAGTATGTGTTAAAACTCGACGGCTGGATCCAGAAAAACAAATCACTGGCGTTAACCATTGGCCTAATTGCCGGTGGTGCACTGGCGCTGACTGGCATCATTGGTGCCATTGGCCTCGTAGCCTGGCCGGTTATCACCGGCATCAATGCTATTATCGCGGCAGCAGGCGCAATGGGGGCAATCTTCACGACGGTTGGCAGTGCTGTTATGACGGCCATCGGGGCGATTAGCTGGCCGGTTGTGGCCGTGGTGGCTGCCATTGTCGCCGGGGCGTTGCTTATCCGTAAATACTGGGAGCCTGTCAGCGCATTCTTTGGCGGTGTGGTTGAAGGGCTGAAAGCGGCATTTGCGCCGGTGGGGGAGCTGTTCACGCCACTTAAGCCGGTGTTTGACTGGCTGGGCGAAAAGTTACAGGCCGCGTGGCAGTGGTTTACAAACCTGATTGCTCCGGTTAAAGCCACCCGGGACACCCTGAACCGTTGCCGTGACACGGGCGTCATGTTCGGGCAGGCACTGGCTGACGCGCTGATGCTGCCGCTTAATGCGTTCAACAAACTGCGCAGCGGTATTGACTGGGTACTGGAAAAACTCGGTGTTATCAACAAAGAGTCAGACACACTTGACCAGACCGCCGCCAGAACTCATGCCGCCACGTATGGCACCGGTGGTTATATTCCGGCGACCAGCTCTTATGCAGGCTATCAGGCTTATCAGCCGGTCACGGCACCGGCTGGCCGCTCTTATGTGGACCAGAGTAAAAACGAATATCACATCAGCCTGACGGGTGGTACTGCGCCGGGGACACAGCTTGACCGCCAGTTACAGGATGCGCTCGAAAAATACGAGCGGGATAAACGTGCGCGCGCCCGTGCCAGCATGATGCATGACGGTTAAGGAGGTGACGAAAAATGATGCTCGCGTTAGGTATGTTTGTTTTTATGCGCCAGACGCTGCCACACCAGACCATGCAGCGTGAATCAGATTATCGCTGGGCGTCAAATTCCCGTATCGGCAAACGGGATGCCTTTCAGTTTCTCGGTGTTGGCGAGGAAAATATCACGCTTGCCGGTGTGCTTTATCCCGAACTGACCGGCGGCAAGCTGACGATGACCACGCTCAGGCTGATGGCTGAGGAAGGCCGGGCGTGGCCGTTGCTGGATGGCACCGGCATGATTTACGGCATGTATGTCATCAGCAGGGTGAGTGAAACAGGGAGTATTTTCTTTGCAGACGGCACACCCCGGAAAATTGATTTTACGCTGTCGCTCACCCGCGTTGATGAATCACTGGCCGCGCTTTATGGCGATATCGGTAAACAGGCAGAATCGCTCATCGGTAAGGCTGGCAGTATGGCGACTAAATTCACGGATATGACGGGGGCGGGATAATGCTGGATGCACTGACATTTGATGCAGGCAGTACGCTGACGCCGGATTACATGCTGATGCTCGACAACAGGGATATTACCGGCAATATCAGCGACCGTCTGATGAGCATGACCCTGACGGATAACCGGGGCTTTGAGGCTGACCAGCTTGATATTGAACTGAACGATGCCGACGGGCAGGTCGGGCTGCCGGTTCGTGGCGCTGTCCTGACGGTGTATATCGGCTGGAAAGGTTTTGCCCTGGTATGCAAAGGGAAATTTACCGTTGATGAGGTTGAACACCGGGGCGCACCGGATGTGGTCACCATCCGCGCACGGAGTGCAGATTTTCGCGGGACGCTCAATTCCCGCCGTGAAGGCTCCTGGCATGACACCACGCTCGGTGCGATTGTTGAAGCGATAGCCTCCCGTAACAGGCTGGAAGCCAGTGTCGCTCCGTCACTGGCCGGAATTAAAATCCCGCACATCGACCAGTCGCAGGAGTCTGATGCAAAATTCCTGACCCGCCTTGCTGAACGCAACGGCGGTGAGGTGTCGGTAAAAATGGGAAAACTGTTGTTTCTCAAGGCGGGGCAGGGGGTGACGGCCAGCGGTAAAAAAATCCCGCAGATTACCATCACCCGCAGCGACGGCGACCGCCATCATTTTGCGATTGCTGACCGTGGAGCCTATACCGGCGTAACGGCAAAGTGGTTACACACCAAAGACCCGAAGCCACAAAAGCAGAAGGTAAAACTGAAACGCAAAAAGAAAGAGAAACACCTGCGCGCACTGGAGCACCCGAAAGCGAAACCAGTCACGCAGAAGAAAGCGCCAAAAGTACCGGAAGCGCGCGAAGGTGAATACATGGCAGGTGAGGCTGACAATGTTTTTGCCCTGACCGCGGTATATGCCACGAAAGCGCAGGCCATGCGCGCCGCTCAGGCGAAGTGGGATAAGCTGCAACGGGGCGTTGCGGAGTTCTCCATCAGCCTGGCTACCGGTCGGGCAGATATTTACACGGAAACACCGGTTAAAGTGTCAGGCTTTAAGCGCGTCATAGACGAGCAGGACTGGACAATCACTAAGGTGACACATTTTCTGAATAATAGCGGCTTCACGACGTCCTTGGAGCTTGAGGTCAGGCTTTCTGATGTGGAGTACGAAACAGAAGATGATGAGTGATGTTTTTATTTTATCTATTTGTTTTATAAGGATAAATTAACTAAAATAGCACCATCAACAAAACCGGAAGAGGTGCTCGCGATGTTTCATTGTCCTTTATGCCAGCATGCCGCACATGCGCGTACAAGCCGCTATATCACTGACACGACAAAAGAGCGTTATCACCAGTGTCAGAACGTGAATTGCAGCGCCACATTCATCACTTATGAGTCGGTACAGCGATACATCGTGAAGCCGGGAGAAGTCCACGCCGTAAGACCGCACCCGTTGCCGTCAGGGCAGCAAATTATGTGGATGTAATTACAAACAGGAAGCCCCTCAGTCGAGGGGCTTTTTTGTCGATGTGGTCAATGTGTGGACGTGACCAGAAATAAATCCTTTTATTTCATTGTGTTACGCGTAAAAAATAAGCCCGTGTAAGGGAGATTACACAGGCTAAGGAGGTGGTTCCTGGTACAGCTAGCATTTTATGGGTTATGTTTTTCAGCGAAACGGATGATAACCTTAATAAATGCAGCTGTATGTGATCGGTTTCTAAGAATTTTCCATCCGGGAAAAATAATCGAAATTAATCACTTACCGTGGGGGTTACGCGTGGTTTCCCCGGAGAAATTACGCATCAGCAGCGCGTAATTTAGCTCAAGATCCTGCGGGACCGGGATCCACACAGTATAACCATCGCCCGGTGCGACCGGCATTGCTTCGCCTTTGGCGTTTTCCATATGCTCAAGGGTAAAGTTAATGTTCCCTTGCGGCGTCATCAGCTCAAGGCTGTCGCCAACGGAGAATTTATTTTTCACCGCTACCGCCGCGAGGTCGCCCTTGCGCTCACCGGTAAACTCACCAACAAACTGCTGGCGGTCAGAAACTGAATAACCGTATTCGTAGTTCTGATAATCGTCGTGAGTATGACGACGCAGGAAACCTTCGGTATAGCCACGATGCGCCAGACCTTCCAGAGTTTCCAGCAGGCTGGTATCGAATGGTTTTCCCGCAGCTGCGTCATCGATAGCTTTACGGTAAACCTGCGCGGTGCGTGCGCAATAGTAGAAAGATTTTGTACGACCTTCGATTTTCAGCGAATGCACGCCCATTTTGGTCAGGCGTTCAACGTGGGCGATAGCGCGCAGATCTTTCGAGTTCATGATGTAAGTACCGTGCTCATCTTCAAACGCGGTCATATACTCGCCCGGACGCTGAGCTTCTTCGATCATAAACACTTTGTCGGTTGGCGCGCCGATACCCAGCGTCGGCTCAACATTTTGCACCGGAATCGGCTCGTACTTGTGCACGATGTTGCCAACGTCATCTTCTTTCCCTTCCTGGACGTTGTACTCCCAGCGGCAGGCGTTGGTGCAGGTGCCCTGGTTCGGGTCGCGCTTGTTGATATAGCCAGAGAGCAGGCAGCGACCGGAGTAGGCCATGCACAGCGCGCCGTGAACGAAGATCTCTACCTCCATATCCGGCACCTGATTGCGGATCTCTTCAATCTCTTCCAGCGACAGCTCGCGAGAGAGGATCACGCGGGTCAGGCCCATTTGCTGCCAGAATTTCACCGTCGCCCAGTTCACGGCGTTAGCCTGTACCGAGAGATGGATCGGCATTTCAGGGAAGTGCTCACGCACCAGCATAATCAGCCCTGGATCGGACATAATCAGCGCATCCGGCCCCATTTCCACCACCGGTTTCAGGTCACGGATAAAGGTTTTCAACTTAGCGTTGTGCGGTGCAATGTTGACCACAACATAAAACTTTTTCCCCAGCGCATGGGCTTCATTAATGCCGAGCTGGAGATTTTCGTGGTTGAATTCGTTGTTGCGCACACGCAGGGAGTAACGCGGCTGGCCCGCATAAACAGCATCTGCGCCATAAGCGAAAGCGTAACGCATATTTTTCAGCGTTCCCGCCGGGGAAAGGAGTTCCGGTTTAAACATAATTCTCTCGTTCTGATGACAGGTCAGATCCGCTTCACCTGATGAAGCGGTTAGGGGAGTGCCCCCACTTTAAGGGCGGGCATTGTAGCGCAATCGGTGGGGTTGACTCCAGTGACAATGTTAAGGGAAAGACTGCGCATTTATTTCGTTTTGACTCCGATAGTCGTCAGGTTCAATTGTTATCAGTTGACCTTAATTTGGTGTTAAAGAAAGGGAATATAACCCCATAACTTGTTGTGAAGTTCCGGATTGCAGGTAAAAAGCGCCTGAAGTTGCTGACGCTGAGGAGCATTTGGTTGAATGCCCGAAAGATTGAAATTGCGTTGCCATATCGCGAGCTGTTTACCTGCAAATTCTTCAGTTAGCTTGTGTTGCGATTGCAGAAGAAGAATTAAACAGGCCCATTTGTTCAAGTTATGATACAGCCGACAATATGCGCAAGCATGTTTAACTGACGGTGCGTTTTCCTGCAACTGACGTATTTCCTCGAACGTGAGCGGAACTCGACACCATACACAGATGTTAACCATAAATCGAAGCCCGGAGGCGTCCGGGTTAGCCAGTGTGGTCAGAATAATCCCTTTGACACCACCATCAGGATTGGCTTTCGCAAGAATATACATAGCGGCTAATCGCAGTGGGAATACATCCTGTGATAATCCCCATTCTGCCAGTTTTAAAATATTGGCATCATGAATGGAGTCCAGCCCGTATAAAGCTGCCCGGCGCTGTGAGGGAGTATATTCAGTCGAGGTGACAACATGACGCCAGAATTGCACAACATCCATGACGTCATTAAGCATGTTTTTAGCGCGTAGACGGATCAACATATTGTTATCCAGCAGTAATGCGCTGTACAACGCCGGAGGAATTTCTATAGCTCGGTCAGTAAGGCTAAACAACGTTGCTTGTCGAATACGCGGCCAGCGGTCTTTTAACAGACGAGTTAATACCGCTTCGCTTAACGGTAATTGTTGACGCAGCCAGTGGGTGACCGCCAGCATTCGTAAACCTTCGTCGGGCTGCTTGAGTATTAAAAGCAGCGAAGATTCATCATTAAAGTAGCCATATTCAATCAGCGTTTGTAATACTGCGCGGGAGAGTTTTTTATCAGGGCAAGTAAGCCAACACGTTAATTGTGGACGGCTATTTTCTGTCAATAAAAATCTAAGTATCTCGTCTACAAATGCAGCATGATCGTAACGCTGGCATTGGAGAAGGTTACGTATCATGGGAAGATTAACGGCAAATGCCGCTGCATTCTTATCCTTCTTTAAATGACGTAACGCTATGGTTGCAGCAAGGCGAACCTCTTTTACCCAGTCATTAGCTGCAAGTAATAATTCTTCTATAGCTGCAACATCCTCTTTTTGTCCCAGACATTGCACGGCCTTTTCTCGTATATATCCATTGTGGTGATGGGTAAGCTGGCAAAGAACCAGAGTATCGTTGAGATCACAATCATGCGCTATATAATTGCCTGGATCGGCTATCATCGACTGGAGTTGTTGCTGGATAAGAAATAATTCACAGTCAACAGAATTATTCATTTCGACGTTAAACAAAACCCTGCGTGTAAATAATGTACGCAATCCTTTGAGCATAATTTTCCTTATCAGTTATGAGGAGAAAACTCATTTCATGATTAATAATTTCCTGAGGGATAGTAACTCTGTGATGAGAGAAAATAAAGCCGGACGCCAACAACCCACGCCCGGCATCGTCATTACGTATTGTCTTTCACCGTCTGGCTTGTGCCATTGGCTTTAACGGAGGCAATTCCGGTTTCACGAGATTGCGCGGTGGCGTACATCTGGCTGGAGCCGATAATTTGATGATTGGCGGCTTTCAGATTGAAATAGAATTTGCCGTTGCTTGCTGTTTTTTTCTCATAGCGTTCTTCTTGTGGGCTGTTGCTACGCACTGACGCGATGCCCTTTTCCGCAGAGGCTTTTGAGGTATACAGCTCGCTGGTGAGGATAGTCTCACCATTGCCCGCTTTTAGCACAAACCGGAATTGATTATCACTGCTCCTACTGAGTTCAAACCAACCAGCCATAATGACTCCTTGATTGAAATTGCGTATCGAAAACAGCATCTAAAAGGACTGTTTGCCGATTAAAGTATGAGCGATTTTCAGGTGCTTGCCAGGGCGGAGAGATAATGTCAGATAGCCGACAATGCGCGGGATAATGCTGCCGGATGTGGCGTGAATGCCTTCTCCGGCAGGTAAAAATGTTAAACGATGCGGCAGGCGTCGGCTTCCCAGCGATAACCGACACCGTAGACGGCGCGGATAAAAGACTGCTCTTCGTCCAGAGCTTCCAGCTTGCGACGCAGGTTTTTAATGTGGCTGTCGATGGTGCGGTCAGTTACTACGCGGTAGTCGTCATAAAGGTGGTTCAACAACTGCTCGCGGGAGAACACTTTTCCTGGTTCATGAGAGAGTGTTTTCAGCAGACGAAATTCCGCAGGCGTCAGGTCAAGCATTTTACCGCGCCATGAAGCCTGAAAACGACCTTCGTCGATAATCAACGGGCTTTCAGCATCCTGTTGCTGCAACTCGCGCTGCGGTTTGCAACGGCGCAAAATGGTTTTGACGCGCGCTACCACTTCCCGTGGACTGTACGGCTTACAGATATAATCATCTGCGCCAATCTCCAGCCCGAGCAGGCGGTCGATCTCTTCGATTTTTGCTGTCACCATCACGATCGGAATGTCAGAAAAACGACGAATTTCCCGACACAACGTCAGGCCATCGGTGCCAGGGAGCATCAGATCCAACAGGATCAGATCCGGTGGTGTCTGGCGCACATATGGCAGTACCTGATCGCCGTGGCTGATAAGCGTCGGCGCATAGCTCGCAGCAAGCAGATAATCAATAAGCAACTGCCCCAGCTTCGGTTCATCTTCCACGATCAAAATACGTGGCGTGTTTTCGTCGATTGGTAACTCGGTCATACTTCTCTCTGTAAATCCCGTTCCAGCGGTAACTCTACTGTAATGCTTACCCCGCCAAAAGGCGAATGAGCGGCAACAATGCGACCATTATGTGCTTCAACAATGTTAAGACAAATCGCCAGCCCCAGGCCGGAACCGCCGCTGGCACGGTTGCGGGAACCTTCGGTGCGATAAAAACGCTCAAACAATTTTTGCAGTTGATCGTCACTAACGCCCGGTGCACTGTCGGCAAAGGTCAGGCGCACCGTTTTGTCATGTTGCTCGGCAGAGATATGCAGGCTGCCGCCGCTGTCGGTATAGCGCAGGCTGTTTTCCAGTAAGTTATTGAACAACTGCATTAAACGATCGCGATCGCCAAATACGGTAATGCTGTCTGGCAGGGAAAATTTCAGTTTCAGCCCGCGGCTGGCGAAACGCTCACGAAATGCGCCACCCGCGACTTCCAGTAGCGGGATCAGATCCACCGACGATTTCTGGTAGGCGAGAGCGCCTTCATCAGACATCGACAATTGATGAAGATCATCCACCAGTTTGGTCAGTGTACCGACCTCTGCCTGTAAAGAAGCCACCGTCTCCGGCGTGAATTTACGCACGCCATCCTGAATAGCTTCCAGTTCGCCGCGCAGTACCGCTAAAGGCGTGCGCAGCTCGTGGGAGATATCGGCCATAAAATCGCGGCGCATCTGTTGGTTTTTCTCCAGCGTGCTGGCGAGCTGGTTGAAGTCTTGCGCCAGTTTGCCCAATTCATCTTCACTGGTGGGCGTCACGCGAGTAGTGAAATCGCCCGCTGCCAGTTTGTGTGTACCGTCCACCAGTCGTTTGACCGGAGCCAGCAAACCGCGCGCCAGTGGGAATGTCGCCAGCGCCGCTAACAAGGTAGATAAAGCGACAATCAGCCAACTGGTTTGCCTCTGTTGTCTGTCAAAATTGATGTCGGTATTGCGGGTCAGTCGTTCAACAGGGGAGGCGATCACCGCACCCACTTCCGCCCCATTGACCATAATGGGCCGCCGTGTGCCGTCTGGTGGAATCGGTGCTCGCGGGCCAACCAGCACTTTGTTGTTTTGATCAACCACCCAGAATTGCGTGCGCCAACCGTGTGGCGGCATACCGGGGCCGGGCTTATCTTCGTTGTTATCATGCTCCAGCGAACGTAGGATCTGAAATACAAAGCGATCGTTATTACGCAGGAAGCGCCAGTTCCCGTGCTGGGCGTACTGCTCACCAAGCGCATCGCCGAGCATTTGCAGCCGTTGTTCATTTCCATGCTTGATGTAATCGATAAAGCCGCGCTCAAAACTGATACGTACCGCCCAGTGCATCGTGATCAATAAGACAATGCAGGTGGCGAAAATCGCCAGAAACAGTTTGCCGGTAATACCGGGTCGCCAGAATTTCATTGCGCGCTCCTTTTTCGCCGCGAAATAGCGACATTTTGATGCGTATCGTTCGGCACTCTGGCAAAGACAAACGCCGGAAGGGCGATGATAAACGCCATGCTAAGCCAGGTGTACATAAAGACGGTTTGTGTGGTGCTGCTGTCTACACTGACATGCTGTGAACCAAAAAGCCCCAGCAACAGCCCGGCGATGGTGACGCCGATACTCATCGACAATTGCATAATCATCGACAGCAGGCTGTTGCCGCTGCTCGCCAGATTGTCTGGTAGATCTTTCAGCGTCAGGGTGTTCATGGAGGAGAAACGTGTCGAGTTGACCATTCCTTGTAAAAACAGGACGAACGGCAAAACGTAGTACCAGCCCAGCAGAGCGGTAGTCATAAACAGCAGGGTGACCAGCGACAGGCCCAGCGTGGTCGCCACCAGTACCCGACGGTAGCCAAAGCGATTCACCACTTGCACTACAATTCGCTTCATTCCCATGCTGCCGAGCACCATCGGGATCATCATCAGTCCGGCATGGAACGGCGAGAAACCGAGGCCAATCTGTAAGAAAACCGGTGTCATAAAGGGCAACATGCCACTGCCGATACGTCCGGCAAAGCTCCCCGCCAGGCCCAGCGAAAAGGTACGGGTGCGGAACAGTTTCAGACTGAACAGGGCGCGGTTGTTGTTTCTGGCGTGCAGCAGATAAAGCACCAGTGCCACCACGCCAATCGCTGCCAGTCCGGCAATCGCCAGCGGTGAAAGTCCCGTGCCTTTACTGCCATCCAGCGCCAGCGTTAATACCGCCATGCCGACCGCCAGCAATAAAAAACCGGAGAGATCGAAACGCCGCGTCTGCATGGTGTAGTTTGGCATTAACATCAGCGTGGCGATCGCACCGATAATCCCTGCCGGAATGTTGATCAAAAAGATCCAGTGCCAGGACGCGTATTCCACCAGCAGGCCGCCGAGCGCCGGACCCAATAGTGGGCCGACCTGACCGGGTAGCGTAACAAAGGTCATCGCCGCCATATATTGCTCGCGCGGTACAATTTTCATCACCGTAAGCCTGCCGACCGGCACCATCATCGCGCCGCCAACGCCCTGTAACGCGCGTGCCAGCAACAGTTCGTTTAGCGTGGCAGAAAGCGCGCAAAACAGCGAACCGAGGGTAAACAGCACGATGGCGGTAAAGAAGATATTGCGTACGCCGACTTTGTCCGCCAGCCAGCCGCTGGCGGGCAGCATCACCGCCACGGTCAGCACATAAGATACGATGACCATGTGCATATGCAACGGACTTTCCCCAAGGCTTTGCGCCATTGAGGGAAGGGCGGTGTTTACGATGGTGGTGTCCAGCGACTGCATAAAGAAGCCGAAAGCCACAATCCACAATTGCCAGCGGGTGCTGTCGGGAAGATCTGTCATTTACTCGGTTACCGTTTGTTTAGGTTTACGCGAAAAACGCAGCCGCAGACGGTCAAAAAAGAGATACACCACTGGCGTGGTATACAGCGTCAGAAGCTGGCTCATTACCAGACCTCCGACAATGGTGATCCCCAGGGGTTGGCGCAGCTCCGAGCCGTCACCGCCCGACAATACCAACGGCAGCGCACCAAACAGCGCCGCCAGGGTAGTCATCATAATCGGGCGAAAACGCAGCAGACAGGCCTGGAAAATAGCTTCCTGCGGCGTCAGGTTACCGTGCCGTTGGGCTTCGAGCGCAAAATCGACCATCATAATGGCGTTTTTCTTCACGATGCCGATTAATAGCATGATCCCTATCAGGGCGATTAGGCTGAACGGGGCATTGAACAGCTCCAGCGCCAACAGCGCTCCAACGCCCGCCGAGGGCAGGGTGGAGAGAATCGTCAGTGGATGCACGTAACTCTCGTAAAGGATACCCAGCACGATATACACCGTGGCGATGGCTGCGATAATCAGGATCACCTGCGAGTTCATCGTCTCCTGGAATACCTGCGCTGTTCCGGCAAAACTGCCGCGCACCGTCGAAGGCACACCTAGCTGGGTCATTGCGCGGTCAATCGCCGCACTGGCGTCCGAGAGCGATTTTCCGGTCGGCAAGTTGAACGAGATGGTCGAGGCCGCCGATAATCCCTGATGATTCACCGACAGCGGGGCATTCGCCGGTTGCCATTTAGCGAAATATGACAGAGGGATCGCTTTTCCTTCGTTATTAATGACAAACATTTTTTCCAGTGCACTGATGTCCTGGGTATAGCGCGGATCCACTTCCATCACCACTTTATACTGGTTCATGGGCTGGTAAATGGTCGAGATTTGCCGCTGACCGAAGGCGTTATTCAACAGGCTGTTGGCGGCCTGCACGTCGATTCCCAGCCGTGCCATGGTATCGCGGTCGTAAACCAGATTCATCTCCGCGCCGTTATCCTGCTGGTCGGAATTCACGTCCGCCAGTTCCGGCAATGTCGCCAGTTTTTTGCGGATTTTCGGCTCCCATTCGCGCAGCGCCGCCAGGTCGTCGGAGAGCAACGTATACTGGTAACTGGCGTTCGACTGACGTCCGCCAACGCGAATATCCTGTACCGCCATCAGGAACAGATTCGCCCCCGGTTCTTTCGCCAGCTTCACCCGCAGACGGTCGATAATTTGCTGCGCCGTTTCGCTGCGCTCGTCGCGCGGTTTGAGAGTGATAAACATCATCCCACTGTTCACCCGCGAGCCACCGGTAAAGCCGGTGACATTATCCACTGCCGGATCGTCACGGATAATTTTCATAAAATCCTGCAACTTACCACGCATCGCCTGAAACGAAATACTCTGATCCGCCTGTATCCCGCCCATCAACACGCCGGTGTCCTGCTCCGGGAAGAAGGTTTTCGGGATCGAGATATACAGCCAGATATTCAAAGCAATGGTGCCAAGCAGCACCACGCCCACCAGACGGGTATGATTAAGCACCCATTTCAGTGACTTGCCGTAGCTTTGTTGCAGGGCTACCAACATGCGACCAAAACCACGCAGACGCTTTTGCTCGCGCGGCTTGCTGGCTTTTAGCATCCAGCCGCACATCATCGGCGTTAACGTCAGGGAAACCAGCAACGAAATACCAATGGCGACAGAAAGCGTCACGGCAAATTCGCGTAACAGTCGGCCCGGCAATCCGCCCATCAACAGCAGCGGCAGGAACACCGCCACCAGTGACAGACTCATCGACAGTACCGTAAAGCCGACTTCGCGAGTACCTTGCAGCGCGGCCTGTAGCGGTTTCATCCCCGCTTCCAGATGACGGGCAATGTTTTCCAGCACTACGATGGCGTCATCCACCACGAAACCAGTAGCGATGGTGAGCGCCATTAACGAAAGATTATTGAGACTGAAACCGCACAGGTACATCGCCGCAAACGTACCAATCAGCGAAACCGGCACCGCAACGGCGGGAATAATTGTGGCGCGACCCGAGCGCAGGAATAAAAAGACCACCAGAATCACCAGTGCCACCGAGATAATCAGCGTTTGCTCGACTTCTTCCAGCGAGGCGCGAATGGTGGGGGAGCGATCCTGGGCAATTTGCAGATCAATCGCCGCCGGAATGGTCTCCTGCAACTCCGGTAATTTTGCCCGGATGCTGTCAACCGTCTGGATAATATTGGCTTCCGGCAGCTTGCGGATCATCAGCAAAATAGCCGGTTTGGCGTTGGTCATCCCGGCGTTGCGCACATCCTGCACTGAGTCGGTCACCGTCGCTACATCGCCCAGACGAACCGCGCCGCCGTTGTTGTAATGAATAATCAGCGGCTGATATTCAGCGGCGGTTTTCAGTTCATCGTTAGTCTGGATCTGCCAGCGGTGAGTGCCATCTTCCAGCGCCCCCTGCGGTTTACGCACGTTGGCATTGCTGATGGCAGTGCGTACGTCGTCCAGCGACACGCCCTGATTAAATAGCGCCTGCGGGTTCAGCCCAACGCGCACAGCGGGCAACGAGCTGCCGCCGACATCGACATCACCGACACCGTCGATTTGCGAAATTGTCGGAGCCAGTTGCGTCGAGGCGAAATCGTACAGTTCACCCTGCGAATAAGTATCGGATGTCAGCGTCAGGATCATAATTGGCGCATCCGAAGGATTCGCTTTGCGATAGGTCGGACGGCTTGGCATTCCGCTGGGCAGCAAACTTTGCGCGGCGTTGATCGCCGCCTGCACATCGCGCGCCGCGCCGTTGATATCCCGGTCAAAATCAAACTGCAAAATAATACGCGTGCTGCCAAGCGAACTGCTGGAGGTCATTTCACTGACCCCGGCGATGCGCCCAAGTGAGCGCTCCAGCGGCGTGGCGACGGAAGACGCCATTGTCTCCGGCGATGCACCGGGCAGCGAGGCGCTGACCATGATCACCGGAAAATCGACCTGCGGCAGCGGGGCGACCGGCAGCATACGGAAGCCCAGTATGCCGCACAGGGTAATGGCAACCGACAGTAAAATCGTCGCCACCGGGCGGTAAATGAAGAGGGCAAAAAACTTCACTTACGCCTCCTCTTCATGACGAGCAAAGCGGCTTTTGGTCCACAATGCCAGGCGGTCGAACAGCAAATAAATCACCGGCGTGGTAAACAGCGTCAGCACCTGGCTGACTATCAGACCGCCGACCATGCCGATACCTAACGGACGACGCAGTTCCGCGCCGACCCCGGTACTTAACATCAGCGGCAACGCGCCAAGCAGAGCCGCCAGAGTGGTCATCAGGATCGGACGAAAACGCAACAGACAGGCCTGGTAAATTGCATCGCGCGGCGACATGCCTTGCTCGCGCTCGGCAGCCAGCGCGAAGTCGATCATCATGATGGCGTTTTTCTTCACAATACCGATCAGCAAAATAATGCCGATGATGGCGATCACATCCAGCTCACTTCCGGCAATCATTAGCGCCAGCAGTGCGCCAACACCTGCCGTTGGCAACGTCGAGAGAATGGTGATCGGGTGGATAAAGCTCTCGTACAGAATGCCGAGCACGATATACATCGCCACCACCGCTGCGACAATCAGCCAGACAGTGCTGCCCAATGCCGACTGGAAGGCGAGGGTGCTGCCCTGGAATTGTGTGGTGATATCCACCGGCAGATTCAGCGTCTTTTCGGTGTCCATAATCGCCTGCACCGCATCACCGAGAGAATAGTTATCCGGCACGTTAAAGGAGATGGTCGTTACCGGGAACTGATCCAGATGGTTGATGGAGAGCGGCGCAAAACGCTGCTCAATTTTGGCAATTGAGCTTAGCGGCACCACGCCACCGTCGCTGCTGGTCAGGCGGATAGTATCCAGCGCCGCGAGGCCTGGGGTATTTTCGGTATTGTGCTCCAGCACCACGCGATACTGGTTAGCCTGAGTATAAATGGTGGAAATCAGTCGCTGACCAAACGCGTTGTACAGGGCGTTATCGACGTCCGCCATGCTGATCCCCAGACGGCTGGCGCTGTCGCGATCAACGTTGACATACGCCACCAGCCCTTGGTCCTGCCAGTCGCTGGAGACATCAGAAAGCTGTGGCAGCTGCTGGAGTTTTTCCACGAGTTGCGGCACCCAGGTGCTGAGCGCATCCAGCGATGTGGCCTGCAAGGTAAACTGGTACTGGGTGCGGCTGACCTGAGTATCGATAGTCAGATCCTGCGTTGGTTGAAGGAAGAGATCGACACCCGGCACTTTATCTACTGCCGTTTGCAAACGGGCGATGACTTTTTGCACCCGATCATCACGTTCATCCAACGGTTTGAGGTTGATCTGTAAACGCGCACTGTTCAGCGACGGGTTAGTACCATCAACGCCAACAAATGAGGTCAGGCTTTGCACCGCCGGGTCCTGCAAAATCACATCAGCGACCTGACGTTGCCGCTGGGCCATATTGGCAAAGGAGCTGGATTGCGGTGCCTGCAAGGTGCCCTGAATAATGCCGTTGTCCTGTACCGGGAAGAAACCTTTCGGAATGAACACCCATAAGAGAACGCTAAGCAGCAGCGTGCTGAGCGCTACGCTTAAAGTCAGCCACGGATGATTCAGCACTTTCGCCAGTCCACGACCATAGGCGGCAATTATCCTGTCGAACATTTTTTCCGAGGCCCGGGAGAAGCGGTTCTGTTTACGCAGCGACTCCTGGCTGAGCATCCGCGCGCACATCATCGGTGTCAGGGTCAGCGACACCACGGCTGAGATCAAAATCGCTACCGCCAGGGTAATGGCAAATTCGCGGAACAGTCGCCCGACGATATCGCCCATAAACAGCAGCGGGATCAGCACTGCAATCAGAGAGAAAGTCAGTGAGATAATGGTAAAACCGATTTCACCTGCGCCCTTGAGCGCCGCTGCCAGTGGTTTTTCGCCTTTTTCGATATAGCGGGAAATGTTTTCGATCACCACGATGGCGTCGTCGACAACGAATCCGGTGGCGATGGTTAACGCCATCAGCGTCAGGTTATTGATCGAAAAATCGAGAAACACCATGACCGCGAAGGTGCCGATTAACGACAGCGGCACGGCGACGCCAGGAATGATGGTCGCCGGAATATTGCGCAGAAACAGGTAGATAATCATGACTACCAGCGCGATAGCCATCATCAGTTCAAACTGGGTATCGTCGACTGATGCGCGGATATTGGTAGTGCGATCGGAAAGTACCGTCACTTTTACCGATTTCGGCAGACTCTCGGTAAGCTGTGGCAGCATCTGCCGAATGCTGTCGGCGGTAGAGATAATGTTAGCACCGGGCTGGCGCTGAACATTCATCACAATGGCCTGTTCTTTGTTCGCCCATGCGCCAAGCCAATTGTTTTCTGCGCCTTGTTCAACGGTTGCGACATCACCAAGACGAATCGGCGCGCCGTTCTGGTAGGCGATAATCAACTGGCGATATTCATCCGCAGATTGCATCTGGTCGTTCGCGGAAAGCGTGACCGCGCGGGAAGGGCCGTCGAGGCTACCTTTAGCCGAGTTAACGTTAGCGCCGGTAATGGCGGTGCGCACGGTTTCGCTGGTCAGGCCGAGGGCGGCAATCGCCTGGGCGTTAAGTTTGACGCGAACAGCCGGACGCTGACCGCCGGAAAGCGTCACCAGCCCGACGCCGGAAATCTGCGAGATCTTCTGCGCGACGCGGGTTTCCACCATATCTTCCACTTGGGTCATCGGCATGGCGGTTGAGGTGACGGCAAGCGTCATGATTGGCGGATCTGCCGGGTTCACTTTGCTGTAAACCGGCGGGTTAGGCAGATCGCTCGGCAACAAGTTGGTCGCAGCGTTAATCGCGGCCTGCACTTCCTGCTCGGCGACATCCAGCGGTAATGTTAGCTGGAACTGCAAAGTGATAACTGACGCGCCGCCGGAACTTTGCGACGACATCTGTTTCAGGCCGGACATCTGCCCGAACTGGCGTTCGAGCGGTGCGGTAACGGCAGAGGTCATGACATCCGGGCTGGCACCTGGGTAGAGGGTGACCACCTGAATGGTTGGATAGTCCACTTCCGGCAGCGCCGAAACGGGCAGGGCACGATAACCGATAATCCCGGCGAGTAAGATCGCCACCATCAGCAGCGTAGTGGCGACAGGACGCATAATAAACAGGCGCGACGGGCCGCCTGTGCTGCTCGGGGGTAACACCTGCATCAGGAGCGTGCTCCTTTTTTCGCGTATTCGCGGCTGGTGGCTTTCTCTTCCGAAGTGGTGGCGCTTTGAGCTTCAACCACTTCCACTTTCGCCCCTTCGGTCAGACGATCAATGCCATCCGTCACTACGCGGTCGCCTGCAGAAATACCTGCGCGGATCACCACTTTCTGACTGTCCTGAATGCCCGGCGTCACCAGATGTTTGCTGACCTTGTTTTCGCTATTCAGCACCCAGACAAAATGGCCTTCGTTGCCCATTTGCAGGGCGGCGGTGGGGATCACCACGGCGTTTTGTTCGGTGTCGACTAACATGCGCGCGTTAACAAACTGATTGGGAAACAGCGCATCATCCTGATTATTAAAGCGTGCTTTCACTTTAATCGTACCGGTAGTGGCATCGATTTGGTTATCGAGACTTAACAGCGTGCCTTCACTTAATTTCTTCGAGTTGGTGCGATCCCAGGCTTCAACAACCAGCGGTTTTCCGGCTTTTTGCGCCTGTACTACGGTAGCGATATCGCTTTCCGGCAGGGTAAAGAGCAAATCGATAGGATGCGTCTGGGTGATCACCACAATCCCGGTGGTATCACCACTGGAGATTTGGTTACCAACATCAACCTGCTTGAGACCAACGCGACCATCGACTGGTGCGGTGATGCGGCTCCAGTCGAGTTGCAGCTGTGCGCTGGCGACGCTCGCTTCATCAGCCTTAATGGTACCTTCGGTTTCACTGACCAGCGCCTGTTGGGCATCCAATTCCTGACGGGAGACGAGATTGGTTTTTGCCAGTTGCTGATAACGCGCTAAATCACGGCGGGCGTTGGCTAGTGTGGCTTTATCTTTTGCCAGTTGCCCCTGAGCTTGTGCTAATGCAACTTTGAACTGGCTGGGGTCAATTTCTGCCAGTAAATCGCCTGCTTTGACCTGCTGACCCTCCTGGAAATGTAATGCCATCAGTTGACCATCTACGCGACTGCGCACCGTAACGGTGTTAGCAGCGGTAATCGTACCAAGCCCGGTGAGGTAACGCGGAACCGCCTGTTCCACGGCAGTTGCTGCCTGAACCGGGGCCAATGGGCCGGAACGCATACCACGGCGGCCACCGGCTGGCGACTGCTGTGCTTGCTTCGTCGCACCTGGCGCTGCGCTCTGGGATTCATTGCGGCCTTGCCAGAACCAGAAAGCGGCGATGGCGGCGATAACCACCACGATTACGATTACCCAACGGGATTTATAACTGCCTTTCATCGTTAAGAGTTTCTCTTCCTGAAACGTTTCGCGGAATGATACTAGTGTAGCCAGCCAATAAGGGAGAAAAATGGAGGAATTATGAAACACTGTCGGGAATCGTCTGAATGACGGGCACTTTTGCGAGCACGCATCCAGTAATAACACAGGAAACTATTTTATCTACGCGTTAGCGATAGACTGCATTCAGGGCAAAAGGAGGTAGGCCGACGATTTCAGCGGGACGCTGAAACGGGAAAGCCCCTCCCGAGGAAGGGGCCTTAAATAAGGAAAGGGTCATGATGAAGATACTCATCATCGTGGTGCTCTTAGTCGTTAGCTACCCAGCTTACTAAGACTACCAGGGCGGGGAAAACCCCGCTCTACCCTCACTCCTGAAAATATGCCTTCACGGTCAGAATGTCAATCCGCAGGCTTTGCAGTCTGCGATCCTGCCAGCAAATATTCTTTGCGAGTCGTTACGCAATAATCACAGATGAAACTATTTTATCTACGCGTTAGCGATAGACTGCATTCAGGGCGAAAGGAGGTAAGCCGATGATTTCAGCGGGACGCTGAAACGGGAAAGCCCCTCCCGAGGAAGGGGCCTTAAATAAGGAAAGGGTCATGATGAAGTGGATCATCATCGTGGTGCTCTTAGTCATTAGCTTACCGGCTTACTAAGACTACCAGGGCGGGGGAAACCCCGCTCAACCCTCACTCCTGAAAGTATGCCTTCACAATCAGATTGTCAATCCGCAGGCTTTGTAGTCTGCGATCCTGCCAGCAAATATTCTTTGCGAGACGTTACGCAATAATCACATGTGAAACTATTTTATCTGCAAGTTAGCGATAGACTGCTTGCATGGCGAAAGGAGGTAGGCCGCCGATTTCAGCGGGACGCTGAAACGGGAAAGCCCCTTCCGAGGAAGGGGCCTTAAATAAGGAAAGGGTCATGATGAAGCTACTCATCATCGTGGTGCTCTTAGTTATTAGCTGGCCAGCTTACTAAGACTACCAGGGCGGGGGAAACCCCGCTCTACCCTCACTCCTGAAGTTATGTTACTCCACCCTTATTGTCAATCTGTAAGTCCACGTTCTTGCGGGGCGAATAGCAAAACCCTCTGCGCTTATGGGCCGAATTCTGAAAGTTGCTTTGCCTGCTCTTATTTCATTATTGCAGTCGGTATGATACCGGACCTCAATAATTCTCTAAGAAAGGATTTCTTATGAGCGAACAAATCACGTTTGCCACCAGCGATTTTGCCAGTAACCCGGAACCACGTTGCCCCTGCATTTTGCTGTTGGATGTTTCTGGTTCGATGAGTGGTAGACCTATTAATGAACTTAACGCCGGATTGGTTACCTTTCGCGATGAGCTGCTTGCCGATTCGCTGGCCTTAAAAAGAGTGGAACTCGGTATTGTGACGTTCGGCCCGGTGCATGTGGAACAACCATTTACCAGCGCCGCTAATTTTTTCCCGCCCATCCTGTTTGCCCAGGGAGATACACCAATGGGGGCCGCCATTACCAAAGCCCTGAATATGGTTGAGGAGCGCAAACGTGAGTATCGCGCCAATGGTATTTCCTATTATCGTCCGTGGATTTTCATGATCACTGATGGTGCACCAACCGATGAGTGGCAGGCTGCTGCCAACAAGGTGTTTCAGGGGGAAGAAGATAAGAAGTTTGCCTTCTTTTCCATCGGTGTTCAGGGGGCGGATATGAAGACGCTGGCCCAAATCAGCGTTCGTCAGCCTTTGCCTCTTCAAGGATTACAATTCCGCGAACTGTTTAGCTGGTTATCCAGTTCGCTGCGTTCGGTTTCCCGCTCCACGCCGGGAACGGAAGTTGTACTGGAAGCGCCAAAAGGCTGGACGTCAGTGTGAGCTGGCGTCTGGTCTATGCATCAGCCGTTGGAACGTCGCACATCAGCGCTGACTTGTCTTGCCAGGATGCCTGCCAGATGCAGGTTGCCTGGCTAGAAGACCAGCAGCCATTATTGTCGGTATTTGTCGCTGATGGCGCAGGCAGCGTCTCGCAGGGAGGCGAAGGTGCGAAGCTTGCCGTCAATGAAGCGATGGCTTATATATCGCAAAAAGTGCAGGGTGGGGAATTGGAGCTTAATGATGTCCTCGCCACGGATATTGTACTGACTATTCGTCAGCGACTTTTTGCCGAGGCAGAGGCCAAAGAATTAGCGGTTCGCGATTTTGCCTGCACATTTCTGGGACTGATTTCATCGCCTAACGGCACATTGATTATGCAGATTGGCGATGGTGGCGTGGTCGTAGATTTGGGGCACGGTTTGCAATTGCCGCTCACGCCGATGGTGGGTGAATATGCCAACATGACGCATTTCATTACCGATGAAGATGCCGTTTCCAGACTGGAAATTTTCACCAGCACTGAGCGTGCGCATAGAGTTGCAGCATTTACGGATGGTATTCAGAGACTGGCGTTAAATATGCTGGATAATTCTCCGCATGTGCCTTTCTTTACCCCGTTTTTCAATGGACTGGCGTCAGCAACGCAGGAACAACTCGATTTATTACCTGAATTGTTAAAGCAGTTTTTGTCCAGCCCAGCGGTAAACGAGCGTACCGATGATGATAAAACGTTAGCACTGGCTATGTGGACAGAATAAACATCGCATGGCGGTTGAAGACAACGGTTCAACCGCCAGTTTAAGCAATCAATATAATGGCTGGCTAGCGAACTAATTTTGCTCTTAGCTCGTCGGCTTCTTCTTTTGGATAGGTGACCAATAAAGGATCAATGGTATAACCACCGTAAATTTTATCCCCGCGCGTATACATCCAGTCTGAAATATCTTCTTTCTTGATTTTCCACTCCTGGCCATATTCTACGTTTGTAACAATACCAGGGTCATTGCTTATTATACCAATAAACATGCCGTTAGAATAAGTGACATCCGTGAGCCAGAAATGCTCGGTTTCTCCGCGATCGGTTATCGGGGCTTTGACTGCGAAAGTATCAGCATCTTTTTTATTCATAACTTCGATGAATTGATCGGTTTCTTTCCGCGCATGTTGAATGGCGTCAGACATCGCCTTTTTATCATAACCTCCTGTCACTAACGTATCCGAAATCTCACAATAGCTTGCGGTAGTAAAAAATAGCAGACACAACATAAGTAATATCTTTTTCATTTTTTCTCCAGAATCCCTGTGTAGTAAAAGTTAGCAAAAAACCTGTGGAAGTGAATCATTATCAGGTTGGAATTGAATTGTATCCTGATGAAATTGCATTATCATTTTTATTCTTGAGTGGGACTCTTCCAATATAGAAATAATTATAATGGGCAGTGTTATTATTCATTGAAATATAATATGACTGCCCTTGAAACATTATGAAGACAAATATAAAAGTATTTACATCGACAGGTGAATTGACCACTCTCGGGCGTGAACTGGGCAAAGGCGGCGAAGGCGCGGTTTATGATATCGAGGAGTTTGTCGATAGCGTTGCCAAGAT
Organism: Escherichia sp. MOD1-EC5990; assembly: GCF_002965285.1. Lineage (NCBI taxonomy): Bacteria > Pseudomonadati > Pseudomonadota > Gammaproteobacteria > Enterobacterales > Enterobacteriaceae > Escherichia > Escherichia sp. MOD1-EC5990. The sequence continues at coordinate 74,892 of NZ_PTRV01000010.1, read as the reverse complement.
TTATCACACGCCGCCACCCGCCTTAAAACAGGACAAACTTGCCTTTATGGCTGCGACAGCTGACGCGCAGTTGCTGAATTATGTCGCCTGGCCGCAAGCAACGCTTCATAGTGGACGAGGTGGGAAGGTTATCGGTTTTATGATGCCAAAAGTTTCTGGTAAAGAACCGATTCATATGATCTATAGCCCGGCACATCGTCGCCAGAGTTACCCTCATTGTGCGTGGGATTTTCTCCTCTATGTTGCGCGCAATATTGCTTCATCTTTTGCTACGGTTCATGAGCACGGGCATGTCGTGGGTGACGTAAACCAGAACAGCTTTATGGTAGGCCGTGACAGCAAAGTGGCGTTGATTGATAGCGACTCCTTTCAGATTAACGCCAATGGCACACTGCATTTATGCGAAGTCGGCGTGTCGCATTTTACGCCGCCAGAGCTGCAAACCTTGTCGTCATTTGTTGGCTTTGAACGCACAGAAAATCACGATAATTTTGGCCTTGCGTTGCTGATATTTCACGTCTTGTTTGGTGGGCGGCATCCTTATTCTGGTGTGCCGCTTATCTCTGATGCGGGTAATGCGCTGGAGACGGATATTGCCCATTTTCGTTATGCCTACGCGTCAGACAATCAGAGACGTGGCTTAAAACCGCCGCCACGATCGATTCCGCTATCGATGTTACCGGGTGATGTTGCAGCCATGTTTCAGCAGGCATTCACGGAAAGTGGCGTGGCAACCGGGCGTCCGACGGCAAAAGCGTGGGTTGCGGCACTTGATTTACTACGCCAACAATTAAAGAAATGTACCGTTTCAGCAATGCATGTTTACCCTTGTCATTTAACCGACTGCCCGTGGTGTGCGCTGGATAATCAAGGCGTTATCTATTTTATTGATCTCGGCGAAGAGGTGATTACCACCGTCGGTGATTTTGTGCTGGCGAAAGTCTGGGCGATGGTGATGGCGTCAGTAGCACCACCAGCATTACAGTTACCATTACCCGATCATTTCCAACCAGCTGGCAGGCCGCTTCCTTTAGGCCTGTTACGGCGTGAATACATTATTCTGATTGAGATCACACTGTCAGCGTTATCGCTGTTGCTTTGCGGTCTTCAGGCAGAACCGCGTTATATTATTTTGGTGCCTGTGCTGGCGGCTATCTGGATTATTGGCAGTCTGACAAGCAAAGCTTACAAAGCAGAAGTCCAGCACCGTCGTGAGGTATTTAATCGTGCGAAAATGGACTATGACCATTTAGTCAGCCAGATCCAACAGTTGGGCGGGTTGGAAGGTTTTATCGCCAAACGGACGATGCTTGAAAAAATGAAGGACGAAATTCTTGGGTTACCGGAAGAAGAAAAGCGCGATCTGGCAGCACTTCAGGACAACGCAAGGGAACGGCAGAAGCAGAAGTTTCTGGAGGGATTTTTTATTGATGCTGCCTCTATTCCCGGCGTTGGCCCTGCGCGTAAAGCGGCGTTACGGTCTTTTGGTATTGAAACAGCAGCAGATGTTACCCGTCGTGGTGTTAAGCAAGTGAAAGGGTTTGGTGATCATCTGACCCAGGCGGTTATCGACTGGAAAGCGAGTTGCGAACGCCGTTTTGTGTTCAGGCCGAATGAAGCGGTAACGCCAGCAGACAGACAAGCGGTAATGGCGAAAATGACCGCCAAACGACATCGGCTGGAATCGGCACTGATTGTCGGCGCGACAGAGTTGCAGCGATTCCGCCTTCATGCTCCTGCACGGACCATGCCGTTGATGGAACCATTACGTCAGGCAGCGGAGAAACTGGCTCAGGCGCAGGCTGATTTAAGCCGCTGCTGAGCCATTTTTCAATTAACGAAACACCACTTCTGCCCAACGTGCCAGCCCGGCGGTGACGGAGCCAAAGTCATCGCCGCCTGCAATCGGAATGCCCGGCAACTGTTCTGCCAGCGCTTTTTTAATCAGCGGCGATCGGGCGCTACCACCAGTCAGATAGATGACATCCGGTTTTTCCTGGGCGTTATCCAGCGCCAGTTGCACCTGTTCCAGAATTCGCGCCAGCGGCTGACTGAGGGCGTTTTCCAGTCCTTGTTGGCTAATCAGTGTTGCCAGTTCATCGCTGATAAACGGCAGCGATGCACGAGTTTCTGCTGCGCTGGAAAGGGCGATTTTGCTCTCTTCCGCGCTGCGTACCAGCCGATAACTTAAACGCTGACGCCAGACTTTCTGTAACAGGGCCACTTTCTCCGGTTCGCGGGCGTCGCGTACCAGGTCGTTAAGCAGACGACCGTTAGCACTACTGTAGAAATCACTCTGCGCTGGTACATCGTTGATGGCAACCGCATTCCACCACGGCAGGATCGGCAGGGCGATGCCTTTTTCAGTTTCGCCACCCATGCCCAGTAATGGCATCAGATTTTTAAACGCCAGTGCGATATCCAGATCGTTACCGCCAATACGGCAACCACTGTGACCCAGCAGGCTGGCTTCACGATCGAGGCGCGAACGCCACTGTGGCCCCATTAGCAGTAAAGAACAGTCAGTCGTACCACCGCCGATATCCACCACCAGTACGCGTTTTTCTTCCTGCAAGGTGGCTTCGTAATCCAGCCCAGCCGCCACCGGCTCGTACTGGAATACCACGTCCTTAAACCCGGCACGCTTCGCTGCGCGCTCCAGAATCCCTTGTGCCTGGGCGTTTGCCTCATCGCCGCCCAGCCCCTGGAAGTTGATCGGGCGACCAATCACCGCCTGGGTAATCGCTTCTGGCAGCTGTGTCTGGGCCTGCTTGCGAATGTGCAACATCATTGCGCAGACCAGATCCTCAAACAGTGCTACCTGCTGCGGTTTTAAGCCGCTGGCACCGAGGAACGATTTTGGTGATTTCACAAACCACACTTCTTCTGGATCATCAATGTACTGTGCCAATGAGGAAAGACCGAACTGCACGCTTTTCGCCGTAACATCAATATCTTCTTCGCGGTTATAACGAATCGCCCGACGCAGCAGCGCCTGCGTTTCATCGTCGTCTGCCGGAACATCATGATGGCGGTACAGCCATTCGCTTACGGCTTCACGCGTTGGCGCGCAAAGCATTGAAGGCAGCAGCGTGCTGTCGTTTTCCATTTTCAGTAATTGCGGTTTACCGTCACGCATGACCGCGACTGAACAGTTTGCTGTACCGTAATCAAAACCAATAAACACGAAATAATCCCCATGCCGGTGAAGAAGGGGCGTGACTTTAGCGAAATGTTGCCGTCGCGACAACCGGAATATGAAAGCAAAGCGCAGCGTCTGAATAACGTTTATGCTGAAAGCGGATTAACAAGGAGATGCGATGTATACCCTGAACTGGCAGCCGCCATATGACTGGTCGTGGATGTTGGGATTTCTCGCCGCCCGTGCGGTGAGCGGTGTTGAAACGGTTGCGGACGATTATTATGCCCGTAGTCTGGCGGTGGGTGAACATCGTGGCGTGGTGACTGCTATTCCGGATATAGCCAGCCATACTCTGCACATAAATTTAAGTGCAGGTTTAGAACCTGTTGCCGCTGAGTGTCTGGCGAAAATGAGCCGCCTGTTTGATCTGCAATGTCACCCGCAGATTGTTAACGGTGCGTTGGGCAAGTTAGGCGCGGCGCGGCCCGGATTGCGTTTACCTGGTTGTGTTGATGCTTTTGAGCAGGGCGTGCGGGCGATTTTAGGCCAACTGGTGAGCGTGGCGATGGCAGCAAAATTGACCGCCAGAGTGGCACAGCTTTATGGCGAACGGCTGGATGATTTTCCGGATTATGTCTGCTTCCCCACGCCTCAGCGGCTGGCTGCAGCCGACCCGCAGTCATTAAAAGCGTTAGGTATGCCGTTGAAACGGGCAGAGGCACTGATTCATCTGGCAAATGCGGCGCTGGAGGGCACCTTACCAATGACAATACCGGGCGACGTAGAACAAGCGATGAAAACGCTGCAAACTTTTCCGGGTATCGGGCGCTGGACGGCGAATTATTTCGCCTTACGTGGTTGGCAGGCGAAAGATGTTTTCCTGCCGGATGATTATCTGATTAAACAGCGATTTCCGGGAATGACACCGGCACAAATCCGCCGTTATGCCGAACGCTGGAAGCCCTGGCGTTCTTATGCGCTGTTGCATATCTGGTATACGGAAGGCTGGCAACCAGACGAAGCATGACGTTGGTCGCCGGATGTGGTGCGAGCGCCTTATCCGGCCTGGGGAATGAGCGATTTGTAGGCATGATAAGACGCGTTAGCGTCGCATCAGGCAATGGGCAAACGCTCCCTCAGTTAATCGCGAAATAACTGTTATTCACCAGCAAATCCAACGGTTGGGCATCGGCAATCACATCACCATAAATCAGATCAACGCCGATGCCAGAAAGCGTATCCATCACTAAGGGTAAAACAACTGGCCCGGCGATAGTCTTCACCCCGAGTCGCTGAGCGTGCCCCTGAATAATCGTAATCAGCATCTCATCCATCAAATTACCCTGCACGCTGGCGCATAGCTCACCGTCAAGTAGCAGGTAATCTGCCATATTCGCTTTCAGCGTGTTGAAAATTTGCAGATCGCGACCCACCTGGCTGAGCACTATCCGACATCCCGCCAGCCGCAGTTTTTGCACGCTTTCTGCGTGATCGAAAACCGCTTCTGCCGGAATAATCAGATGTAATAACCGTGGTGGTAGAGGGTTATTTTCCAGTTGCTCAAGCAGTTCATTCACCAGCGAGGCGCTACTCAAACCGGCAACAGAAAGGGGGAGGGCGATGCTTAAGCCTTTACTGGCAATCGCTTTTGCGGTCTGCTGGAAAAATTCATGGAGTACCCGGCGGTCAAGAGCATGGTTAAGCGCCGGATCACCGAAGCTACGACGAAATGTTTGTTCATCAACAATCTCGCCTTCGCAACCCCAGAGTTTTAGTGATATCAACCACAAATTACGCGCTTCTGGGATCCGTGGCGAAGCGACGCCGTGGGCGATCATCATCAACTGATTCTCTTTAATCATCCGCCACTGTTCATCAATCGACATCGCCGCCCGTTCGATATGTGCGTCAGCTTGCTGCGGTTCGTAAACTGTCACCCGGCCGCGGCCACCATTTTTGGAGGCATAACAGGCGATGTCAGCCTGCGACATCACTTCAACCGCCTGATGATTGTTGTCATCAATCAAGGTAATCCCGGCACTGGCACCTACCCGATGTACACGTCCTTCCCATATAAAGTGATAGTCATTCACGGCGCTGATAATGCGTGTAGCGATAAAACGCGCACTTTCGACATTACAATCTGGCAGCAGCAGACCAAATTCATCGCCACCGAGTCGCGCCAGCACGTCGCTGGAGCGCAGCATACTCAGCATCAATGACGCCAGTTCGCGCAACAAAGCGTCGCCAGCGGCGTGTCCGGCGCTGTCATTCACCGCTTTAAAGCGATCAAGATCGATAAACACCAGGGCATGTCGCTGATGTGTACTGTTTACCGTTTGCAGCAGGATGCGTAGTTGCTTCTCAAAACTGGCGCGATTGGCGAGATGCGTCAGTGCATCATGGGAGGCGCTGTAGCTCAGCTGCCGTAACATTTTGCGTGATTCGGTGACGTCCTGAATCACCAGAACCGAACCAATATTGCTGCCATCCAGAGTACTTAGCGGTGTAATACTGTAATGCACGTCGTAGCTGCCGCCGCTCCGGCAGTGCAACACCACATCTTGTTCAATCGCAGAACGTGAGGTGTCGGCACTGTAAATGTTCTCCATTAATGGCCCGTTGTCGCCAAAAGTAATATGCAACACCGTCAGGAGCGGAACACCTAACGCTTCTTCCTGCGTCCAGCCGCTCATCTTCTCCGCCACCGGATTCATAAAGGTAATTTTCATTGCCATATCAATACAGACCACGGCTTCGCCGATGGAATCCAGCGTAATGTGCAGGCGCTCTTTTTCCTGAAACAATGCCTCGTTAAGCTGTTTCACTTCGGTCATATCCATATTAATGCCGAGCAGGCGTTCGACTTCGCCTTCTTTATTCAGTACCCGGTTGGCGAGGGCGCGGATATGGCGAATACCGTCTTTCACGGTAATGCGAAATTCCAGTTTAAAGGGCGAGCGTGATTGCAACGAATCGCGAATCACTTTTTCGGCGTGTGCGCGATCTTCCGGCAATACACACTCGTACCACACCTGCCAGTTCGGTTTGATATGCGGAGGAATTTCATACAACTCAAACATCCGCTTATCCCAACTAAAAATATTCGGCTTCAGCTCCCACTCCCAGATGCCAATCCCGCCAGCTTCGTTAGCCAGCGTGATGCGCTCCATCAGTTGCTGGTTCACCTGTTCGGTGCGTTTTAGCTCGTTAATGTCTTCAATCTGAGCGATAAAATAGAGCGGCGTACCATCGGTGTGGCGCACCAGTGAGACGGCAAGCAACGCCCAGACAACATCGCCATTGCGGTTGTAGTAGCGTTTTTCCATTGAATAGGTGTTTATTTCACCGCTGATCAGCTTTTCAACCTGTTGGAGATCTTTATTGAGATCCTCCGGCCAGGTCAGTTGCTGAAAGGTAAGTCCGCGCAGTTCTTCCTGACTGTAACCGAGAAACTGGCAGAGCGCTTTGTTGGATTGCAGCCATTGCCCCTCGGTGCCCACTAATGCCATGCCGATGGCGGAATATTCCATCGCGTTCCGAAAGCGGGTTTCGCTTTCGGAAATGTGTTTGCGTTCCGCACGAAAGGCATACATCACCATCGTCATGATGTTGGCGGGCAGCAGGATCAGCAAAAACGGTAGCCACGGCATATGGCTCATCAGGTATGTACGCGGCGTAGCAAGCAGGGAGGGATCAGCGGCCATCATCAGTGACACCATCATCACCGTGGTAAGGAAGATCAAAAAGGCTTCCATTCGTGGCAGGCGCACGGCGCTCCACATCAACAGCACAATAATGAAAGTAAAAGGCCACGGCAGATACAGCATCGAAAGCCAGCTTAACGTCAGTGTGATGGCTAACGTGAGCAGCGACTCAAAAAGCAACCTTGGGTTGCGATGGCGCAGCAGATAGTGTGGTTTAAATAACAATCCCAGCGGCACCAGTGCCAGGGCGCCGATGGATTCTGACAGTACCCATATCAAAAATGCCCTGAGAGGATCGTCTCCGGGCGTCAGCAGGATAACCAGAACACCCCCTAACAGAGGTGGAACAATGGCGCTGCCGAGTGCCAGACGCAGCCAGTCAGCCAGATTTTGCAAGGGGTTATACCACGGCAGCAATTTACGCAGTAGCACTGCCCCGACCACGGCTTCAACAATATTGATGGTCGTCCAGGTCATGTTCAGCGAGCTGGTGGAAAAAAGCAGGATGGATGCGGCGATATTTCCCAGCGAGCAGCTCAGCGCAATCCCCGGCCACATGCGCCCGGCATGGCGATAAAACGCCACCATCATGATGGACGTCGGGAACCACAATGGGGCGAGTTGGGTGCCAAACTGCGAAAGCTCAAGCGAGAAAAGGGTAAAGATAAACGAGACTAAACCTAAACTGACCAGGTGAAACAGCGGGTGGGGCAGGGCAATTAATACATGCTGTGATTGTTTGCTCATTACCGCTTTATCCGCAAGACCAGGTCGCCAGTATTCGTTTCTGTGTTTATGCTAGTACAAAAGTTTTACATTTTATATGCGAATTGCTCATAAAGTGACGTAAAGGCGGATAATTTGCGCAACTGCGTATAACATTTTTTACCTTACATAAAACTGAACAACGTAATTTGCCACCGGGAATTCTTCGTCAACAATTACTCTGAGCGCGCGGCAACGCTATTCGACTGGTATCAGGCGGATGAAATCCCTATAATTGCCGCGTTTGGCGCTTCGTCGCCCCCTTCCTAACATCCAGGTTAATCAGGTCGCTAAATATATGACTGATCAGTCTCATCAGTGCGTCATTATCGGTATCGCTGGCGCATCGGCTTCCGGCAAGAGTCTTATTGCCAGTACCCTTTATCGTGAATTACGTGAGCAAGTCGGTGATGAACACATCGGCGTAATTCCCGAAGACTGCTATTACAAAGATCAAAGCCATCTGTCGATGGAAGAACGCGTTAAGACCAACTACGACCATCCCAGCGCGATGGATCACAGCCTGCTGCTTGAGCATTTACAAGCATTGAAACGCGGCTCGGCAATTGACCTGCCGGTTTACAGCTATGTTGAACATACGCGAATGAAAGAAACGGTGACGGTTGAGCCGAAGAAAGTCATCATTCTCGAAGGCATTTTGCTGCTGACGGATGCGCGTTTGCGTGACGAACTTAACTTCTCAATTTTCGTTGATACCCCGCTGGATATCTGCTTGATGCGCCGCATCAAGCGTGATGTTAACGAGCGTGGGCGTTCAATGGATTCAGTGATGGCGCAATATCAAAAAACTGTGCGCCCGATGTTCCTGCAATTCATTGAGCCATCTAAACAATATGCGGACATTATCGTGCCGCGCGGCGGGAAAAACCGCATCGCCATCGATATATTGAAAGCGAAAATAAGTCAGTTCTTTGAATAAGCTTGATAAATTGTGTACCGTTCAGTGATAACCTGGTATGCCCTTGACGTAATTGGCGTTAAGGGAGTGATGCGCGAAAGGAGAAAATGCCATGCGTCTGTGTGACCGAGATATTGAAGCCTGGCTTGATGAAGGCCGTTTGTCGATCAACCCACGTCCGCCAGTGGAGCGTATTAATGGCGCGACGGTGGATGTGCGCCTGGGCAATAAATTTCGTACCTTCCGTGGTCACACGGCAGCGTTTATCGATCTGAGCGGTCCCAAAGATGAAGTGAGCGCCGCGCTCGATCGAGTGATGAGCGATGAAATCGTGCTCGACGAGGGCGAGGCGTTTTATCTCCATCCGGGAGAGCTGGCGCTGGCGGTGACGCTGGAGTCGGTGACGCTGCCAGCCGATCTGGTGGGATGGCTGGACGGTCGTTCCTCACTGGCGCGTCTGGGGCTTATGGTGCACGTCACCGCGCACCGTATCGATCCGGGCTGGTCTGGCTGCATTGTGCTGGAGTTCTACAACTCCGGTAAGCTGCCGCTGGCGCTGCGTCCGGGCATGTTAATTGGTGCGCTGAGCTTTGAGCCGCTTTCCGGCCCGGCGGCGCGACCTTACAACCGCCGTGAAGATGCGAAATATCGCAACCAGCAGGGCGCGGTAGCCAGCCGAATCGATAAAGACTAATTCAGGCCCATTGAGGATACCATGAGACGATTTCTGACGACGCTGATGATACTCCTGGTCGTGCTGGTGGCCGGGTTATCTGCGTTAGTGTTGCTGGTGAATCCGAATGATTTCCGCGACTATATGGTCAAGCAAGTTGCTGCACGTAGCGGTTATCAATTGCAGCTCGACGGGCCACTGCGTTGGCACGTCTGGCCGCAACTTAGTATCCTCTCCGGGCGAATGTCTCTCACTGCCCAGGGCGCGAGCCAGCCACTGGTTCGCGCAGACAACATGCGTCTGGACGTGGCGCTTTTACCACTGCTGAGTCATCAACTGAGCGTTAAGCAGGTGATGCTAAAAGGGGCAGTGATCCAACTGACGCCGCAGACGGAAGCGGTACGCAGCGAAGATGCCCCGGTTGCACCGCGCGACAATACCTTGCCGGATCTGTCAGACGATCGCGGATGGTCGTTTGATATATCCAGTCTTAAGGTGGCGGACAGCGTGCTGGTGTTCCAGCATGAAGATGACGAGCAGGTGACAATCCGTAATATCCGCCTGCAAATGGAACAAGATCCCCAACATCGTGGTTCATTTGAGTTCTCCGGGCGGGTTAATCGCGATCAGCGCGATCTCACGATATCCCTTAACGGTACGGTAGATGCTTCTGATTATCCGCATGATTTAACGGCGGCTATTGAACAAATTAACTGGCAGTTGCAGGGTGCCGATTTACCAAAACAAGGTATTCAGGGGCAGGGGAGTTTCCAGGCCCAGTGGCAGGAGTCACATAAACGCCTTTCATTTAACCAAATTAGTTTGACCGCCAATGACAGTACGCTGAGCGGGCAAGCACAGGTCACGCTGACAGAGAAACCGGAATGGCAGCTGAGACTGCAATTCCCGCAACTGAATCTTGACAACCTCATCCCGCTTAAAGAAACAGCGAACGGTGAAAACGGTGCCGCGCAGCAGGGGCAGAGCCAATCAACATTGCCGCGCCCGGTCATTTCTTCGCGTATTGATGAACCCGCGTATCAGGGGCTGAAAGGCTTTGCGGCAGATATTTTGTTGCAGGCCAGTAACGTGCGCTGGCGCGGAATGAATTTTACAGATGTTGCCACGCAAATGACCAACAAGTCGGGTTTGCTGGAAATTACTCAACTGCAGGGCAAGCTTAACGGTGGACAGGTTTCGCTGCCGGGCACGCTGGACGCGACATCAATAAATCCGCGGATAATCTTCCAGCCACGGTTGGAAAACGTTGAGATTGGCACCATTCTGAAGGCGTTTAACTATCCGATTTCGTTGACCGGAAAGATGTCACTTGCGGGTGATTTCTCCGGTGCTGACATAGATGCCGACGCATTCCGCCACAACTGGCAAGGACAGGCGCATGTCGAAATGACGGACACACGTATGGAAGGGATGAACTTCCAGCAGATGATTCAGCAAGCGGTAGAGCGTAATGGTGGTGATGTGAAGGCCGCTGAAAACTTCGATAACGTGACGCGTCTTGACCGCTTTACCACCGATTTGACGTTGAAGGATGGCGTCGTGACGTTAAACGATATGCAAGGTCAATCGCCTGTGCTGGCGCTGACAGGGGAAGGCATGTTGAATTTGGCAGATCAAACCTGCGACACCCAGTTTGATATTCGGGTCGTGGGTGGCTGGAACGGGGAAAGCAAACTGATTGATTTCCTCAAAGAAACGCCAGTACCGCTGCGGGTTTATGGCAACTGGCAGCAACTTAATTACAGCCTGCAAGTGGACCAGCTGCTACGCAAACATCTCCAGGACGAAGCGAAACGTCGCCTGAATGACTGGGCAGAGCGGAATAAAGATTCCCGCAATGGCAAAGATGTGAAGAAGTTGCTGGAGAAGATGTAAGTCATCCAGATGACATATGCTGTAGGCCTGATAAGACGCGTAAGCGTCGCATCAGGCAATCACGTAGATTACTTTCAGCAAATATGAATCATCTGTATAAGTAAGATACTTCAGCGAGGGTGTTGGTCCGGCTGTAAATCGCCGAATCGTTTCCTGTAGGCCGGGGCAGCCCACATGGATGTGGGCTGAGGGCGCGTTTTACAGGGATGTTACCTCGCGCCCGTACCCGATAGCCGAAAGGAATAAGATGAGGGGACCGCGCTAGCGGCGATTTACCGCCGGGAGCCCGGGTTGCCAGGGTGGTGGCGATTGAGCCACCCTGGCACGTTCACCGGCTTGAGCGTTCCAAAGTAGCGAGGAACATAAAGTGAACGGAACAGCCTCTAATGTCACATACTCTCCCGGTTGAATGAAACGCCTGATGCGACGCTTACGCGTCTTATCAGGCCTACATGCCATCACACCTCGTACTCCATCTCGCCATCCTTACGCAGCGGAATAATCTGCACCTTCTGCACGCGATGGCTTTCCACCTGCAACGTTTTAAGCAAATAATCCCCCACCTGAACTTCTTCGCCAGGTTTTGGAATACGCTGCAAATATTCCATCAACAGCCCGGCAATGGTGTGATATTCACGTTTTTCATCCAGCGGCAGCGGCACATATTGCACCAGATCTTCCAGCGGCATATGACCATTCGCTGTCCATGAACCGTCGGCATTTTTCTGAATATCATGACGGGCATCGATCTCTTCCACTTCGTTTGGCAAGTTACCTGCAATGGTTTCAGTGACGTCACTTAATGTCACAATCCCTTCCACCGAGCCAAACTCATCCACCACAAAAGCAAAGTGTGTGCGGGCATTACGGAACTGCTCCAGGGCAGGTAACAACGGTAAAGTTTCCGGGAACACCAGCGGCTGGCGAATCAACACCCGCAGGTTGAGCGGTTCGCCGCGCAGTGACTGTTGTAACAGGTCGATAACGTGAACAACACCGAGCAAATCTTCTGCATCATCGCCGTCGGTAACGACCAGACGCGTGTGCTGATTTCGCTCCAGCAGCTGGCGGATCTCCTCTTCCGGCGCGTTGAGATCGATATGCTCAATATCGTGGCGCGACGTCATAATGCTGCTGACAGTACGCTGGTTAAGATTAAGTACCCGCTCAATCATCCGCCGTTCCTGCGGATTAAAGATCTGCTGGTTACCATGATCCACCAGCATGGACGCGGTTTCGGCATCCAGTTCCGCATCTTCTTTTTGCCCGCTTAACAAGCGCATTACCGCTTCGGTAGTCCGCTGGCGCAGCGTCTGGTTAGCGGAAAGAAAACGTCGCCGGTTAAAGATAGCCAGTTGATTGAGCGCCTCGATCATCACCGAGAAACCAATGGCAGCGTACAGGTAGCCTTTCGGAATGACGAAGCCGAAACCTTCCGCCACCAGGCTAAAGCCAATCATCAACAGGAAGCTTAGGCAGAGAATAACGATGGTCGGGTGGCTATTAACGAACTGGGTTAACGGCTTGCTTGCCATCAGCATCAGGCTGATCGCGATAACCACGGCGGCCATCATGACCAGTAAATGGTCGACCATCCCGACGGCGGTAATCACCGAGTCAAGTGAGAAGATGGCGTCCAGCACCACAATTTGCGTCACCACGCCCCAGAACTTCGCACCTTTGCGTTGTGTGGGGTTATTGCTGTCTTTCCCCTCCAGCCGTTCGTTCAACTCCATCGTGGCTTTGAACAGCAGGAAGAAACCACCAAACAGCATGATTAAGTCGCGGGCACTAAAGGTAAACGAGCGGAAGCTGAACAGCGGTTGAGTCAGGGTGACCAGCCAGGAGATTGACGCCAGCAGTAACAGGCGCATTAACATCGCCAGCAGCAGCCCGGTAACCCGTGCGCGGTCGCGCTGCTTCGGCGGTAGTTTTTCGGCGAGGATGGCAATAAAGACCAGGTTATCAATGCCGAGGACCAGTTCGATCACAATCAGCGTGATTAACCCGGCCCAGATAGACGGATCGGCAATCCATTCCATAGTAAGTACAAAACCTATTCGTTGTATGACAAATGTCACAATTCGATCATGGATAAATCGGGGCAAAAATGCAATGTTGCAGCACTATTTATCTCATATAATTTGAGGGTTATAACCTCACATTATCCCTGAATTAAAAGTGGCAATAATAAAACATTATTTAAGAAATATCGCATATGGAGACACTATATTAATTATTGTCAACCTAAAGAAAGTCCTAAAAAACATATTGATTGACACTTAATATAATTCTTAAAAATAGCCAATTGCCGAATTGTTACCTTGCCTGCTATTCCGTTAGCTGTAACACTTCCTCCTGCATTATTGGAAGCCAATATTCAATTACCATAATGCCACCTTATATCTGGAAAATTAATTCACGGAATAACGCTTTTTCATAATCGACTGCATGATGAAAGAGTTAGAAAATCTAAACTAAATCAGTGTATTGGTAGCTAAAAAGCCAGGGGCGGTAGCGTGTCTGGATGCCTGAAAGACCAGTCTGAATTATTCTGTCAATAGCCTGCGGATGAAATCAATTTTTTTAGGACTGATGCCAGTTAAATTTTTATTCAATTAACTGCAAGGTAAATGTGCATGGCGACATTGCTATTAATAGTGCACAGGATAATTACTCTGCCAAAGTGATAAATAAACAATGATGAAATCCAAAATGAAATTGATGCCATTATTGGTGTCAGTAACCTTGATAAGCGGTTGCACAGTACTTCCGGGCAGCAATATGTCGACGATGGGTAAAGACGTCATCAAACAGCAGGATGCTGATTTCGATCTCGACAAAATGGTGAATGTTTATCCGCTGACCCCGCGCCTGATTGATCAATTACGCCCACGCCCGAACGTCGCGCGCCCCAATATGACGCTGGAAAGCGAGATTGCCAATTATCAATATCGTGTCGGGCCGGGCGACGTTCTTAATGTCACCGTCTGGGATCACCCGGAACTCACCACGCCAGCTGGTCAGTACCGCAGCTCCAGCGACACCGGCAACTGGGTACAGCCTGACGGCACCATGTTCTACCCGTATATCGGCAAGGTTCACGTAGTGGGGAAAACGCTCGCTGAAATCCGCAGTGATATTACCGGGCGCTTAGCGACGTACATCGCTGACCCGCAGGTGGACGTTAATATCGCCGCCTTCCGCTCGCAAAAAGCGTATATCTCAGGTCAGGTGAATAAATCCGGTCAACAGGCGATCACCAACGTACCATTGACCATTCTCGACGCCATTAACGCCGCAGGTGGCCTGACCGATACCGCTGACTGGCGCAACGTGGTGCTAACACACAATGGTCGTGAAGAACGCATTTCTTTGCAGGCGCTGATGCAAAACGGCGACCTCAATCAGAACCGACTGCTTTATCCTGGCGATATTCTCTACGTGCCGCGTAATGATGATCTGAAAGTATTTGTGATGGGTGAAGTGAAAAAACAGAGCACCCTGAAAATGGACTTTAGCGGTATGACCCTGACTGAAGCCCTGGGCAATGCTGAAGGCATCGACATGACCACCTCCAACGCCAGCGGCATCTTTGTCATTCGTCCGCTGAAAGGCGAGGGTGGGCGTAACGGCAAGATCGCCAATATCTACCAACTGGATATGTCCGATGCCACGTCGCTGGTGATGGCGACAGAATTCCGCCTGCAGCCTTATGACGTGGTGTATGTCACCACCGCCCCGGTTTCCCGCTGGAACCGTCTGATCAATCAGTTGCTGCCAACTATTAGCGGTGTCCGTTACATGACGGATACAGCCAGCGACATTCATAACTGGTAATCGTCATGTTTAACAACATCTTAGTTGTCTGTGTCGGCAATATTTGCCGTTCCCCGACGGCGGAACGCTTACTGCAACGTTATCACCCGGAGCTGAAAGTGGAGTCCGCTGGACTCGGCGCGCTGGTTGGTAAGGGCGCTGATCCTACCGCTATCAGCGTCGCCGCAGAACATCAACTGTCTCTGGAAGGTCACTGTGCCCGTCAAATCAGCCGCAGCCTGTGTCGCAACTACGACCTGATTTTGACCATGGAAAAGCGCCATATCGAACGCTTATGCGAGATGGCACCTGAGATGCGCGGCAAAGTGATGCTGTTTGGTCACTGGGATAACGAATGTGAAATCCCCGATCCGTATCGCAAAAGCCGGGAAACGTTTGCAGCGGTGTACACATTACTTGAACGGTCTGCCCGCCAGTGGGCGCAGGCATTGAACGCAGAGCAGGTATAACAATGACAGAAAAAGTAAAACAACATGCCGCTCCGGTAACGGGCAGTGATGAAATCGATATTGGTCGCCTGGTCGGCACCGTCATTGAAGCGCGCTGGTGGGTAATTGGCATCACCGCCGTATTCGCCCTCTGTGCCGTGATTTACACCTTCTTCGCTACGCCGATATACAGCGCCGACGCACTGGTACAAATTGAGCAAAGCAGCGGCAATTCGTTAGTGCAGGATATCGGCTCTGCGTTAGCCAACAAGCCGCCAGCATCGGACGCTGAGATCCAGTTGATTCGCTCGCGTCTGGTGCTCGGTAAAACGGTGGACGATCTTGACCTCGATATTGCGGTGAGCAAAAACACGTTCCCGATTTTCGGTGCGGGCTGGGATCGCCTGATGGGACGTCAGAACGAGACAGTAAAAGTGACCACCTTTAACCGTCCAAAAGAGATGGTGGATCAGGTGTTTACGCTTAATGTGCTTGATGACAAAAACTACACCCTGAGCAGTGATGGCGGCTTTAGCGCCCGTGGGCAAGCGGGCCAGATGCTGAAAAAAGAAGGCGTCACGCTGATGGTTGAAGCCATTCACGCCAGCCCGGGCAGTGAGTTTACCGTCACTAAATACTCCACGCTGGGGATGATCAATCAACTGCAAAACAGCCTGACGGTAACAGAGAATGGCAAAGACGCTGGCGTACTGAGCCTGACTTATACCGGTGAAGATCGCGAACAGATCCGCGACATTCTTAACAGTATCGCCCGTAACTATCAGGAACAAAATATTGAGCGCAAATCGGCGGAAGCGTCGAAAAGCCTCGCCTTCCTCGCGCAACAGTTACCAGAAGTACGCAGCCGCCTTGATGTTGCTGAAAACAAACTGAATGCCTTCCGTCAGGATAAAGATTCTGTTGATCTGCCGCTGGAAGCGAAAGCGGTGCTCGATTCGATGGTGAACATCGACGCGCAGTTGAACGAACTGACCTTTAAAGAGGCGGAAATCTCCAAGCTGTACACCAAAGTTCACCCGGCGTACCGCACGCTGCTGGAGAAACGTCAGGCGCTGGAAGAAGAGAAAGCCAAACTTAATGGTCGCGTAACGGCGATGCCGAAAACCCAGCAGGAAATTGTCCGTCTGACCCGCGATGTCGAGTCTGGTCAACAGGTCTATATGCAACTGCTGAATAAAGAGCAGGAGCTGAAAATCACCGAAGCCAGCACCGTCGGCGATGTGCGTATTGTTGACTCGGCAATCACCCAGCCTGGCGTGCTGAAACCGAAGAAAGGGCTGATTATTCTCGGCGCAATCATCCTCGGCCTGATGCTTTCTATTGTGGGTGTGCTGCTGCGCTCGTTGTTCAATCGCGGCATTGAAAGCCCGCAGGTGCTGGAAGAACACGGCATCAGCGTCTATGCCAGCATCCCGCTGTCGGAATGGCAAAAAGCGCGCGATAGCGTCAAAACCATCAAAGGGGTTAAACGCTATAAACAGAGCCAGCTACTGGCGGTGGGGAATCCAACCGATCTGGCGATTGAAGCCATCCGTAGTCTGCGTACCAGTTTGCACTTCGCGATGATGCAGGCACAGAACAATGTGTTGATGATGACGGGGGTTAGCCCGTCAATCGGTAAAACCTTTGTCTGCGCCAACCTGGCGGCGGTCATTAGCCAGACCAATAAACGGGTGTTGTTGATCGACTGTGATATGCGCAAAGGCTACACCCACGAGCTGTTGGGCACCAATAATGTCAATGGCCTGTCGGAAATTCTGATTGGTCAGGGCGACATTACTACCGCTGCTAAACCGACCTCTATTGCCAAATTTGACCTGATCCCGCGCGGTCAGGTACCGCCAAATCCTTCTGAACTGTTGATGAGCGAACGCTTTGCCGAACTGGTGAACTGGGCGAGTAAAAACTACGACCTGGTGTTGATTGATACGCCGCCGATTCTGGCAGTGACCGATGCGGCAATTGTTGGTCGTCATGTCGGAACCACATTAATGGTGGCGCGTTATGCGGTCAACACCTTGAAAGAAGTGGAAACCAGTCTGAGCCGCTTTGAGCAAAACGGAATTCCGGTGAAAGGGGTGATTCTTAACTCCATCTTCCGCCGCGCCAGCGCGTATCAGGATTATGGCTATTACGAATACGAATATAAGTCGGATGCGAAATAACGAGATCCGCTGTCGGATGCGATGCTGACGCATCTTATCCGACCTACGTTCACGCCGCATCCGGCAACAGAACCTGTAAACCAGCTTATAAACCGGCAGAACATCTCGATACTCCGGGAGAACAACCTATGAAAGACAATCCGCTGATCTCAATCTATATGCCGACCTGGAACCGCCAACAACTGGCGATTCGGGCGATAAAATCGGTCCTGCGCCAGGACTACAGCAACTGGGAGATGATCATCGTGGATGATTGCTCCACCTCCTGGGAACAACTGCAACAGTACGTCACCGCCCTCAACGACTCGCGTATTACGTACATTCACAACGACATTAACAGCGGGGCGTGTGCGGTACGTAACCAGGCGATTATGCTGGCACAAGGGGAATACATCACCGGGATCGATGACGATGATGAATGGACACCCAACCGCCTGAGCGTCTTCCTCGCCCATAAACAGCAACTGGTCACACATGCGTTCTTGTACGCCAACGACTACGTTTGCCAGGGGGAAGTCTATTCCCAACCGGCAAGCTTGCCGCTGTATCCCAAATCGCCGTATTCACGCCGCCTGTTCTACAAACGCAATATCATTGGTAATCAGGTATTTAGCTGGGCGTGGCGTTTCAAAGAGTGCTTGTTCGATACCGAACTGAAAGCGGCACAGGATTACGACATCTTCCTGCGAATGGTGGTGGAGTACGGCGAACCGTGGAAAGTGGAAGAGGCGACGCAGATCCTGCATATCAATCACGGCGAAATGCAGATCACCTCGTCACCGAAAAAATTCTCCGGGTACTTCCACTTTTATCGTAAGCACAAAGACAAATTCGACCGCGCCAGCAAAAAATATCAGTTGTTTACCCTCTACCAGATCCGCAATAAACGCATGACATGGCGCACTTTGTTGACGTTGCTGTCGGTGCGTAACGGCAAACGTCTGGCTGATGGAATTCGGGGGCGCTAAAGATGCTGGAAGATCTGCGCGCCAACAGCTGGAGTTTACGCCCGTGCTGCATGGTTCTTGCCTATCGCGTTGCTCATTTTTGTTCAGTGTGGCGCAAAAAAAACGTCCTCAACAATCTGTGGGCGGCCCCGCTGTTGGTGCTGTATCGCATTATCACCGAATGCTTTTTCGGTTATGAAATCCAGGCCGCCGCGACCATTGGCCGACGCTTTACTATCCATCACGGCTATGCCGTAGTGATCAATAAAAACGTGGTCGCGGGGGATGATTTCACCATTCGCCACGGCGTCACTATCGGCAATCGTGGTGCCGATAACATGGCATGTCCACACATTGGCAACGGCGTCGAACTTGGTGCCAACGTCATTATCCTTGGCGATATCACGATTGGTAACAACGTCACCGTGGGGGCGGGCAGCGTGGTGCTCGACGCAATCCCGGACAACGCGCTGGTGGTGGGAGAAAAAGCGCGAGTGAAGGTAATTAAATGAATATTCTGCAATTTAATGTGCGACTGGCGGAAGGCGGGGCGGCAGGTGTGGCGTTAGATCTCCACCAGCGCGCGCTGCAACAGGGGCTGGCGTCACATTTTGTCTACGGCTACGGCAAAGGCGGCAAAGAGAGCGTCAGCCATCAGAACTATCCGCAGGTCATCAAACATACGCCGCGGATGACCGCGATGGCGAACATTGCCCTGTTTCGTCTGTTTAATCGCGATCTGTTCGGCAATTTCAATGAGTTATATCGCACCATTACTCGCACACCGGGACCGGTAGTCCTGCATTTTCATGTGCTGCACAGCTACTGGTTGAATCTTAAGAGCGTGGTGCGCTTTTGCGAAAAGGTGAAAAACCACAAACCGGATATCACTTTGGTCTGGACGCTGCACGATCACTGGAGCGTTACCGGACGCTGCGCCTTTACCGACGGATGCGAAGGCTGGAAAACGGGCTGTCAAAAATGCCCGACCTTAAATAACTATCCGCCGGTGAAGATTGATCGCGCGCATCAGCTGGTGGCGGGCAAACGGCAGTTATTTCGCGAGATGCTGGCGCTGGGCTGTCAGTTTATTTCCCCCAGCCAGCATGTAGCTGATGCTTTCAATAGCCTGTACGGTCCAGGGCGTTGTCGGATTATCAATAACGGTATTGATATGGCAACCGAAGCGATTCTGGCGGACCTGCCTCCGGTGCGTGAAACCCAGGGCAAGCCGAAAATCGCGGTGGTGGCGCATGACCTGCGTTACGACGGCAAAACTAACCAGCAACTGGTGCGCGAGATGATGGCGCTGGGTGACAAAATAGAACTGCATACCTTTGGTAAGTTCTCGCCGTTCACCGCTGGTAACGTGGTTAATCACGGCTTTGAAACTGACAAGCGCAAGTTGATGAGCGCGCTTAATCAGATGGATGCGCTGGTGTTCAGTTCTCGCGTCGATAACTACCCGCTGATTTTGTGTGAGGCGTTATCAATTGGTGTGCCGGTGATTGCCACCCATAGCGATGCGGCGCGGGAAGTGCTGCAAAAATCCGGCGGTAAAACCGTCAGCGAAGAAGAGGTGCTGCAACTGGTGCAGTTAAGCAAACCGGAAATCGCGCAGGCGATATTTGGTACCACGCTGGCTGAGTTCAGCCAGCGCAGCCGCGCCGCCTACAGTGGACAACAGATGCTGGAGGAGTATGTCAACTTCTATCAGAATCTGTAGCTACCTGCTGCTGCCGCTGATTTACCTGCTGGTTAACGTCAAAATCGCCCAGCTTGGCGAAAGTTTCCCCATCACCATCGTCACTTTTTTACCTGTCTTGTTACTGCTGTTTTTAGAGCGCATCAGCGTTAAAAAATTGATGATTGCCTTAGGGATTGGTGCGGGACTCACGGCGTTTAACTACTTGTTTGGTCAGTCGTTGGATGCCAGTAAATACGTCACTTCAACCATGCTGTTTGTCTATATTGTGATCATTATTGGCATGGTGTGGAGTATTCGCTTTAAAACGATTTCGCCACACAACCATCGCAAGATATTACGTTTCTTTTATCTGGTGGTGGGGCTGGTGGTGGCGCTGGCGGCGGTGGAGATGGCGCAAATTATCCTCACTGGCGGCAGCAGTATTATGGAGTCGATTTCGAAATATCTGATTTACAGCAACAGTTATGTGCTGAATTTCATTAAATTCGGCGGCAAGCGCACGACAGCACTTTATTTCGAACCGGCATTTTTCGCTCTGGCATTAATCTCAATTTGGCTCAGCATTAAACAGTTTGGTATCAAAACGCCTAAAACCGATGCTATGATTCTCGCAGGGATAATATTATCCGGATCGTTTTCAGGGGTTATGACCTTTATCCTGTTTTATTTGTTGGAGTGGGCGTTTCAATATCTGAACAAAGAGGCGATTAAGAAAAAGTTACCGTTAGCATTGATTTCTCTGGCTGTATTCCTGGTTGGTGTGGTAATCGCGTTTCCTTATATTTCCACCCGCTTGGGCGATTTAGGTACGGAAGGATCGTCATCGTATTATCGCATTGTCGGTCCACTGGTGATGGTCGGTTATTCTTTGAGCCATATTGACGGTGTAGTCAGATTTGGCTCACTTTATGAATATGTCGCATCATTCGGAATATTTAACGGTGCGGATGTCGGAAAAACCATAGACAATGGTTTGTATCTGCTGATTATTTATTTTTCCTGGTTCGCAGTGCTTTTATCACTGTGGTACATGGGGAAAGTGATAAAAATGATGATCAACGCTTTTGGTGATAATCGCAATTTTCGTGTGCAGCTCTATCTTTTTACTCCGGTGTCGCTGTTTTTTACCGGTTCGATATTTAGCCCGGAATATGCATTTTTAATCGTCTGTCCATTTATTTTGCGAAAAGCGTTAAATATACACCCTAAATAATTCGAGTTGCAGGAAGTTGGTGACGCAGCGAATCCCCAGGAGCGTGCACGAGTACGTGACTGGGGTGAGCGAGGAAAACCAACGCACATGCAGCTTGAAGTATGACGGGTATTACGAGGTAAGAACATGTTGCTTAGCATAATCACCGTTGCGTTTCGTAACCTCGAAGGGATAGTCAAAACACACGCCTCGCTGGCGCATCTGGCGCAGGCTGACGATATCAGCTTCGAATGGATAGTTGTCGATGGCGGTTCCAATGACGGCACCCGTGAGTATCTGGAAAATCTCAATGGTATCTATAACCTACGCTTTGTCAGTGAACCAGATAAGGGCATCTACGACGCCATGAACAAAGGCATTGCGATGGCACAAGGCAAGTTTGCGCTGTTTCTCAACTCGGGCGATATTTTTCATCAGGATGCCGCAAATTTTGTCCGTAAGTTAAAAATGCAAAAAGATAACGTGATGATCACCGGCGATGCGCTGCTGGATTTTGGCGACGGGCATAAAATTAAACGTCGCGCTAAACCTGGCTGGTATATTTATCACAGCCTGCCCGCCAGCCATCAGGCGATATTTTTCCCGGTATCCGGCTTGAAAAAATGGCGTTATGATCTGGAATATAAAGTTTCTTCCGATTACGCGCTGGCGGCCAAAATGTATAAAGCAGGTTATGCATTTAAAAAACTCAATGGCCTGGTGTCTGAATTTTCTATGGGTGGGGTATCTACCACCAATAATATGGAATTGTGCGCGGACGCGAAAAAAGTCCAACGGCAAATATTACATGTGCCTGGCTTCTGGGCTGAATTATCCTGGCATTTACGCCAGCGCACGACGGGTAAGACTAAAGCCTTATATAACAAAGTCTGAATATAAGGAATACCAATGCAAGATTTAAGCGGTTTCTCGGTGCCGAAAGGGTTCCGGGGCGGCAACGCTATTAAAGTGCAATTGTGGTGGGCAGTACAGGCAACAATATTTGCCTGGTCGCCACAAGTATTGTATCGCTGGCGGGCATTTTTATTACGTTTATTCGGCGCAAAAATAGGAAAAAACGTAGTTATTCGTCCGTCAGTAAAAATTACCTATCCGTGGAAATTAACCTTAGGTGATTACGCGTGGGTCGGCGATGAGGTCAATTTATATACCCTCGGTGAAATAACCATTGGCGCACATTCGGTGATATCGCAAAAAAGTTATTTATGCACCGGGAGCCACGACCATGCAAGTCGACATTTCACCATAAACGCCACGCCCATTGTGATTGGCGAGAAATGCTGGCTGGCAACCGATGTTTTTGTTGCTCCTGGCGTCACGATCGGCGACGGCACCGTCGTGGGTGCGCGAAGCAGTGTTTTTAAATCGCTTCCGGCAAATAGAGTTTGCCGGGGGAATCCCGCAGTGGTGATACGCGAACGCGTTGAAACTGAATAAATTCAAAAAATACAGAGGAATAAGACATGTCAAAAGTCGCTCTCATCACCGGTGTAACCGGACAAGACGGTTCTTACCTGGCAGAGTTTCTGCTGGAAAAAGGTTACGAGGTGCATGGTATTAAGCGTCGTGCATCGTCATTCAACACCGAGCGCGTGGATCACATTTATCAGGATCCGCATACCTGTAACCCGAAATTCCATCTGCATTATGGCGACCTGAGTGATACCTCCAACCTGACGCGCATTTTGCGTGAAGTGCAGCCGGATGAAGTGTACAACCTGGGGGCAATGAGCCACGTTGCGGTTTCTTTTGAGTCACCGGAATATACCGCAGACGTTGATGCGATGGGCACACTGCGTCTGCTGGAGGCGATCCGCTTCCTTGGTCTGGAAAAGAAAACCCGTTTCTATCAGGCTTCCACTTCTGAACTGTACGGTCTGGTGCAGGAAATTCCGCAGAAAGAAACCACGCCGTTCTATCCGCGATCTCCATATGCGGTCGCCAAGCTGTATGCCTACTGGATCACCGTTAACTACCGCGAATCCTACGGCATGTACGCCTGTAACGGCATTCTCTTCAACCATGAATCCCCGCGCCGCGGCGAAACCTTCGTGACCCGCAAAATTACCCGCGCAATCGCCAACATCGCCCAGGGGCTGGAGTCGTGCCTGTACCTCGGCAATATGGACTCCCTGCGTGACTGGGGCCATGCCAAAGACTACGTAAAAATGCAGTGGATGATGCTGCAACAGGAACAGCCAGAAGATTTCGTTATTGCCACCGGCGTTCAGTACTCCGTGCGTCAGTTCGTGGAAATGGCGGCAGCACAGCTGGGCATCAAACTGCGCTTTGAAGGCACGGGCGTTGAAGAGAAGGGCATTGTGGTTTCCGTCACCGGGCATGACGCGCCGGGCGTTAAACCGGGCGATGTGATTATCGCCGTTGACCCGCGTTACTTCCGTCCTGCTGAAGTAGAAACGCTGCTCGGCGACCCGACCAAAGCGCACGAAAAACTGGGCTGGAAACCGGAAATCACCCTCAGAGAGATGGTATCTGAAATGGTGGCTAATGACCTCGAAGCGGCGAAAAAACACTCTCTGCTGAAATCTCACGGCTACGACGTGGCGATCGCGCTGGAGTCATAAGCATGAGTAAACAACGTATTTTTATCGCTGGCCATCGCGGGATGGTCGGTTCTGCCATCAAGCGACAGCTCGAACAGCGCGGTGATGTGGAACTGGTATTACGCACCCGCGACGAACTGAACCTGCTGGACAGCCGCGCGGTGCATGATTTCTTTGCCAGCGAGCGCATTGACCAGGTCTATCTGGCGGCGGCGAAAGTGGGCGGGATTGTCGCCAACAACACGTATCCGGCGGATTTCATCTACCAGAATATGATGATTGAGAGCAACATCATTCACGCTGCGCATCAGAACGACGTGAACAAACTGCTGTTTCTCGGATCGTCCTGCATCTACCCAAAACTGGCAAAACAGCCGATGGCAGAAGGCGAGCTGTTACAGGGCACGCTGGAGCCGACCAACGAGCCATACGCCATTGCCAAAATCGCCGGGATCAAACTGTGCGAATCTTACAACCGCCAGTATGGACGCGATTACCGCTCTGTCATGCCGACCAACCTGTACGGGCCGCACGACAACTTCCATCCAAGTAATTCGCATGTGATCCCCGCATTGCTGCGCCGCTTCCACGAGGCGACGGCACAGAATGCACCGGACGTGGTGGTGTGGGGCAGCGGTACGCCGATGCGCGAATTTCTGCACGTCGATGATATGGCGGCGGCAAGCATTCATGTCATGGAGCTGGCGCACGAAGTCTGGCTGGAAAACACCCAGCCGATGCTGTCGCACATTAACGTCGGCACGGGCGTTGACTGCACTATCCGCGAGCTGGCGCAAACCATCGCCAAAGTGGTGGGTTACAAAGGCCGGGTGGTTTTTGATGCCAGTAAACCGGATGGCACACCGCGCAAACTGCTGGATGTGACGCGCCTGCATCAGCTTGGCTGGTATCACGAAATCTCACTGGAAGCGGGGCTTGCCAGCACTTACCAGTGGTTCCTTGAGAATCAAGACCGCTTTCGGGGGTAATGATGTTTTTACGTCAGGAAGACTTTGCCACGGTAGTGCGCTCCACACCGCTTGTCTCTCTCGACTTTATTGTCGAGAACAGTCGCGGCGAGTTTCTGCTTGGCAAAAGAACCAACCGCCCGGCGCAGGGTTACTGGTTTGTGCCGGGAGGGCGCGTGCAGAAGGACGAAACGCTGGAAGCCGCATTTGAGCGGCTGACGATGGCGGAACTGGGGCTGCGTCTGCCGATAACAGCGGGTCAGTTTTACGGTGTCTGGCAGCACTTTTATGACGATAACTTCTCCGGCTCGGATTTTACCACGCACTATGTGGTGCTCGGTTTTCGCATCAGAGTAGCGGAAGAAGAGCTGTTACTGCCGGATGAGCAACATGACGATTACCGCTGGCTGACGCCGGACGCGTTGCTCGCCAGTGACAATGTTCACGCTAACAGCCGCGCCTATTTTCTCGCTGAGAAGCGTGCCGGAGTACCCGGATTATGAAAATACTGGTCTACGGCATTAACTACTCGCCGGAGTTAACCGGCATCGGCAAATATACCGGCGAGATGGTGGAATGGCTGGCAGCACAAGGTCATGAGGTGCGGGTAATTACCGCACCGCCTTACTACCCGCAGTGGCAGGTGGGCGAGAAATATTCCGCCTGGCGGTACAAACGAGAAGAGGGGGCCGCTACGGTGTGGCGCTGCCCGCTGTATGTGCCAAAACAGCCGAGCACCCTGAAACGCCTGTTGCATCTCGGCAGTTTTGCCGTCAGCAGTTTTTTCCCGTTGATGGCGCAACGTCGCTGGAAGCCGGATCGCATTATCGGCGTAGTACCAACGCTGTTTTGCACGCCGGGAATGCGCCTGCTGGCGAAACTCTCTGGTGCGCGTACTGTGCTGCATATTCAGGATTACGAAGTGGATGCCATGCTGGGGCTGGGCCTTGCCGGAAAAGGTAAAGCCGGCAAAGTGGCACAGCTGGCGACAGCCTTCGAACGTAGCGGACTGCATAACGTCGATAACGTCTCCACGATTTCGCGTTCGATGATGAATAAAGCTGTCGAAAAAGGTGTGGCGGCGGAAAACGTCATCTTCTTCCCCAACTGGTCGGAAATTGCTCGTTTTCAGCATGTCGCAGACGCCGATGTTGCTGCCCTTCGTAACCAACTTGGCCTGCCGGATAACAAAAAAATCATTCTTTACTCCGGCAATATTGGTGAAAAGCAGGGGCTGGAAAACGTTATTGAAGCTGCCGATCGCCTGCGCGATGAACCGCTGATTTTTGCCATTGTCGGGCAGGGCGGCGGCAAAGCGCGGCTGGAAAAAATGGCGCAGCAGCGCGGACTGCGCAATATGCAATTTTTCCCGCTGCAATCGTATGACGCTTTACCCGCACTGCTGAAGATGGGCGATTGCCATCTGGTGGTGCAAAAACGCGGTGCGGCAGATGCCGTATTGCCGTCGAAACTGACCAATATTCTGGCGGTAGGCGGTAACGCGGTGATTACCGCAGAAGCCCACACAGAACTGTGGCAGCTTTGCGAAACCTTTCCGGGCATTGCGGTTTGCGTAGAACCGGAATCGGTCGAGGCGCTGGTGGAGGGGATTCGTCAGGCGCTCCTGCTGCCCAAACACAACACGGTGGCACGTGAATATGCCGAACGCACGCTCGATAAAGAGAACGTGTTACGTCAATTTATACATGATATTCGGGGATAATTATGTCGCAGTCGAAACTCTATCCAGTTGTGATGGCAGGTGGCTCCGGTAGCCGCTTATGGCCGCTTTCCCGCGTACTTTATCCCAAGCAGTTTTTATGCCTGAAAGGCGATCTTACCATGCTGCAAACCACCATCTGCCGCCTGAACGGCGTGGAGTGCGAAAGCCCGGTGGTGATTTGCAATGAGCAGCACCGCTTTATTGTCGCGGAACAGCTGCGTCAACTGAACAAACTCACCGAGAACATTATTCTCGAACCGGCAGGGCGTAACACTGCACCTGCCATTGCGTTGGCGGCGCTGGCGGCAGAACGTCATAGCCCGGACAGCGATCCGTTAATGTTGGTCCTGGCGGCAGATCATGTGATTGCCGACGAAGACGCGTTCCGCGCCGCCGTGCGTAATGCCATGCCGTATGCCGAAGCGGGCAAGCTGGTGACCTTCGGCATTGTGCCGGATCTACCTGAAACCGGATATGGCTATATTCGTCGCGGTGAAGTGTCGGCGGGTGAGCAGGATACGGTGGCCTTTGAAGTGGCGCAGTTTGTCGAAAAACCGAATCTGGAAACCGCTCAGGCCTATGTGGCAAGCGGCGAATATTACTGGAACAGCGGCATGTTCCTGTTCCGCGCCGGACGTTATCTCGAAGAACTGAAAAAATATCGCCCGGATATTCTCGACGCCTGCGAAAAAGCGATGAGCGCCGTCGATCCGGATCTCGATTTTATTCGCGTGGATGAAGAAGCGTTTCTCGCCTGCCCGGAAGAGTCGGTGGATTACGCGGTCATGGAACGTACGGCAGATGCCGTTGTGGTGCCGATGGATGCGGGCTGGAGCGATGTCGGTTCCTGGTCCTCTTTATGGGAGATCAGCGCCCACACCGCGGAAGGCAACGTTTGCCACGGCGATGTGATTAATCACAAAACCGAAAACAGCTACGTGTATGCCGAATCTGGCCTGGTCACCACCGTCGGGGTAAAAGATCTGGTAGTGGTGCAGACCAAAGACGCGGTGCTGATTGCCGACCGTAACGCGGTGCAGGATGTGAAAAAAGTGGTCGAGCAGATCAAAGCCGATGGTCGCCATGAGCATCGGGTGCATCGCGAAGTGTATCGCCCGTGGGGCAAATATGACTCTATCGACGCGGGCGACCGCTACCAGGTGAAACGCATCACCGTGAAACCGGGCGAGGGCTTGTCGGTACAGATGCACCATCACCGCGCGGAACATTGGGTAGTGGTCGCGGGAACGGCAAAAGTCACCATTGACGGTGATATCAAACTGCTTGGTGAAAACGAGTCCATTTATATTCCGCTGGGGGCAAAACACTGCCTGGAAAACCCCGGGAAAATTCCCCTCGATTTAATTGAAGTGCGCTCCGGCTCTTATCTCGAAGAGGATGATGTGGTGCGCTTCGCGGATCGCTACGGACGGGTGTAGTAGTTGAATAATCAACCGGAATAAATCTCCGGTAAATAACGACAAAAACAAAATTGGCCGTTTCGGTCAGGGCCAATTATTGCCTGAAAAAGGGTAACGATATGAAAAAATTAACCTGCTTTAAAGCCTATGATATTCGCGGAAAATTAGGCGAAGAACTGAATGAAGATATCGCCTGGCGTATTGGGCGTGCTTATGGCGAATTTCTCAAACCGAAAACCATTGTGTTAGGCGGTGACGTCCGTCTCACCAGCGAAACCTTAAAACTGGCGCTGGCAAAAGGGTTACAGGATGCGGGCGTTGACGTGCTGGATATCGGCATGTCCGGCACCGAAGAGATCTATTTCGCCACGTTCCATCTCGGCGTGGATGGCGGCATCGAAGTTACCGCCAGCCATAATCCGATGGATTACAACGGCATGAAACTGGTGCGCGAAGGGGCTCGCCCGATCAGCGGTGATACCGGACTGCGCGACGTCCAGCGTCTGGCAGAAGCCAACGATTTTCCTCCCGTCGATGAAACCAAACGCGGTCGCTATCAGCAAATCAACCTGCGCGACGCTTACGTTGATCATCTGTTCGGTTATATCAACGTCAAAAACCTTACGCCGCTCAAGCTGGTGATCAACTCCGGGAACGGTGCGGCGGGTCCGGTGGTGGACGCCATCGAAGCCCGCTTTAAAGCCCTCGGCGCACCCGTGGAATTGATCAAAGTACACAACACGCCGGACGGCAATTTCCCCAACGGTATTCCTAATCCATTGCTGCCGGAATGCCGCGACGATACCCGCAATGCGGTCATTAAACACGGCGCGGATATGGGTATTGCCTTTGATGGCGATTTTGACCGCTGTTTCCTGTTTGACGAAAAAGGACAGTTTATCGAGGGCTACTACATTGTCGGCCTGCTGGCAGAAGCGTTCCTCGAAAAAAATCCCGGCGCGAAGATCATCCACGATCCACGTCTTTCCTGGAACACCGTTGATGTAGTGACTGCCGCAGGCGGCACCCCGGTGATGTCAAAAACCGGACACGCCTTTATTAAAGAACGTATGCGCAAGGAAGACGCCATCTATGGTGGCGAAATGAGCGCCCACCATTACTTCCGTGATTTCGCTTACTGCGACAGCGGCATGATCCCGTGGCTGCTGGTCGCCGAACTGGTGTGCATGAAAGGGAAAACGCTGGGCGAACTGGTGCGCGACCGCATGGCGGCATTCCCGGCAAGCGGTGAGATCAACAGCAAACTGGCGCACCCCGGTGAGGCGATTAATCGCGTCGAACAGCATTTTAGCCGCGAGGCGCTGGCGGTGGATCGCACCGATGGTATCAGCATGACCTTTGCCGACTGGCGCTTTAACCTGCGCTCCTCCAACACCGAACCGGTGGTACGCCTGAATGTGGAATCGCGCGGTGATGTGCCGCTGATGGAAGCGCGAACGCGAACTCTGCTGACGTTGCTGAACGAGTAATGTCGGATCTTCCCTTACCCCATTGCGGGTAAGGGGCTAATAACAGGAACAACGATGACAAATCTAAAAAAGCGCGAGCGAGCGAAAACCAATGCATCGTTAATCTCTATGGTGCAACGCTTTTCAGATATCACCATCATGTTTGCCGGGCTATGGCTGGTTTGCGAAGTCAGCGGACTGTCATTCCTCTACATGCACCTGTTGGTGGCGCTGATTACGCTGGTGGTGTTCCAGATGTTGGGCGGCATCACCGATTTTTATCGCTCATGGCGAGGTGTTCGGGCAACGACAGAATTTGCCCTGCTGCTGCAAAACTGGACCTTAAGCGTGATTTTTAGCGCCGGACTGGTGGCGTTCAACAATGATTTCGACACGCAACTGAAAATCTGGCTGGCGTGGTATGGGCTGACCAGCATCGGGTTGGTGGCGTGTCGTTCGTGTATTCGCATTGGTGCGGGCTGGTTGCGTAATCATGGCTATAACAAGCGTATGGTTGCCGTGGCGGGGGATTTAGCTGCCGGGCAAATGCTGATGGAGAGCTTCCGTAATCAGCCGTGGTTAGGGTTTGAAGTGGTGGGCGTTTACCACGACCCAAAACCGGGCGGCGTTTCTAACGACTGGGCGGGCAATCTGCAACAGCTGGTCGAGGATGCAAAAGCGGGCAAGATTCACAACGTCTATATCGCGATGCAAATGTGCGACGGCGCACGAGTGAAAAAACTGGTCCATCAACTGGCGGACACCACCTGTTCGGTGCTGCTGATCCCCGACGTCTTTACCTTCAACATTCTCCATTCACGCCTCGAAGAGATGAACGGCGTTCCGGTGGTGCCGCTGTACGACACGCCACTTTCCGGGGTTAACCGCCTGATAAAACGTGCGGAAGACATTGTGCTGGCAACGCTGATCTTGCTGCTGATCTCCCCGGTGCTGTGCTGTATTGCGCTGGCGGTGAAATTCAGTTCACCAGGGCCGGTTATTTTCCGCCAGACTCGCTACGGCATGGATGGCAAGCCGATCAAAGTGTGGAAGTTCCGTTCCATGAAAGTGATGGAGAACGACAAAGTAGTGACCCAGGCGACGCAGAACGATCCGCGCGTCACCAAAGTGGGGAACTTTCTGCGCCGCACCTCGCTGGATGAATTGCCGCAGTTTATCAATGTGCTGACCGGGGGGATGTCGATTGTGGGGCCACGTCCGCACGCGGTGGCGCATAACGAACAATATCGCCAGCTCATTGAAGGCTACATGCTGCGCCACAAAGTGAAACCGGGCATTACCGGTTGGGCGCAGATTAACGGCTGGCGCGGCGAAACCGACACGCTCGAGAAAATGGAAAAACGCGTCGAGTTCGACCTTGAGTACATCCGCGAATGGAGCGTCTGGTTCGATATCAAAATCGTTTTCCTGACGGTATTCAAAGGCTTCGTTAACAAAGCGGCATATTGATATGAGCTTACGTGAAAAAACCATCAGCGGCGCGAAGTGGTCGGCGATTGCCACAGTAATCATCATCGGCCTCGGGCTGGTGCAGATGACCGTGCTGGCGCGGATTATCGACAACCACCAGTTCGGTTTGCTTACCGTTTCGCTGGTGATTATCGCGCTGGCAGATACGCTTTCTGACTTCGGTATCGCTAACTCGATTATTCAGCGAAAAGAAATCAGCCATCTTGAACTCACCACGCTGTACTGGCTGAACGTCGGGCTGGGGCTTGTGGTGTGTGTGGCGGTGTTTTTGTTGAGTGATGCCATTGGCGACGTGCTGAATAACCCGGACCTGGCACCGTTGATTAAAACATTGTCGCTGGCGTTTGTGGTGATCCCCCACGGGCAACAGTTCCGCGCGTTGATGCAAAAGGAGCTGGAGTTCAACAAAATCGGCATGATCGAAACCAGCGCGGTGCTGGCGGGCTTTACTTTTACGGTGGTTAGCGCCCATTTCTGGCCGCTGGCGATGACCGCGATCCTCGGTTATCTGGTCAATAGTGCGGTGAGAACGCTGCTGTTTGGCTACTTTGGCCGCAAAATTTATCGCCCCGGTCTACATTTCTCGCTGGCGTCGGTGGCACCGAACTTACGCTTTGGTGCCTGGCTGACGGCGGACAGCATCATCAACTATCTCAACTCCAACCTTTCAACGCTGGTGCTGGCGCGTATTCTCGGTGCGGGCGTAGCAGGGGGGTACAACCTGGCGTACAACGTGGCCGTTGTGCCGCCGATGAAACTGAACCCGATCATCACCCGCGTGTTGTTTCCGGCGTTTGCCAAAATTCAGGACGACACCGAAAAGCTGCGCGTTAACTTCTACAAGCTGCTGTCGGTGGTGGGGATTATCAATTTTCCGGCGCTGCTGGGGCTGATGGTGGTGTCGAATAACTTTGTACCGCTGGTCTTTGGTGAGAAGTGGAACAGCATTATTCCGGTGCTGCAATTGCTGTGTGTGGTGGGTCTGCTGCGTTCGGTGGGTAACCCGATTGGTTCGCTGCTGATGGCGAAAGCGCGGGTGGATATCAGCTTTAAATTCAATGTATTCAAAACCTTTCTGTTTATTCCGGCGATTGTTATTGGCGGGCAGATGGCGGGTGCAATCGGCGTCACGCTTGGTTTCCTGCTGGTGCAGATTATCAACACCATTCTGAGTTATTTCGTGATGATTAAACCGGTGCTCGGTTCCAGTTATCGCCAGTACATCCTGAGTTTATGGCTGCCGTTTTATCTCTCGCTGCCGACGCTGGTGGTTAGTTATGCGCTGGGCATTGTGCTGAAAGGGCAACTGGTGCTGGGGATGCTGCTGGCGGTGCAAATTATCGCAGGCGTGCTGGCGTTTGTGGTGATGATCGTGTTGTCGCGCCATCCGCTGGTGGTGGAAGTGAAGCGTCAGTTTTGTCGCAGCGAAAAAATGAAAATGCTTTTACGGGCGGGGTGAATAGTTGTTTTCGGTTCCGGCAACGAACACAACAAACACAGCCTCACCTGGCATCAAATTTATGAGGAAAAAATGAAATTACTGATTCTGGGCAACCACACTTGCGGCAATCGCGGCGACAGTGCCATCTTGCGCGGCTTACTTGATGCCATCAATATCCTCAATCCACACGCCGAAGTGGACGTAATGAGCCGGTATCCGGTCAGTTCTTCCTGGCTGCTCAACCGTCCGGTAATGGGCGATCCGCTGTTCCTGCAAATGAAACAACACAACAGCGCGGCGGGTGTTGTCGGGCGCGTAAAAAAAGTCCTCCGTCGCCGCTATCAACACCAGGTACTGCTCTCACGCGTTACCGATACTGGCAAGCTGCGTAATATCGCCATCGCCCAGGGATTCACCGACTTTGTGCGCCTGCTGTCAGGTTACGATGCCATTATCCAGGTCGGCGGTTCGTTTTTTGTTGATCTCTACGGCGTGCCGCAGTTTGAACACGCGCTTTGCACTTTCATGGCGAAAA
Organism: Escherichia sp. MOD1-EC5990; assembly: GCF_002965285.1. NCBI lineage: Bacteria > Pseudomonadati > Pseudomonadota > Gammaproteobacteria > Enterobacterales > Enterobacteriaceae > Escherichia > Escherichia sp. MOD1-EC5990. The sequence goes on along the minus strand of NZ_PTRV01000010.1, from coordinate 41,856 downwards.
AGCCGCTGTTTATGATTGGTCACAGCGTCGGCCCGTTCCAGGATGAGCAATTTAACCAACTGGCAAACTACGTATTCGGGCACTGCGACGCGCTGATCCTGCGCGAATCGGTCAGCCTGGATCTAATGAAACGCAGCAATATCACTACCGCAAAAGTTGAACATGGCGTCGATACCGCGTGGCTGGTCGATCACCACACCGAAGACTTCACCGCCAGCTATGCTGTTCAACACTGGCTGGACGTAGCCGCACAGCAGAAAACGGTGGCCATTACCCTGCGCGAACTGGCACCGTTCGACAAACGTCTCGGTACCACTCAACAAGCGTATGAAAAAGCCTTTGCCGGGGTGGTCAATCGCATTCTCGATGAAGGGTATCAGGTGATTGCGCTCTCCACCTGTACGGGCATCGACAGCTATAACAAAGACGACCGCATGGTGGCGCTCAACCTGCGTCAGCACATCAGCGATCCTGCCCGTTATCACGTGGTGATGGATGAACTCAACGATCTGGAAATGGGCAAAATCCTCGGTACCTGTGAACTCACCGTCGGTACGCGCCTGCACTCTGCCATTATCTCGATGAATTTCTCCACTCCGGCAATTGCCATCAACTACGAACATAAATCCGCCGGGATTATGCAGCAGCTGGGGCTGCAAGAGATGGCGATTGATATTCGCCATTTACTGGACGGCAGCCTGCAAGCGATGGTTGCGGATACCTTAGGCCAGCTTCCGGAGCTGAATACACGACTTAACGAAGCCGTCAGTCGCGAGCGCCAGGCAGGAATGCAGATGGTGCAATCTGTGCTTGAGCGCATCGGGGAGGCGAAATGAAGGTCGGCTTCTTTTTACTGAAATTTCCGCTGTCGTCGGAAACCTTCGTTCTCAACCAAATCACTGCGTTTATTGATATGGGCTTTGAGGTGGAGATTGTCGCGCTGCAAAAAGGCGATACGCAAAACACCCACGCGGCATGGACGAAATATACCCTTGCCGCCAGAACTCGCTGGTTACAGGACGAACCACAAGGCAAAGTGGCGAAACTGCGCCACCGCGCCAGCCAGACCTTACGCGGCATTCATCGTAAAAATACCTGGCAGGCGCTCAACCTCAAACGCTATGGTGCTGAGTCGCGGAACCTGATTTTGTCTGCCATTTGCGGCCAGGTCGCAACACCGTTTCATGCTGATGTGTTTATCGCACATTTTGGCCCAGCGGGGGTAACCGCAGCAAAACTACGGGAACTGGGTGTCATTCGCGGCAAAATCGCCACTATCTTCCACGGTATTGATATCTCCAGTCGGGAAGTGCTCAACCATTACACTCCCGAATATCAACAACTGTTTCGCCGTGGCGACCTGATGTTACCGATTAGCGATCTGTGGGCCGGAAGGCTGCAAAAAATGGGCTGCCCGAGGGAAAAAATTGCCGTATCGCGCATGGGTGTAGACATGACGCGCTTTAGCCCGCGTCCGGTGAAAGCGCCCGCAACACCGCTGGAAATCATTTCCGTCGCACGCTTAACCGAGAAAAAAGGCCTGCATGTGGCGATCGAAGCCTGCCGTCAGTTGAAAGAGCAGGGCGTGGCATTTCGCTATCGCATCCTCGGCATTGGCCCGTGGGAACGACGCCTGCGCACCCTCATCGAACAATATCAACTGGAAGATGTGGTAGAGATGCCGGGCTTTAAACCGAGCCACGAAGTGAAGGCGATGCTCGACGACGCGGATGTCTTTCTGTTGCCATCGGTAACGGGTGCTGACGGCGATATGGAAGGCATTCCGGTGGCGCTGATGGAAGCGATGGCGGTCGGCATTCCGGTGGTTTCTACTCTGCATAGCGGAATACCGGAACTGGTGGAGGCCGATAAATCCGGCTGGCTGGTGCCTGAGAACGATGCTCGCGCACTGGCGCAACGACTGGCGGCGTTTAGCCAACTGGACACCGACGAACTTACTACGGTTGTCAAACGTGCGCGCGAAAAAGTCGAACACGATTTTAACCAGCAGGTGATTAACCGAGAACTCGCCAGCTTGTTGCAGGCTTTATAGAGGAGAACGCATGCCATTTAAAAAACTCTCCCGACGCACCTTCCTGACGGCAAGCTCGGTGCTTGCCTTCCTCCATACCCCTTTCGCCCGTGCAATTCCCGCTCAACAAAGCGTTAACATTAACGACTACAATCCACATGACTGGATCGCTTCATTTAAACAAGCCTTCAGCGAAGGGCAAACGGTCGTCGTGCCTGGCGGATTGGTTTGCGACAATATCAACACCGGCATCTTCATCCCCCCTGGCAAAACGTTACACATCCTGGGAAGCCTGCGCGGCAACGGCAGAGGGCGATTTGTCTTACAGGACGGCAGCCAGGTGACAGGGGAGAAGGGCGGCAGTATGCATAACATCACCCTGGATGTGCGCGGCTCTGACTGCACCATTAAAGGGCTGGCCATGAGCGGCTTTGGCCCGGTAACGCAGATTTATATTGGCGGCAAAAACAAACGCGTCATGCGCAACCTGACCATCGATAACCTCACCGTTAGCCATGCTAACTACGCTATCTTACGGCAGGGATTTCATAATCAGATTATTGGTGCCAACATCACCAACTGTAAGTTCAGCGACTTACAGGGCGACGCTATTGAATGGAACGTGGCGATTAACGACAGTGATATTTTGATATCCGACCATCTCATTGAGCGCATTAACTGTACCAACGGCAAAATCAACTGGGGCATCGGCATAGGCCTTGCGGGAAGTACCTACGATAATAATTATCCGGAAAACCAGGCAGTGAAAAACTTTGTCGTTGCGAATATCACGGGATCAGATTGTCGGCAACTGATCCATGTTGAAAATGGTAAACATTTTGTTATTCGTAATATCAAAGCCCGCAATATCACGCCGGATTTCAGTAAGAAAGCAGGCATTGATAACGCGACAGTTGCTATTTACGGTTGTGACAATTTCGTGATTGATAATATTGAAATGATTAATAGCGCCGGGATGTTAATCGGTTATGGGGTAATTAAAGGCAAATATCTCTCGATACCGCAGAATTTCCGAGTGAATAATATTCAACTGGATAATACCCACCTTGCTTACAAATTGCGCGGCATCCAAATCTCCGCCGGGAATGCCGTCTCCTTTGTGGCACTGACTAACATTGAGATGAAGCGTGCCTCGCTGGAGCTTCACAATAAACCGCAACACCTTTTTATGCGCAATATCAAGGTGATGCAGGAATCCTCTGTTGGACCTGCATTGAGCATGAACTTCGACATGCGCAAAGACGTTCGTGGCGTGTTTATGGCGAAAAAAGAAACACTGCTGTCTCTTGCAAATGTTCATGCGGTGAATGAAAGAGGGCAAAGCTCCGTCGATATCGACAGGATTAATCACCATATTGTTAATGTGGAAAAGATTAACTTTAGATTGCCGGAACGGAGGGAGTAGATTTGCGACCATTCCTGGAAAAATGGAGCCATACTTAGGAACAATGCTACTGCAATCCACAACGAAGCGGCGTAACATCACAAGTAATTCAGTAATCAATTCAGGGTAATTGATGCTGGCGAAAAAAATCGAACAAGCTATAATTCAGCAACCATTTTACAGGTGGATGAAATAATGACGAATTTAAAAGCAGTTATTCCTGTAGCGGGTCTTGGGATGCATATGTTGCCTGCCACTAAGGCGATTCCCAAAGAGATGCTACCGATCGTCGACAAGCCAATGATTCAGTACATTGTTGACGAGATTGTGGCTGCAGGGATCAAAGAAATCCTCCTGGTAACTCACGCGTCCAAGAACGCGGTCGAAAACCACTTCGACACCTCTTATGAATTAGAATCTCTCCTTGAACAGCGCGTGAAGCGTCAACTGCTGGCGGAAGTGCAGTCTATCTGTCCGCCGGGCGTGACCATTATGAACGTGCGTCAGGGCGAACCTTTAGGTTTAGGCCACTCCATTTTGTGTGCACGACCCGCCATTGGTGACAACCCATTTGTTGTGGTATTGCCGGACGTTGTGATCGACGACGCCAGTGCCGACCCGCTGCGCTACAACCTTGCTGCCATGATTGCGCGCTTCAACGAAACGGGCCGCAGCCAGGTGCTGGCAAAACGTATGCCGGGTGACCTCTCTGAATACTCCGTCATCCAGACCAAAGAGCCGCTGGACCGCGAAGGTAAAGTCAGCCGCATTGTTGAATTTATCGAAAAACCGGATCAGCCACAGACGCTGGACTCAGACATCATGGCCGTAGGTCGCTATGTGCTTTCTGCCGATATTTGGCCGGAACTTGAACGAACTCAACCTGGCGCATGGGGACGTATTCAACTGACTGATGCCATTGCTGAACTGGCGAAAAAACAGTCCGTTGATGCCATGCTGATGACTGGTGACAGCTACGACTGCGGTAAAAAAATGGGTTATATGCAGGCATTTGTGAAGTATGGACTACGCAACCTGAAAGAAGGGCCAAAGTTCCGTAAGAGCATTGAGAAGTTGCTCGGGGAATAGATCCAAGCCAATGTAACAATAATTTAGATAAATAGCGGCAGCTAACATCCCGGCGTCTATGCTTTAAACAAAGGAATGTTACTGTCGTTTTTCTTTTTAAAACAAAGAATAACAACGAGTTAACCTACTAAGTTTAATCTATTTTTTGTTGGATTTATCCTTGTTTCTGACAGCATTTGGTAAGACAATTGGCGTTTGAATTTAAGATAGCTTTGCGATAGCTAGCGGGGCGGAGTACATCTTTGGCATTTTGCTAGTGCACTGGTAGCTGTTAAGCCAGGGGCGGTAGCGTGGTAAGATTGTGTTTATATGATGCGTTCTCAAAATAAGAAATAATAATCCTGACTATCTTTATACTATTGATAATATCTGAAATAAACTTAAGAGCAAACATGAAAGTAATTGTAAATAATTTTTTTGATGGTATTTTGAAAAGAGGAATACCGATCTATACTTCTGAACTTGTGCAAAAGTTAAGAGACAATAATGTTCAGGTTATTTATGTTGCATGTCCAAAAGCATTCCATAAGCTGCCTTCATGGTTTCTGAATGTTCTTTTTATAATAGTAGAGCAGCTTTTAATACCAATTATGGGTATATTTTATAGAACTAAGTATAATATATATCCCTATAATAGTAGTTCCATCATTGACTTGTTATTAGGTAAGGCAATTGTTATAATTCATGACTTCATTAGTCTTAAGAAAAATAAACGAAACCTTGCTGCCATTTATGTGAAAGTCTGTATTTATTTTTCATCTTTTTTAGCAAAGAAAGTAATATTTATTTCTCAAAGCACTCAGCGAGTATCTAAGAGAATATCGCTATTTAAGCGTATAGAATCTATCCTGCTCCCAAATCCATTTTTCTCATTTGAGAAAATTGCTAATGTTACCGAAATAAAAGATCTTGGATATTTACTTCTAGTTTCAGGTTTAGGGGATAATAAGGATCTAGGCACAGCTCTGGACTATTATTTTTCAATCCCAAGGGAAGAAAGAATACCATTAAAAATATTAGGTTGTGGGAATGGTATTAGCAAGGTTAACGACTTAATTGATGGGCGGGATACAGATAAAGAAATTGAAATTATTGGTTTTGTTTCTTTAGAGGAAGTCGTCAAACTATATTGTAATTCTAAAATTGTTTGGGCTCATTCGCTTGCCGAGGGGTATGGCAGGACTTTAGCTGAAGCAAAACTCACATGCAAAAATGTTATATGCACACGGATCTCTGCTTTCCGCGAACAAAAGGATTCGAATATTTTCTTTTATACTTACTATTCTGAGTATTATGAAGTCTATTCATACTTGGTAGATAATTCACCCAGTGTCGAAAGGAAAGCTCTGCATGAACATATTTTATTTGAAAATGAATTGAGAAAGATTTATGAGTAATATTGATATAAATAAGAAACAGATATTAGTTTTGACTCCACGGTTCCCATTTCCTGTCATTGGTGGGGATCGATTACGTATCTATAAGATCTGTAAAGAACTGTCTAAGCATTATGATCTTACGTTGCTGAGTCTGTGTGATAAACGCGAAGAGCTCAACTATGAATATGATCGTGAAGTTTTTAGTAGTGTTCACAGAGTATATCTTTCAAAGAAAAAATCTGTTTTAAATGTCATATTCTCTTTGTTTTCAAATACACCCCTACAGATTGGGTATTATAAATCTAAAGAATTTGAAGATAAACTTAAGCAGTTATTACCTGAACATTCTGCAACTCTTTCACATTTGATAAGGGTTGGTGATTATGTGAAAGAGAATAAAGATATAAATTTTTTAGAGATGACCGATGCCATTTCACTTAATTATAAACGAGTAAAGGAAAAAGCATCTTTATTGAGTTTAAAAACATTTGTATATTCTTTTGAACAAAAAAGACTCGAACGATATGAGCGAACTATAAATAACAAGTTCAGCTTGACTACTTTGGTATCACAGGTTGACTCCGATTATTTATATCCAGAGCGTCCGAATAATGTATTAGTTTGTGGAAATGGTGTTGATGCCGTTAGCTTACCTTTTTCAGAACGAAAAATAGCTAAAGATAAAAAGATAACCCTTGTATTTATAGGTAATTTATATTCTTTGCAAAATATGGATGGTGTGAGATGGTTCACCAAGGAAGTTTTACCATTTCTGAACAAGCATGGTAATTTTGAATTTAAGGTCATCGGACGTATTACAGATAAAGATAAGAGTTGGTTAGAAAGCCAGCCTGGCGTTGTTGTCACAGGTGAAGTTGATAGCATAACTTATGCAGCAGCTGATGGGCATATTGGTGTGTGTCCTATTAGATTAGGGGCAGGTATCCAAAATAAGGTACTTGAATATATGGCGTTGGGATTACCTTGTATATCTTCTACTGTAGGCTTTGAAGGCTTGGGAGCAGAGGAGGGTAAGGAGATTTATGTTGCCAATACAAAAGAAGAATATTTACGTGTATTAAATTATTTTATAACAAATCTGGATAAATATACCGAAACAGCATTAGTTGCGAAAAAGTTTATCGATGAGAATTTTTCATGGGAAGCTAAATTGAGCCCATATATCCAGAAAATTAAGGAGTCTGTTAAATAAAATGATTATCCCAATTATTATGGCCGGTGGTTCTGGGACTCGCTTATGGCCTCTTTCGCGTTCGTTATACCCGAAACAATTTTTATCATTGACTAATGAAAATAGTTTGCTCCAGGAAACGTTGAAGCGACTTGATGGATTAAATTGTTTGCCTCCTGTCATTGTTAGCAATAATGAGCATAGATTTATTGTTGCTGAACAATTGCGACAGTTCGGTGTGGATGACTTCCAGATTATTCTAGAACCTGTAGGTAGAAATACTGCGCCCGCCGTTGCGCTGGCTGCTCTAAAGGCTCTGGAACTCCATGGCGATCATCATATGCTGGTTCTTGCTGCTGACCATGCTATTCAGGATATTGAAGCCTTCCATGCAGCTGTTTTAGCTGCAGAACAAGAGTCCGTTGACAATAAGTTAGTGACTTTTGGCATCGTCCCGACCAAACCTGAAACTGGGTATGGCTATATTAAAAAGGGCGAACAAGTTAAAAACTCCGTATTTAAAGTAAATTCTTTCGTCGAAAAACCTGATTTAGAAACGGCTAAAAATTATCTCGAACAAAAATGCTATTTGTGGAATAGTGGTATGTTCATGTTCAAGGCGAGCGTATATTTAGATGAATTGAAAAAATTTCGCCCTGATATTTTAGCAGCGTGTAAAGAGTCGCTTTCCAGTGCTAGTACTGATCTAGATTTTATCAGATTAAATTCTGATGTCTTTGCAGAATGTCCCGATGAGTCAATTGATTATGCGGTAATGGAAAAAACTCAGGATTGTGTAGTTATTCCACTTGATGCTGACTGGAGTGACATCGGATCATGGACATCACTTTGGGAAATATCAGAGAAAGATGAACATGAAAACGTATCGCATGGTGATGTAATTAACTATAACAGCAGGAACAACTACATTTACTCTGAAGGTTCACTGATCAGCACTGTTGGAGTTAATAACCTTATTATAGTTCAAACTAAAGATGCGCTCCTGGTAGCACAGCAAGACAACGTACAAGACATAAAGAAAATTGTCGAAATTCTTAAAAAACAAAAACGTAGCGAACATATATCCCATCGCGAAGTCTATCGTCCTTGGGGACGTTATGATTCTGTAGAACGTGGCGACCGTTATCAGGTAAAACGTATTACCGTTAAGCCTGGTGAATGTCTCTCAACACAAATGCATCATCATCGAGCTGAGCATTGGGTGGTTGTCGCTGGTACTGCAAAGGTGACTTGCGGCGAACGCACTTATTTCGTCACTGAAAATGAGTCAACTTTCATACCAATTGGCACAGTTCATACCTTGGAAAATCCAGGAAAGATACCATTAGAAGTAATTGAGATTCAGTCGGGTGTATATCTAGGTGATGATGATATTGTGCGCCTAAGTGATAAATATGGTCGTGTTGAGGATAAATAATTATATGAATATTACCAATGATGTAATTAAAAATAGCGGAATTGCATTTGGTACAAGTGGTGCTCGTGGATTAGTGAAAGATTTTACACCCAACGTGTGTGCTGCATTCACTTATGCTTTTATCGATGTAATGATGAAGGATTTTTCTTTTAAAGAGGTTGCGCTCGCAATAGATAATCGCCCAAGCAGCTATGCTATGGCACAAGCTTGCGCAGCAGCATTGTTGGAATGTAGTATTAAACCTATTTACTACGGTGTAATTCCAACTCCAGCTTTGGCAAATCAAGCGATTGCCGATGGGATTCCTGCAATAATGGTTACTGGAAGTCATATTCCATTTGATAGAAATGGTTTGAAATTCTATCGTCCAGACGGGGAAATTTCAAAAGAAAATGAGAACAGCATTATACATGCTGAAAAAGAATATCCTGATGTAACTGTATTGCCAGAATTACAATGTTCAAAGCGTGCCGCTGATACTTATATCGAGAGAAACACTTCAATTTTTTCAAATATATTTAAAGGTAAACGTATCGGGATTTATGAACATTCAAGTGCGGGACGGGATCTTTATCCAGAAATATTCAGTAAGCTTGGTGCTGAAGTTGTAAGTATTGGTAGAAGTGATGAGTTTGTGCCTATTGATACTGAAGCAGTATCAAAAGAAGATGAAGAAAAAGCTTTACACTGGTCATCTGAGTATGACCTCGATATGATTTTTTCTACCGATGGTGATGGCGATCGTCCTTTGGTTGCTGACGAAAATGGCGTTTGGTTACGGGGTGATATATTAGGACTATTTTGCTCAAAGGCAATGAATATTGAAGCGGTAGCTGTACCTGTAAGTTGTAATACGGTTATTCAGACCTGCGGGTGGTTTAATCATGTAACGCTGACTAAAATTGGTTCACCATACGTCATTTCAGCGTTTGATTCTCTGAATAATAGTTTTGATAGTGTTGCAGGGTTTGAGGCTAACGGTGGGTATCTTTTAGGTAGCGATGTAAATTATAACAGCGGTATGATTAAAGCGCTTCCAACAAGAGATGCTGTTTTGCCTGCTTTAATGGTACTGGCACTGGCTATAAAAAATAATGTGACTATTTCAAAACTTTTGGCGGAGTTGCCACCACGATTTACCTATTCAAATAGAGTTCAAAATTTTGCAACAAGCAAAAGCAAAAGCATTATCGCGTCAGCTCAAGAAAATCCTCAAGAATTTATCGAAAGAATAGGCTTTGTCGACCTTCATGTACAATCGGTGGATACAATTGACGGGTTAAGATTGACACTAAGTGATGGTTCAATAATCCATTTGCGACCGTCAGGCAACGCACCTGAATTGCGATGCTATGCAGAAGCAGATAACATAATAAAAGCTGAGAAATTAGTGTTAGAAATTTTGCATAAAGTTACTCTTTTGTAAAAAAATATAAACTTTTTTCTACTCTTGAGCGGTTTGTCATTGAACCGCTCAGTAATAGATTATTTTTAACTTGTTTATATTTAGCATTGGTGTTTTTATTTGCGTTCATCCCGAATAAGAGATTGTAAAATTAACTGTTTCTTATTTTTCAAATGAGTTACTTCACTAGCAAAGCTAATTACTATGCATAAGCAATATTATTCATTATTGTGCAATAAAATACAGTTTAAACATCTGGCTATATATTTTTCTGTATTTCTTTCACTATCCTCATGTTTCTTGTGGGGAGGGGCGGATACATTTGTATCGCAAGTGTATATTGATATTTTAGCCACTATATCTACAGCTCTATTAGTTATTTTGATGTTCTATTATTATATTAATAGAGTTCGCTATTTATCACTAACCTTACTTTTTGCATTCGTTTTTTCTTTGATTATTGGTTTGCCATCGATTTATCTTTACTATTTTAAAAACGCAAATCATGGGTTTGAAATAATTTGTATCTGGGGGATGTTGATCAATTCCATCCTTTACTTGCAAACAACAGAGACTGTCATAAAAGAAGAAAAAAGATATTTAACTAGTTTATTTTATATTTTGTTTTCTATTGTTGCACTGTGTCAATTATGCAAAATATTAATTTATCTTATGTTTATATTGAATTCAGGAGAAGGGCATTTAGCAATTTATACTGAAAGCGAAGAATTGCTATCCCAAGTTCCATTTTTTATTCGTGCTATTAGTGGTTTTGCAGTTGTAATGTCATTGTCCACTTTTTATTTTAAAACACCGACCTACATTAAAGTTATTGCATTTGTTTTACTTGCATCTGATTTAGCTATTGGAATACGTAATAAGTTTTTCTTTTCAGTGATTTGTATTTTTATACTATATATGTACTCTAATGAGTATAGAGTAAGGAATTTATTTAAGCAGCTCTCAAAACCAATATTTCTCATCGCGGGTTTTTTATGCTTCTCGATGGTATCGTATTTCCGTGAAGGGTACCAAATCGATTTTATGAATTATATTGGCATTGTTTTAGATTCGCTATCCTCTACTCTTGGGGGGATGCAGAATTTGTTTGATATGCAATCATCAGGATGGGATCAACTTCATCCCGCTGTGGTATTCACACAAGTATTACCGCTAAGCGGTCTTGGTTTTCTTGATGATCAACAAATCGCAAAAGATTTTTCAATAATTGTTTTAGGTGATGTATCCTCTGGTATTGCGTTGTCATCTTCAGGATTGTTAGAGTCATCGTTGCTGAGTCTAAATTTGGGAGTGATTATTTATTTACTGTATTTATCAGGGGTGATGCTATTTATTAAATGGGGACTAAATAATCAACGGATAATAATAAACTTTGTTGCCATCTCCATGATATCTGGATTTTTTTATGCTGTTCGTGGTGAACTGATTTTGCCATTGGCTTTTCTTCTAAAATCATTGCCGATTGTTCTTATATCTCCATTACTTGTTAAAAATAAAATTTATCATGGTCAGTAAGTGGTTTATTTTTCGACCAGGATCTCACCAGTAGGCATGACATGATCAAAGAAATTTTCTCCGATGGCATTTTTTCGCTATTTAATAAAATATGTTACTTCGGTTTTAAAACACTTGCAATAATTCTGATTACTCGTTCCTTAGGAGAAGATGTAGGCGGAGAGTTCATTTTTTTAGTTGGTTTTCTCGAAGTCCTTCGGGTGGTTACTGATTTTGGTGTGGATCTGTTTGTTATAAAAAAATATAATGATTCTACAGATAAAATAAAACTATTAAATGTAACGTTTGCACAAAAAATTCTTTCTGGAGTAATTGTTTCACTACTGTTTTGTTTGTATTCTTTTGTTCATGGTTATCAATATAATGTCTATATTCCTATTGTGTTAGCCTTACCTGTTGCTTTATTTTTTAATTTCTCAAATAGCTATTTTCAATCTCTCAATTCCAATAAATCCCTCACGTTTCCGATCGCAATTGCATCTATTGCAACGTGTACGATCTTCGCTATTCAGTATTTTTTAAACGTTAAATTTAACGCATGGGATTACCTGTGTGTTGAACTATTATTCGTATCGCTGGTTACACTAAAACTATTCGTTAGTGTCAAGTTTAGGTTTATTAGAACGTCAGCTTTTGATGTGCTAATGTCAATTCTTTCTTTATATAAATATACATTAAGTATAGGTCTTACAGCTGTTGTTGTAATTATTTATAGCCGTGTAGATAATTTTTATCTCAAGACATTTGCCCCAGGGGATCTTGCAGCATATGGCCAGATATTTAGGATGGTTGATCCACTGGTTATGGTTTCTTCTGTATTTTCTACAGTTGCCTATGCAAGATTTTGCCGAATTAACTTACAAGAAAAAAATGCTTTTACTAAGGTGTTTCAGTTCCTGTTATGTATTGTGGCATATGGCGTGCTGAGTTCATTAGTTTATTTCTTTATAATAAAATACCTGGGTCATTTTGTGTTGATTTCTAATGTTAATAATGATTTCTTGATAATGATGTTCTTGATTGTTGCATGTGTGAAATGTATCAATGGTGGTACAACTGCAATAATTCAGTCACAGGGGTTTTATAAAGTGGGTTTGTATGTTTCGTATGTTTGCATTTTGACATCGATACCAACTATGTATTTCTTAATAATGAAGTACGGTGTTAAAGGTGCTGCTATGACGATTCTGCTTGTAGAGTGTATTAGTTTCATATTACTTCTCTGCAGCTTTTTTATGATAAAAAAGATGCGTCCTAAAAAAACATTCGAAATGTAATCAATGAGTCCTCTTTGAATAGAATTAGTTTGTTCTATTTATGAACACTTAGCTTGAGTAAGTTCTAACATAGATTACTAATTGTTTGATACTATCTGCTTTACAAGCATAACCGCGTATGTCGCGGTGACCACACCTGACAGGAGTATGTAATGTCCAAGCAACAGATCGGCGTCGTCGGTATGGCAGTGATGGGGCGCAACCTGGCGCTCAACATCGAAAGCCGTGGTTATACCGTCTCCGTCTTCAACCGCTCCCGCGAAAAAACTGAAGAAGTTGTTGCCGAGAACCCGGGTAAGAAACTGGTTCCTTATTACACGGTGAAAGAGTTTGTCGAGTCTCTTGAAACCCCACGTCGCATCCTGTTAATGGTGAAAGCAGGTGCAGGCACGGATGCTGCTATTGATTCCCTCAAGCCATACCTCGATAAAGGTGACATCATCATTGATGGTGGTAATACCTTCTTCCAGGACACCATTCGTCGTAACCGTGAGCTTTCTGCAGAAGGCTTTAACTTCATCGGTACCGGTGTTTCCGGCGGTGAAGAAGGTGCGCTGAAAGGACCTTCCATTATGCCTGGTGGGCAGAAAGAAGCCTATGAACTGGTTGCGCCGATCCTGACCAAAATCGCCGCCGTTGCTGAAGATGGCGAACCGTGCGTTACCTATATCGGTGCTGATGGCGCAGGCCATTATGTGAAGATGGTTCACAACGGTATTGAATACGGTGATATGCAACTGATTGCTGAAGCCTATTCTCTCCTGAAAGGCGGCCTGAATCTCTCTAACGAAGAACTGGCACAGACCTTTACCGAGTGGAATAACGGTGAACTAAGCAGCTACCTGATCGACATCACCAAAGACATCTTCACTAAAAAAGATGAAGACGGTAACTACCTGGTTGATGTGATCCTGGATGAAGCGGCTAACAAAGGTACTGGTAAATGGACCAGCCAGAGCGCGCTGGATCTCGGCGAACCGCTGTCACTGATTACCGAGTCTGTGTTTGCCCGTTATATCTCTTCTCTGAAAGATCAGCGCGTTGCCGCGTCTAAAGTTCTCACTGGCCCGAAAGCGCAGCCAGCAGGCGATAAGGCTGAGTTTATCGAGAAAGTTCGTCGTGCGCTGTATCTGGGCAAAATCGTTTCTTACGCTCAGGGCTTCTCTCAGCTACGCGCCGCGTCTGAAGAGTACAACTGGGATCTGAACTACGGCGAAATCGCGAAGATTTTCCGTGCTGGCTGCATCATCCGTGCGCAGTTCCTGCAGAAAATCACCGATGCATACGCCGAAAATCCGCAGATCGCTAACCTGCTGCTGGCTCCGTACTTCAAGCAAATTGCCGATGACTACCAGCAGGCGCTGCGTGATGTCGTTGCTTATGCTATACAGAACGGTATCCCGGTTCCGACCTTCGCCGCTGCGGTTGCCTATTATGACAGCTACCGTGCCGCTGTTCTGCCTGCAAACCTGATCCAGGCACAGCGTGACTATTTCGGTGCGCATACTTATAAGCGCATTGATAAAGAAGGTGTGTTCCATACTGAATGGCTGGATTAATCTGATTTAACCAACAATAAAATTGAGGCCCGGCGTATATTGCACCGGGCTTTTTTTTTGCCAAATATCTTATAGACTAAATTTCACTGCTTAATATTAACTTAATAAATATCAGCTATTCTTATAAAGAAAATCTGAATTGTTTTTCGTTGCGTTGACCATCTGACAACGTAGCGTTAAAACTTTTAACTCTTATCAGGATGCTAAAAACATCATGATTCACAGTTAAGTTAATTCTGAGAGCATGAAATGAAAATTACCATTTCCGGTACTGGCTATGTAGGCTTGTCAAACGGGCTTCTAATCGCACAAAATCATGAGGTTGTGGCATTAGATATTTTACCGTCACGCGTTGCTATGCTGAATGATCGGATATCTCCTATTGTTGATAAGGAAATTCAGCAGTTTTTGCAATCAGATAAAATACACTTTAATGCCACATTAGATAAAAATGAAGCCTACCGGGATGCTGATTATGTCATCATCGCCACTCCAACCGACTATGATCCTAAAACTAATTATTTCAATACATCCAGTGTAGAATCAGTAATTAAAGACGTAGTTGAGATAAATCCTTATGCGGTTATGGTCATCAAATCAACGGTTCCCGTTGGTTTTACCGCAGCGATGCATAAGAAATATCGCACTGAAAATATTATATTCTCCCCGGAATTTCTCCGTGAGGGTAAAGCCCTTTACGATAATCTCCATCCTTCACGTATTGTCATCGGTGAGCGTTCAGAACGCGCAGAACGTTTCGCTGCTCTGTTACAGGAAGGCGCGATTAAGCAAAATATCCCGATGCTGTTTACCGACTCCACTGAAGCAGAAGCGATTAAACTTTTTGCAAACACCTACCTGGCGATGCGCGTGGCGTACTTTAACGAACTGGATAGCTATGCAGAAAGTTTAGGTCTGAATTCCCGTCAAATAATCGAAGGCGTTTGTCTCGACCCACGTATTGGCAACCATTACAACAATCCGTCGTTTGGTTATGGTGGTTATTGTCTGCCGAAAGATACCAAGCAGTTACTGGCGAACTACCAGTCTGTGCCGAATAACCTGATCTCGGCAATTGTCGATGCTAACCGCACGCGTAAAGATTTTATTGCCGATGCCATTTTGTCACGCAAGCCGCAAGTGGTGGGTATTTATCGTCTGATTATGAAGAGCGGTTCAGATAACTTCCGTGCGTCTTCTATTCAGGGGATTATGAAACGTATCAAGGCGAAAGGTGTTGAAGTGATCATCTACGAGCCAGTGATGAAAGAAGACTCATTCTTCAACTCTCGCCTGGAACGTGATCTCGCCACCTTCAAACAACAAGCCGACGTCATTATCTCTAACCGAATGGCAGAAGAGCTTAAGGATGTGGCAGATAAGGTATACACCCGCGATCTCTTTGGCAGCGACTAACATCTTGTTATCAGGGCTATTTACGCCCTGATTGTCTTTTGTTACTTACACAATAATTCATTATTTTTATCATTTATCCTATAGCATTCACGAGGATTATCGCTAAACTATGCGGACTTGGAAATTTCCGTCAGTTAGGGTAATGATGAGAGTAGAAAATAATAATGTTTCTGGGCAAAACCATGACCCGGAACAGATTGATTTGATTGATTTACTGGTCCAACTATGGCGTGGCAAGATGACTATCATCATTTCCGTCATTGTGGCTATTGCCCTGGCTATTGGATATTTGGCAGTAGCGAAGGAGAAATGGACGTCAACAGCAATTATCACTCAGCCCGATGTGGGGCAAATTGCTGGCTATAACAATGCCATGAATGTTATCTATGGTCAGGCTGCACCGAAAGTATCGGATTTGCAGGAGACGTTAATTGGTCGCTTCAGTTCTGCCTTCTCTGCATTAGCAGAAACGCTGGATAATCAGGAAGAACCAGAAAAACTTACCATCGAACCTTCTGTTAAGAACCAGCAATTACCATTGACTGTTTCTTATGTTGGGCAAACTGCAGAGGGCGCACAAATGAAGTTGGCCCAATACATTCAGCAAGTTGACGATAAAGTGAATCAAGAGCTAGAAAAGGATCTCAAGGACAACATTGCTCTGGGACGGAAAAACTTGCAGGACTCTTTAAGAACACAGGAAGTGGTTGCGCAGGAACAGAAAGATCTGCGTATCCGTCAAATTCAGGAAGCGTTGCAGTATGCGAATCAGGCGCAGGTGACAAAGCCACAGGTTCAGCAGACTGAAGATGTGACGCAAGATACGTTATTCCTTTTGGGTAGCGAAGCGCTGGAGTCGATGATTAAGCACGAGGCGACCCGTCCGTTGGTGTTCTCGCCAAACTACTATCAGACTCGTCAAAACCTGCTGGATATCGAAAACTTAAAGGTTGATGATCTTGATATTCATGCTTACCGTTATGTGATGAAACCGACGTTACCTATTCGTCGCGATAGCCCGAAAAAGGCAATTACCTTGATTCTGGCGGTGCTGCTGGGCGGCATGGTTGGCGCGGGGATTGTGTTGGGGCGTAACGCTCTGCGTAATTACAACGCGAAGTAATCTTTTCGGTTTTAAAGAAAAAGGGCAGGGTGGTGACACCTTGCCCGTTTTTTTTGCCGGATGCGACAACAACATCGCATCCGGTCAGCACGCAACTCACTGATGCCGTTTACGCAGGTTCTCAATCACCGTTGTTAAATCCAGATCCTGATCCTGCAACAACACCAGCAGGTGATACATCAAATCAGACGCCTCGTTGGTTAGCTCAAAGCGATCATGTACTGTCGCGGCCAGTGCGGTTTCCACGCCTTCTTCGCCCACTTTCTGCGCAATGCGTTTGGTGCCGCTGGCATACAGTTTGGCAGTGTAAGAGGTTTCCGGGTCGGCAGATTTGCGTTCGGCGAGCAGTTGTTCCAGTTGATAAAGGAACAGCCACTGGTGAGCGGTGTCGCCGAAGCAGCTGCTGGTGCCTTTGTGGCAGGTCGGGCCGATGGGATTCGCCAGCAACAGTAACGTGTCGTTGTCGCAGTCCGGCGTAATATTTACTACGTTGAGGAAATTGCCCGACGTTTCGCCTTTGGTCCACAGTCGCTGTTTAGTGCGCGAGAAGAAGGTGACTTTGCCACTTTCGATGGTTTTGTCTAAGGCTTCCGGGTTCATATAGCCCAGCATTAACACTTCGCCGGATACCGCGTGTTGCACAATCACCGGCAGCAGTCCGTCGGTTTTTTCCCAGTCCAGTTCGCGACGTTGTTGTTCTGTTAACATATCCTGATCTCCACGCCCTGTGTTGCCAGGTACGCTTTTAATTCACCAATATTGATTATTTGTTTGTGGAATACAGAAGCTGCCAGCGCGCCGTCAACGTCGGCATCGCGGAAGGCTTCGAGGAAGTGTTCCATTGTGCCTGCGCCACCGGAGGCAATCAGCGGGACGTGGCAAACTTCACGCACTTTTTTCAGTTGTTCGAGGTCGTAACCGTTACGCACGCCATCCTGATTCATCATGTTGAGGACGATTTCTCCGGCTCCACGTTTTTGCACTTCCTGTACCCAGTCGAGTGTTTCCCACTGAGTGACGCGGGTGCGACTTTCATCGCCGGTATATTGATTCACATGATATTTACCGGTTTCGGCGTCGTACCAGGTATCAATACCGACCACAATACACTGCACGCCAAAGCGATCGGCCAGGCGAGTGATTAACGTCGGGTCCGCCAGCGCAGGGGAGTTAATGGAAATTTTATCCGCGCCAAAAGAAAGAATTTTGGCGGCATCATCCAGAGACTTAATCCCACCCGCCACACAGAACGGGATGTCGATCACTTCCGCAACGCGCGATACCCAGCTTTTATCTACCACGCGTCCATCGCTGGAAGCGGTGATATCGTAGAACACCAGTTCATCAGCGCCTTCTTCGGCGTAGCGTTTTGCCAGCGGTACAATATCGCCAATGATTTCATGGTTGCGAAACTGTACGCCTTTCACCACCTGACCATCACGAACGTCGAGACACGGAATTATGCGTTTTGCCAGCATGTGATGGCCTCCTTCACGGTGAATTTACCCTCCAGTAATGCACGACCAACTATTACGCCGCGCACGCCAGTACCACGCAGGGCCGCTACATCATCAATGTCACCAATTCCGCCAGAGGACTGAAATGCCACCTGCGGATATCTGGCGCAAACTTCTTCATATAAAGAGACGTTAGAACCTGCCAGCGTGCCGTCGCGCGAGATATCGGTACACAGCACATGTTTCAGTCCGACGGGCAGATAGGTTTCCACCAGTTGTTCCAGCGAAACGCCCGAGTTTTCTTGCCAACCGCTGACTGCCACCTGCTTGTTGCCTTGCTCGTCAATACGGACATCCAGCGCCAGCACTAAGGCATCGGCACCGAAGCGTTCAAACCAGCCTTTCACCATTTCTGGTGATTTCACCGCGGTGGAGCCAACCACCACACGCGCAACGCCTGCTTCCAGTAACGCCGCCACGTCTTCTTCGCTACGCACGCCGCCGCCAACCTGCACCGGGACGTTAACACCCGCGACCAGGGTTTTAATCAGCGGGATTTGACGTTTAGCCGGATCTTTTGCCCCGGTCAGATCCACCAGGTGCAGTACTTCGGCACCTTGTGCGGCGTAATTCTGTAAGCGCGGCAGCGGGTCGTTACCGTAATCGCGCTGTTTGCCGTAATCGCCCTGATGGAGACGCACCACGGTGCCGTCGATTAAATCTAATGCCGGAATAATCATCACATCTCCAGGAAATTTTTCAGCAACTTAGCGCCAGCGGCACCAGAACGCTCCGGGTGGAACTGCACGCCGTAGAAGTTATCTTTTTGTACCGCCGCGGTGAACGGTTCGCCGTAGTTACACTGGGCGATGGTCCACGGATTGACTGGCATTGCGTAGCTGTGAACAAAGTAAAAGTACGCACCGTCTTCAATCCCCTGAAACAGGCGGTTGCCTGCCTGCGGGTAAACACGATTCCAGCCCATATGCGGCAGCGGCAAACCAAAGTCGGTCATTTTCGGCACGTCTTCGTCGATGATGCCCAGCAAATCGACACCGTTGCTCTCTTCGCTGCGCCGCCCCAGCAGTTGCATCCCTAAGCAGATGCCCAGCACCGGTTGGGTACAGGCTTTGATGAGATCAAACAACTCGCGCTCACGCACCTGGTCCATCGCCGCTTGCGCGGTGCCAACGCCGGGTAAAAACAGTTTATCGGCCAGCAACACGACGTCCGGGTCACGGCTAACTTTGGGTTCATAACCGTGACGCGCAATGGCAGACTTCACCGAGTTCAAATTGGCGCAGCCGGTATCAAGGATCACCACGTTCATTACAGCACTCCTTTAGACGAGGGCAGGGTGTCGCCTTCCACGCGGATAGCTTGGCGCAGGGTGCGACCAAAAGCTTTGAACAGGCTCTCTACACGGTGGTGATCGTTTTTACCTTTGGTTTTCAGGTGCAGGGTCACGCCCATGGTGTATGAAAGCGAACGGAAGAAGTGCTCGATCATCTCGGTGCTGAGATCGCCCACGCGCTGGTAGGTAAACTCGGCTTTATATTCCAGGTGCGGGCGACCAGAGATATCCAGCGCGCAGCGGGCAAGGCATTCGTCCATCGGCAGCACAAAACCGAAGCGGCAAATACCGCGTTTGTCGCCAAGAGCTATTTTTAACGCTTCGCCCAGCGCCAGACCGGTATCTTCGACAGTGTGGTGATCGTCGATATAGAGGTCGCCTTTAACGTTGATTTCCATACGGAAGCCGCCGTGGGTAGCAATCTGATCCAGCATGTGATCAAAGAAGCCAACGCCGGTGTTAATCTTGCTGCCACCCTCGCGATCCAGCCACACCTGAACGTCAATCTGCGTCTCTTTGGTGTTGCGCACTACATGGGCATAACGATCGCGTTTAGTGAGCTGTTCGCCAATCATCGGCCAGTTCAGAGTATCGCGGTCGTAACGTAAACCATTAATGCCCATGTTTTCGGCCAGTTGAATATCGGTCGCGCGATCGCCAATAACATAACTGTTGGCACGATCCATCGCTTGCTCAGCCAGATAACGCTCCACCAGTTTGACTTTCGGCTTACGGCAGTCGCACTCATCGGCGGGCAGGTGTGGACAAATCAGCACTTCATCAAACTGCACGCCTTGCGAGGTGAAGATCTGCAACATCAGGTTGTGCGGGCCATCAAAATCCGCCTGCGGGAAACTTTGTGTTCCAAGACCATCCTGATTAGTGATCATCACCAGCTTGTAGCCCGCTTTTTGCAGCTTCAGCAGTTCCGGGATCACGCCCGGTTCAAAGGCGAGTTTGTCAAAACGGTCCACCTGAAAATCACTCGGCGGTTCGCTAATCAGGGTTCCATCGCGATCGATAAAAAGATACTTCTGACTCATCAAACTTGCTCCGCACGTAAGGCGTCAATGACGCGCTGGCTTTCTTCACGGGTTCCGACGGTAATTCGCAGGCAGCCGCTTAAAGAGGGTTGTTTATTCTGATCACGTAAGATAATGCCCTGATCCCACAAAGATTTAAACACTGCGCTGGAGGCTTTAAAGCGTGCCAGAATGTAGTTGGTTTCAGAGTCAAAAACCTGCTCTACGCAGGGGATCTCTTTCAGTGCGGCAATCAGGTATTCACGTTCTGCTATAATTTGCGCCACTCGTTCGCGCATGGCGACGATTCCCTGCGGGCTTAATGCCTGGGCCGCAATATCGGCAACCGGTGTCGAGAGCGGGTAGGGGGCGATCACTTTCATCAGCAGGTTGATGACGTCTTTGTTTGCCAGCGTAAATCCGCAACGAAGCCCCGCCAGAGCAAAAGCTTTCGACAGTGTGCGCAAAATAGCCAGGTGCGGATATTCCGCCAGCCAGCCAGCCAGCGATGCCTGCGGGCAAAACTCGATATAGGCTTCATCGGCAACCACAATCGCCTTACCGCGGGTTAACTCCAGCAGGGTGCGAAAATCCTGCGGGTTGATCAGTTGCCCGGTGGGGTTGTTGGGGCTGCAAACATAGACCACTTTTACCCCGTCCAGTTTGTCGGAAATGCCCTGTAAGTCCAGTTGCCAGTTTTCCAGGGTCGGCACTGTGCGGCATTCGACACCAATGGTTTCGGCGCTAACGCTGTACATGCCATACGTTGGCGGACAGTAGAGGATGGCGTCTTTACCCGGTTCGCAAAAAGCGCGGATCAGCAGTTCAATACCTTCGTCCGCGCCACGGCTGACCAGCACCTGTTCCGGTTTTACGCCTGCATATTGCGCGTAATTGTCAATCACCGCTTTTGGCTGGCATTCCGGGTAGCGATTGAGCGTTTGCTGAGTAAGCTGAAACTTCACGGCTGTGGGATATTCGTTGGCGTTCAGCCAGACGTCGCCGTTACCGCCCAGACGACGCGCCGACTGATACGGCGTCAGGTTGCGGACGTTTTCACGCGCTAAATCGGTAATAGTCACGGTGCTCATGCTTGCTCCTTAAGGGCGTTAACACGCAAAGTAACGGCATTTTTGTGGGCAGTCAGGCGCTCGGCGGCGGCCAGTGTTTCAATGGTCGAAGCCAGCGTGGAAAAGCCTTCTTTCGACAGTTCCTGTACGGTCATGCGTTTCTGGAAATCTGCCAGCCCGAGGCTGGAACAGGTGGCGGTATAACCGTAAGTCGGCAGCACGTGGTTGGTGCCGGAGGCGTAATCACCTGCCGATTCCGGTGACCAGTCACCGAGAAATACCGAACCGGCGCTGGTGATGCCATCGACCAGATCGCGGGCGTTGCGGGTCTGAATGATCAGATGCTCCGGGCCGTACTGGTTGGAGATCTCCACGCACTGCGCTAAATCGTTGGTTACGATCAGGCGGCTGGCGCTCAGTGCCTGACGGGCGGTTTCGGCTCGCGGCAGTTCTGCCAGCTGGCGTTCGACAGCTTCGGCAACGCGACGCGCCATATCAGCATCAGGAGTCAGCAAAATCACCTGTGAATCCGGGCCGTGTTCAGCCTGAGAAAGCAAATCAGAAGCCACGAAATCCGGCGTAGCGCCGCTGTCAGCAATCACCAGCACTTCCGATGGGCCTGCGGGCATATCGATCGCCGCACCGTCCAGACGCTGGCTCACCTGACGTTTTGCCTCGGTGACAAAGGCGTTGCCAGGCCCGAAGATTTTGTCCACTTTCGGCACGGATTCTGTACCAAACGCCAGCGCGGCAATGGCCTGTGCGCCACCGACGTTAAACACGTCCCGCACGCCGCACAGCTGCGCCGCGTAAAGAATTTCATCGGCAATCGGCGGCGGTGAGCACAACACTACTTTTTTACAGCCTGCTATACGCGCCGGAGTTGCCAGCATTAATACTGTTGAGAAGAGCGGGGCGGAGCCGCCAGGAATATACAAACCCACTGAAGCGACCGGGCGCGTGACCTGCTGGCAACGCACGCCTGGCTGCGTTTCGACATCTACCGGCGGCAGTTTTTGCGCAGTGTGGAAGGTTTCAATATTCTTTACTGCCACCGCTATCGCCTGTTTTAGCTCGTCGCTCAGGCGTTCGCTGGCGGCGGCGATCTCATCCGCAGATACCTTCAGCGCGGTAACCGTGGTTTTATCAAACTTCGCGCTGTATTCCCGCAAGGCCTCATCGCCACGCGTTTTCACGTTATCGAGAATATCGTTAACAGTGCGGGTAATACTTTCAGAGGCGGAGATCGCCGGGCGCATTAACAGCTGACGTTGTTGCTCCGCAGTACAGCTATTCCAGTCAATGATTGTGTTAAAGCTCATGGCGATCACTCCATCATCTTCTCAATCGGCAGGACCAGAATCGAACTGGCACCCAGCGCTTTCAGTTTTTCCATCGTTTCCCAGAACAGGGTTTCGCTACTGACCATGTGCATCGCTACGCGCTGTTGATCACCCGCCAGCGGTAGAATGGTTGGGCGTTCGGCACCTGGCAGCAGAGCGATGACTTCATCCAGTCGGTCGGTTGGTGCGTGCATCATGATGTATTTTGATTCGCGCGCCTGGATCACGCCCTGAATACGCGTCAGCAGTTTGTCGATCAGTTGCTGTTTGGATTCTTCCATTTCGCCATCGCGTTGGATCAGGCAGGCTTTCGAGCGGTAGATAACTTCGACTTCGCGCAGGCCGTTAGCTTCCAGCGTGGCACCGGTGGAAACCAGATCGCAAATCGCATCCGCCAGGCCGGCGCGCGGCGCAACTTCGACAGAACCGTTCAGTAAGCAGGATTTAAAAGAGATGCCTTTCTGATCGAGATAACGCTTGAGCAGGTGAGGATAAGAGGTGGCGATACGTTTACCGTTTAAGGAGAGCGGGCCGTCCCAGGCTTCATCAACCGGCGTTGCCAGCGAAAGGCGGCAGCCTCCGAAATCCAGACGACGCAGGGTAAAGTAGCGCGGATCTTCACCCTGGGCGCGGCGGTTAAGCAGCTCTTCTTCCAGCACGTTTTCGCCGATAATCCCAAGGTCAACCACGCCGTCCATTACCAGACCGGGAATGTCGTCGTCACGTACGCGCAGAATATCAATCGGCATGTTTTCTGCCATCGCGATCAGGCGCTGGGTGTGAAGATTAATTTTAATGCCGCAGCGCGCCAGTAATTCGCGTGAGTCATCACTTAAACGGCCGGATTTCTGCATAGCTATGCGTAAACGAGTGTTGTCTGTCATTTTCTTATTCCTCTTTAAACCTGTCTGAACCGTTAACAACCGCGCAATAAAAAAGCCCCCGGAAGGTGATCTTCCGGGGGCTTTCTCATGCGTTCATGCACCACTGGAAGATCTGAATGTCTTCCAGCACACATCGCCTGAAAGACTAGTCAGGATGATGGTGATGATGGTGGTGTTTAAATTGAACGCGTGTCATAAAAGTCTCTGTGAATGTTTATTCAACTGATGTCTTTTAACCTAAACCACTTTCACGTTAGAAAGCAAGGGCTTTTTTATATATTTTATGGCGATGGATTTGTTTAATGAATGAGCGGGGAAAGGAGAGGGCCAGGAGTGGCTACGTTAAAAAAGTAATCGTGAAAATATGTCTTTAAAACCCTCAAGAACATTGTGTTCTGTAACTAAAGTGGGCTTGGTTCCTGCCGGATGCGGCGTGAATGCCTTATCTGGTCTACAAATGTTGCCTAAATTCAATATATTGATGTTTTTGTAGGACTGATAAGCGGAGCGCATCAGGCAATTGTATATTTGCTAACAGTTTCGATTTCATTCATAGAATGAATTGTCAGTTTTGATACGCTAGCGTAGCCTTATAGATCTAAGGTGTATCAGGAGATAACGGATGAAAAAGGTCGCAATTGTCGGGTTAGGGTGGTTAGGCATGCCGCTGGCGATGTCACTTTCAGCGCGAGGCTGGCAAGTCACCGGGAGTAAAACCACACAAGATGGCGTCGAAGCGGCCCGAATGAGTGGCATTGATAGTTATCTGCTTCGTATGGAACCTGAGTTAGTTTGCGATTCTGACGATCTGGATGCCCTGATGGATGCTGATGCGCTGGTCATCACGCTTCCGGCACGTCGTAGCGGCCCCGGCGATGAGTTCTATTTACAAGCGGTACAAGAGTTAGTGGATAGTGCGCTGGCTCATCATATTCCCCGCATTATTTTTACCAGCTCAACGTCTGTCTATGGCGACGCACAAGGCACCGTTAAAGAAACCACCCCGCGTAATCCGGTGACCAACAGTGGACGAGTATTAAAAGAACTTGAAGACTGGCTGCACAATTTACCCGGTACTTCAGTCGATATTCTGCGTCTTGCGGGCCTGGTCGGGCCGGAACGTCATCCTGGTCGCTTTTTTGCCGGAAAAACCGCACCTGATGGTGAACATGGTGTCAATTTAGTCCATTTAGAAGATGTTATTGGCGCTATCACCCTGTTGTTACAGGCACCTAAAGGCGGACACATCTATAATATATGTGCGCCAGCTCACCCTGCGCGTAATGTTTTCTATCCGCAAATGGCCCGTTTACTGGGGCTTGAACCTCCGCAGTTCAGAAATAGTCTGGACAGCGGCAAAGGTAAGATTATTGATGGCAGCCGGATTTGTAATGAACTGGGATTTGAATACCAGTATCCCGATCCGCTGGTAATGCCGCTGGAGTAAACGATCACGCCAGCAGGACGCCGCATGCACTGCAAGGGGGCGTGTATGAAACCACTGCTGGATGTATTGATGATCCTCGATGCCTTAGAAAAAGAAGGCAGTTTTGCGGCGGCGTCGGCCAAACTCTATAAGACGCCGTCCGCACTGAGTTACACCGTTCACAAGCTGGAAAGCGACCTTAACATTCAATTGCTTGATCGTAGCGGTCACCGCGCAAAATTCACCCGCACCGGAAAAATGTTATTAGAGAAGGGGCGGGAAGTTCTGCATACCGTGCGAGAACTGGAAAAGCAGGCGATAAAACTGCATGAAGGCTGGGAAAACGAGCTGGTGATTGGCGTGGACGACACCTTCCCTTTTTCTCTTCTCGCGCCACTCATTGAAGCTTTTTATCAACATCATAGCGTGACGCGCCTGAAGTTTATCAATGGCGTGCTCGGTGGTTCCTGGGATGCCCTGACTCAGGGACGAGCGGATATTATTGTTGGTGCGATGCATGAGCCACCATCTTCCAGTGAGTTTGGTTTTTCACGGTTGGGCGATCTTGAACAAGTCTTTGCGGTCGCGCCCCATCATCCGTTAGCCCAGGAAGAAGAACCGTTAAACCGTCGTATCATTAAGCGATATCGGGCGATTGTGGTAGGGGATACTGCGCAGGCAGGCGCTTCTACGGCCTCGCAACTTCTCGACGAACAAGAAGCCATTACCGTTTTCGATTTTAAAACCAAGCTGGAGCTGCAAATTAGCGGCCTTGGCTGCGGCTATTTACCCCGTTATCTGGCGCAACGTTTTCTCGATAGTGGCGCGTTAATCGAGAAGAAAGTGGTCGCCCAAACTCTCTTTGAACCTGTCTGGATTGGCTGGAACGAACAGACCGCAGGACTTGCCAGCGCCTGGTGGCGAGACGAGATTTTAGCAAATAGTGCGATCGCCGGTGTTTATACAAAATCTGATGACGGAAAATCAGCCATTTAAAGAAAAATTATTATGACAAGCCTCTCATTCTCTTGTCATTTCCCCCCCATTTAGGCACAATGCGCCGCTGTCAAAAAATGACTAAAAACCGACGTTTAATTAGCGTCGGTTATTTTTTGCTTCAAACCAATCATTCATACCAAGAGGCCGGGCTTCGTACCGGATAGATATTTACTAAAAATCGACAGTTGTTGTCGCTGAGGAATCCAAAAAAATGGGGCAATTTTTTGCTTACGCGACGGTTATTACCGTAAAGGAGAATGACCATGTCGCATAACGTTACTCCAAACACCTCTCGCGTGGAATTGCGTAAAACGCTTACGTTAGTTCCGGTTGTAATGATGGGTCTTGCCTATATGCAGCCGATGACGCTGTTTGATACATTTGGTATCGTTTCAGGCCTCACGGATGGTCATGTGCCGACAGCCTATGCGTTCGCATTGATTGCGATCCTGTTTACGGCTCTGAGCTACGGGAAGCTGGTTCGCCGCTATCCTTCTGCTGGCTCTGCATACACTTACGCCCAGAAATCCATTAGCCCGACCGTCGGCTTTATGGTGGGTTGGTCTTCTCTGCTCGACTATCTGTTCGCGCCGATGATCAACATTCTGCTGGCGAAAATCTATTTTGAAGCTCTGGTGCCTTCCATTCCATCGTGGATGTTTGTGGTGGCGCTGGTGGCCTTTATGACCGCCTTTAACCTGCGTAGTCTGAAATCCGTAGCGAACTTCAACACCGTCATCGTGGTGTTGCAGGTAGTGCTGATCGCGGTAATTCTGGGCATGGTAGTTTACGGCGTATTTGAAGGTGAAGGCGCTGGTACGCTGGCGAGCACTCGTCCGTTCTGGTCTGGTGATGCACATGTCATTCCGATGATCACTGGTGCGACGATTCTGTGCTTCTCCTTTACCGGCTTTGACGGCATCAGCAACTTGTCGGAAGAAACCAAAGATGCAGAGCGCGTGATCCCGCGTGCAATTTTCCTGACCGCGCTTATCGGTGGCATGATCTTCATCTTTGCAACTTACTTCCTGCAACTGTACTTCCCGGATATCTCTCGCTTTAAAGATCCGGATGCGTCACAGCCTGAAATCATGCTGTATGTTGCGGGTAAAGCGTTCCAGGTCGGCGCGCTGATCTTCTCCACCATTACCGTACTGGCGTCCGGTATGGCGGCGCACGCAGGCGTAGCGCGTCTGATGTACGTAATGGGTCGTGACGGCGTGTTCCCGAAAAGCTTCTTCGGTTATGTGCACCCGAAATGGCGTACTCCGGCAATGAACATCATCCTGGTTGGCGCGATTGCCCTGCTGGCAATCAACTTTGACCTGGTAATGGCTACGGCGCTGATTAACTTTGGTGCGCTGGTGGCGTTCACCTTCGTTAACCTGTCGGTTATCTCGCAGTTCTGGATCCGTGAGAAGCGTAACAAGACGTTGAAAGATCACTTCCAGTATCTGTTCCTGCCGATGTGTGGTGCGCTGACCGTTGGTGCGCTGTGGGTTAACCTGGAAGAAAGCTCAATGGTTCTGGGTTTGATCTGGGCGGCAATCGGTCTGATTTACTTGGCTTGTGTCACCAAGAGCTTCCGTAACCCGGTTCCGCAGTACGAAGACGTTGCATAATCTTACAAGCCGGATGACATAATCATCCGGTAAATCTCAAAAAGCCGGAGTTTGTCGCTCCGGCTTTTTTGTTTCAGACGATCTCTTCCGCGTACTGCCAAAGCGCTTTTAACAGCGCCACTTTCTCTTTGTCATCGGCATATTGTTGTGCCAGCATCTGCAATTCATCAGCATAGCCCTGCAAAAACTCTGGCGTGAAAACCTGGCGGCGGTGCTCCAGCCAGCGTTGCTGCTCGGCATAATCCAGCGTCCCCGGGAAGTTGCGCGCCCGATAATTGAACAACAGCTTTTCAATCCGTTTATCAACAAAAGTGATATCCAGTGCCGGTAAATTACGCGGCTCGGTTTCCAGCACAATTTTCATTGCTGCACGATCGGCGTCACTGAAAAAACCATTATAAAGCTGTGCATCCACGTTATCTGAAGGCGTAAACGGTTCGGCTTCGGCGAATATCGCCACCACTTTTTCACGCACTTGCGGATTTTCACGCAGAATTTTCAGGTTATCGAGGCAATGCTGACGATTAATTCCCAGTCGGTCGGCATCTTCCGGGCGTAGCGTATTCGCCTGGGCCAGCACCGGACATTTATTGATATGCACCAGTTTAACCGGAACGGCGGCGTTATCGCCAAGATCGGCTTTTGCGGTATATAAACGCTCGCGCAATGTGTCGCTATCCAGCTCCAGTAATGGCGAAATGTCTCCTGCCAAATCCACCATAATTACGGCATTGCGATTTTCAGGATGCCACGCCAGCGGTGCCACCCAGCTGGTATTGCCACGCCATGCCCCAAACATTCCGGAAACGTGAACCAGGGGTTTCATCTGCGGAACATCAATCAACGCCATCAGTTTGTGTTTATTACGATGGGTAAAGAGATAATCAAACAGGCGTGGCTGACGCGTTTTTACCAGTTTCGCCATCGCAATAGTGGCGTACACATCAGCCATCGCATCGTGGGCGTTGCTATGTTCAATACCATTCGCTTTGGTTAAATGCTCAAGGCGAAAGCTCGGTAGACCGTCATCATTTTCAGGCCAGTTTATTCCTTCCGGGCGCAGGGCATAACAGGCACGCATAACATCCAGTAAATCCCAGCGCGAGTTATCATGCTGCCAGCTCCAGGCGTAAGGATCGTAGAAATTACGATAAAAAACGTTGCGTGTGACTTCGTCGTCGAAACGCACATTGT
Source organism: Escherichia sp. MOD1-EC5990 (assembly GCF_002965285.1). NCBI lineage: Bacteria > Pseudomonadati > Pseudomonadota > Gammaproteobacteria > Enterobacterales > Enterobacteriaceae > Escherichia > Escherichia sp. MOD1-EC5990. Next base: position 12,634 of record NZ_PTRV01000010.1, on the reverse strand, counting down.
TGTAGCCCAGAATACAGGTCTTCGGTACGGTAAAAAGCGAGTGAATACGGGCGGCAAACGCGGCTTCGTTTTCTCCTTTCGCCCGTGCCTCCTGCGGGGTAATACCGGTAATTAATACTGCTTCAGGCTGGGGTAAATAGTCATCCGCGGGCTTGCAGTAAAAGACTTCGGGTTCGCCGATGACATTGAATTCGTTATCAGTGCGAATGGCTGCGAACTGTGCAGGGCGATCTAACGCGGGGTGCGTTCCAAAGGTTTCGTAATCGTGAAACAAAAAGGTAGATTGTTGCTTACCGTCATTCATCATTAGGTTAAATCCGTTATTTCTGCTGTCTGCCAGAGTATCAAATATCACCGTGCTAATCAGCTTTAGCGCGACAATTTGGCAGCGAGTGGCAACAGATCATGTCAGATAAAAATGAGATAGTAGTCACATTTTCTTGCACTTTATTCCAGCCAGTTCATAAGTATTTCCGTAAAAAGAACAGCTATTTGAAACACCTGAGGGTTTGCTGTTGAAACGCCGTCTTATTATTGCTGCTTCTTTGTTCGTTTTTAATTTATCGTCTGGTTTTGCGGCGGAAAACATTCCTTTTTCACCTCAGCCTCCAGAGATTCATGCCGGGTCCTGGGTATTGATGGATTACACCACCGGTCAGATTCTCACCGCGGGTAATGAGCATCAACAGCGCAATCCCGCCAGCCTGACAAAGCTGATGACGGGCTATGTTGTGGATCGCGCTATCGATAGTCATCGCATTACGCCAGACGATATTGTCACCGTGGGGCGTGATGCGTGGGCGAAAGATAATCCGGTGTTTGTCGGTTCTTCACTGATGTTTTTGAAAGAGGGCGATCGCGTATCGGTACGTGATTTAAGCCGTGGTTTAATTGTGGATTCCGGAAATGACGCTTGTGTTGCACTGGCTGACTATATTGCCGGTGGGCAACGGCAGTTTGTTGAAATGATGAACAACTATGCCGAGAAGCTGCATCTCAAGGATACGCATTTTGAAACAGTGCATGGTCTGGATGCACCTGGCCAGCATAGCTCGGCTTATGATTTAGCTGTGCTTTCTCGCGCTATCATCCACGGCGAGCCCGAGTTTTATCATATGTACAGTGAGAAAAGCCTCACCTGGAACGGTATCACCCAGCAAAACCGTAACGGGTTATTGTGGGATAAAACCATGAATGTTGACGGCCTGAAAACGGGTCATACTTCTGGTGCCGGGTTTAATCTCATTGCTTCGGCTGTAGACGGGCAGCGTCGCCTCATTGCAGTGGTAATGGGTGCTGACAGCGCAAAAGGTCGTGAGGACGAGGCAAGAAAATTACTGCGTTGGGGGCAACAAAACTTTACTACGGTGCAAATTTTGCACCGTGGGAAAAAGGTCGGGACGGAACGTATCTGGTATGGCGATAAAGAAAATATCGCCCTGGGAACGGAACAAGAGTTCTGGATGGTGCTACCTAAAGCCGAAATTCCACATATCAAAGCCAAATATACCCTTGATGGTAAAGAACTCACCGCGCCAATTAGCGCCCATCAGCGGGTAGGGGAAATTGAACTTTACGACCGTGATAAACAGGTGGCGCACTGGCCGCTGGTTACCCTGGAATCTGTCGGGGAAGGCAGCATGTTTTCCCGCCTGAGTGATTATTTCCACCATAAGGCCTGACCTTTCTTTTGCAGCAGACTGGCAGGAGTGCGAGTCTGCTCGCATAATCAACACTCATTCCTTGTGGTTTTAATATTGCAACTATACTGTATATAAAAACAGTATTGGTGGAGGTGTCATGAACTACGAGATTAAGCAGGAAGATAAACGTACCGTTGCAGGTTTCCATCTTGTTGGCCCGTGGGAGCAGACGGTAAAGAAAGGTTTTGAGCAGTTGATGATGTGGGTAGATAGCAAAAATATCGTGCCGAAGGAGTGGGTTGCTGTCTATTACGACAATCCAGATGAAACACCCGCCGAAAAATTACGCTGCGACACCGTCGTGACGGTACCGAATAACTTTACGCTCCCCGAAAACAGTGAGGGCGTCATTCTGACAGAAATTTCAGGTGGTCAGTATGCGGTGGCGGTGGCGCGTGTAGTCGGTGATGATTTTGCTAAACCCTGGTATCAGTTCATTAATAGCCTCTTGCAGGACAGTGCTTATGAAATGTTACCAAAGCCCTGCTTTGAGGTTTATTTGAACAATGGCGCGGAAGAGGGGTACTGGGATATCGAAATGTATGTTGCGGTGCAGCCAAAACATCACTAATTCATCTCAGGGCGGTGTGTAACGCGATGACCACTCTTTTTTTGAAAGCGAAAAGAGTAAGATGCGCCTTTCAAATTTTTCGCTCCTGCCGGGAAATTACACTGTTCCCGGTATGTCCGTCGGATAATTCAGAGGCGCGCCTTCTGGCCGACAGATGTGTTATGAGCGCTTTTAATCTTCATTAACGGAGTTTCTGCGTGCGTGCCGATAAGTCATTAAGCCCGTTTGAAATCCGGGTATACCGCCATTACCGCATTGTGCATGGTACTCGGGTCGCGCTGGCATTCCTGCTCACTTTTCTCATTATCCGCCTGTTTACTATCCCGGAAAGCACCTGGCCGCTGGTCACCATGGTGGTGATTATGGGGCCAATCTCGTTCTGGGGTAACGTTGTCCCTCGCGCCTTTGAACGTATTGGCGGTACGGTGTTGGGGTCGATTTTAGGTCTTATCGCTCTGCAACTGGAGTTAATCTCGTTACCTCTGATGTTGGTCTGGTGCGCGGCGGCCATGTTCCTTTGTGGTTGGCTGGCGCTGGGCAAGAAACCGTATCAAGGTTTATTGATTGGGGTGACGCTGGCAATTGTTGTTGGTTCCCCGACAGGTGAAATTGATACGGCGTTATGGCGAAGCGGCGATGTGATCCTCGGCTCTTTACTGGCAATGTTGTTTACCGGTATCTGGCCACAAAGGGCGTTCATCCACTGGCGCATTCAACTGGCGAAAAGTCTGACCGAGTATAATCGGGTCTATCAATCTGCATTCTCACCGAACTTACTCGAACGCCCACGTCTGGAAAGCCATCTACAAAAACTCCTGACCGATGCCGTGAAAATGCGTGGGCTGATTGCGCCCGCCAGCAAAGAAACCCGTATTCCCAAATCGATATATGAAGGTATCCAGACCATTAATCGCAATCTGGTTTGTATGCTGGAGTTGCAAATCAATGCATACTGGGCCACGCGCCCCAGCCATTTCGTGTTATTGAACGCGCAAAAACTTCGTGATACCCAGCACATGATGCAGCAAATACTGCTGAGCCTTGTTCATGCGCTGTACGAAGGTAATCCGCAGCCGGTTTTTGCCAATACGGAAAAATTGAACGATGCTGTGGAAGAGCTGCGTCAGTTGCTCGATAACCACCATGACCTGAAAGTCGTGGAAACACCAATCTATGGTTATGTGTGGCTGAACATGGAAACAGCGCATCAGCTTGAATTGCTATCGAATCTGATTTGCCGGGCCTTGCGCAAATAATTCCTGAACTTCAGAATCATCTTGCTGCTGCTTCGATTCAGCAAGGATAAAGGGTATGATAGTGAAAAGGGATAAAAGCATTGTCATCTGCGGCAGCTATGAGTAATGTTGGCCCTAACGAATAGCGGTTGCTTAAACGAATCCGACTCTCACATTATCAGGGGTATAAAAATGGAAACTACCAAGCCTTCATTCCAGGATGTACTGGAATTTGTTCGTCTGTTCCGTCGTAAGAACAAACTGCAACGTGAAATTCAGGACGTTGAGAAAAAGATCCGTGACAACCAGAAGCGCGTCCTGCTGCTGGACAACCTGAGTGATTACATCAAGCCGGGGATGAGCGTTGAAGCAATCCAGGGCATCATCGCCAGCATGAAAGGTGACTATGAAGATCGCGTTGACGATTACATCATCAAAAATGCCGAGCTCTCCAAAGAACGCCGCGATATCTCCAAAAAGCTGAAAGCTATGGGCGAAATGAAAAACGGCGAAGCGAAGTAATTCCTGTTTTATTCAATGAGGGTTGCCCGGTAACCCTCATTGCTCATTGTTTCTTTTCTGTGTATCACCGTCATCACTCCCATCTGATAACCTATTGAAATTAGCGACAGCCTTCTTCTGTATGCAGCAAGGCAAAAAGTTCTGTAACTCCATTGTTATTAACCGCACTGGTTACTAACACGTTGTGCGCTCCAGCTTCCCGTAACCAACATTTCACCAAAGATATTTGTTCCATACTGGCTAAATCTGCTTTGGTTACTACTCCGATGACCGGGCGATTCATTGACGAGGTAAAGCCTGGCGAAAAAGGTGACCACGGTGCGTCCGCATTAAGTACCAGCGCGATAATGTCTGCTTCGCAGGCACTGACCAACAATGCACTGTAAAGGCGGCGATTTTATTGGTGAGGACTGGCAGCAAGATTTCCAGCCTCTTAACGGTGGGCCTGTGCAATCGTTATCAGATGCGTATAGCGATTATTCAGTGCTGCTATTGATAGCAGCTGAAAGCGAGATATCCGTTCCAGAATGGTTCCCTCATTCTGAGGGAACGACGGTAATTTTGATTGCAGAACACAATGCCCGTTTGCTGAATGGTCCGGCTGGTGGGGCTGTAGCATTAATCCATTATTTGAATGAAATCTGTCATGCCAGAGAAACCGCTGTCAATGACGCATTTTGTCGGACGTTAACACGAGGAAGTCTGGCTATTCCGCAATGCCATCTTCTTTCGTAATGGATTGAGAATGCTGGATTTTTAATTATATTACGCGCAGTATTAATCGCGTAAATGTTTTGCGGTCAGCAACGGTGGGGGATCCATTGTTCTGTTCAATGAATACCATCATACAATTGAATCAGGAGTCGGTATGATGATTTTGGTGACGGGGGGCGCACGGAGCGGGAAGAGTCGCCACGCAGAGGCGCTTATTGGGGACTCTTCACAGGTTCTGTATATCGCCACCTCGCAAATCCTTGATGATGAGATGGCTGCACGGATAGAACATCATCGGCAAGGCCGCCCGGCTCACTGGCGCACAGTGGAGCGCTGGCAACATCTTGATGAATTAATTCATGCAGACATTAACCCGAATGAGGCTGTGTTGCTGGAATGCGTTACCACAATGGTGACTAATCTGTTGTTTGATTATGGCGGCGATAAAGACCCTGATGAATGGGATTATCAGGCGATGGAACAGGCGATTAATGCTGAGATTCAGTCGTTGATTGCTGCCTGCCAACGTTGCCCCGCAAAGGTTGTATTAGTGACTAATGAAGTGGGAATGGGGATTGTGCCGGAGAGTCGTCTGGCACGACATTTTCGTGATATTGCCGGGCGGGTAAATCAGCAGCTGGCCGCTGCGGCAAATGAAGTATGGCTGGTGGTTTCGGGTATTGGAGTAAAAATCAAATGAGTAAATTATTTTGGGCGATGCTCTCATTTATTACGCGTCTGCCTGTACCGCGTCGCTGGTCCCAGGGACTGGATTTCGAGCATTATTCTCGCGGTATTATTACTTTTCCTTTAATTGGATTATTGCTTGGCGCGATTAGCGGGCTGGTCTTCATGGTGCTGCAGGCATGGTGTGGCGTACCACTGGCGGCATTGTTTAGCGTACTTGTGCTGGCGCTGATGACCGGGGGATTCCACCTGGACGGCCTCGCTGATACCTGTGATGGCGTATTTTCTGCACGTAGCCGCGATCGCATGTTGGAAATCATGCGTGATAGCCGTTTAGGCACCCACGGCGGTCTGGCATTGATTTTTGTTGTACTGGCAAAGATTCTGGTGTTAAGCGAGCTGGCTTTGCGTGGCGAACCGATCCTTGCATCGCTGGCGGCAGCATGTGCGGTCAGCCGTGGGACTGCCGCATTATTGATGTATCGTCATCGTTATGCCCGAGAAGAAGGGCTTGGCAATGTGTTCATTGGCAAAATTGATGGGCGACAAACCTGCGTCACACTCGGTTTAGCCGCTATTTTTGCTGCCGTATTATTGCCAGGTATGCATGGTGTGGCTGCTATGGTGGTGACGATGGTGGCGATTTTCATCCTCGGTCAGCTTCTCAAACGTACGCTGGGCGGGCAAACCGGCGATACGCTGGGAGCAGCCATAGAGCTTGGTGAACTGGTCTTCCTGCTGGCACTGCTATAAAGAGACGTGACATGCAAACACTTGCCAATTTACTGAATACGATCCCTGCCATCGATCCTGCCGCTATGTCGCGTGCACAACGGCATATTGACGGGTTACTCAAACCTGTTGGTAGCCTGGGAAGGCTGGAGGCGCTTGGCGTACAACTGGCGGGAATGCCGGGGTTGAATGGCATACCGCATGTGGGCAAAAAAGCGGTACTGGTTATGTGTGCCGATCACGGCGTCTGGGAGGAAGGGGTCGCTATTTCCCCAAAAGAAGTGACAGCCATTCAGGCTGAAAATATGACCCGCGGAACAACCGGCGTGTGTGTGCTGGCAGCACAAGCGGGCGCTTACGTCCACGTAATTGATGTTGGTATTGATACTGCTGAGCCTATCCCCGGGCTTATCAACATGCGTGTCGCACGAGGTAGCGGCAATATTGCTTCAGCTCCGGCAATGAGTCGCCGTCAGGCTGAAACGTTGCTTTTGGACGTCATATGCTATACGCGGGAGCTGGCAAAAAACGGTGTCACGCTGTTTGGTGTAGGTGAACTGGGGATGGCAAACACGACACCGGCAGCGGCGATAGTGAGCACAATCACTGGCCGGGATCCTGAAGAAGTGGTTGGGATTGGCGCAAACCTGCCGACAGATAAACTGGCTAATAAAATTGATGTTGTGCGACGGGCGATTACGTTGAATCAACCAAATCCGCAGGATGGCGTTGATGTCCTGGCAAAAGTGGGTGGATTTGATTTGGTCGGAATGGCTGCCGTGATGTTAGGCGCTGCGTCCTGCGGTTTACCGGTGTTGCTGGATGGATTTCTTTCTTATGCTGCCGCGCTCGCAGCCTGCCAGATGTCTCCTGCAATCAAACCGTATCTCATTCCTTCTCACCTGTCGGCAGAAAAAGGGGCGCGTATAGCGTTGTCGCATTTGGGGCTGGAGCCTTATCTCAATATGGATATGCGTTTAGGTGAGGGAAGTGGCGCAGCTCTGGCGATGCCCATCATCGAAGCTGCCTGTGCGATATACAACAGCATGGGCGAACTTGCTGCCAGTAATATTGTTCTACCGGGGAATACGACTTCTGATTTGAACAGTTAAAAACGAAAAGTCTGATAAAAGCTATACTTATCGGATAGTATTCGCGACTTAGGAAAGGGACATGATGCGTCGTGTAAATATTTTTTGCTCATTTGCTCTACTTTTTGCCAGCCATAATAGCCTGGCGGTAACTTATCCATTACCTCCAGAGGGTAGCCGTTTAGTGGGACAGTCGCTTACTGTAACTGTTCCTGATCACAATACCCACCCGCTGGAGACTTTTGCCGCACAATACGGGCAAGGGTTAAGTAACATGCTGGAAGCGAATCCGGGCGCTGATGTTTTCTTGCCGAGGTCAGGCTCGCAACTCACCATTCCGCAGCAACTAATTTTGCCCGCCACTGCTCGTAAAGGGATTGTGATTAACGTCGCTGAGATGCGTCTTTATTACTACCCTCCAGACAGTAATACTGTGGAAGTCTTTCCTATTGGTATCGGCCAGGCTGGGCGAGAAACCCCGCGTAACTGGGTGACTACCGTTAAACGTAAACAAGAAGCACCAACCTGGACGCCAACGCCGAACACCCGGCGCGAATATGCGAAACGAGGGGAGAGTTTGCCCGCATTTGTTCCTGCGGGGCCTGATAATCCCATGGGGCTGTACGCGATTTATATTGGCAGGCTATATGCCATCCACGGTACCAATGCCAATTTTGGTATTGGGCTCCGGGTAAGTCAGGGCTGTATTCGTCTGCGCAATGACGATATCAAATATCTGTTTGATAATGTTCCTGTAGGTACTCGTGTACAAATTATTGATCAGCCAGTGAAATACACAACGGAACCGGATGGATCAAAGTGGCTGGAAGTTCATGAGCCGCTGTCGCGCAACCGTGCGGAATATGAGTCAGACCGAAAAGTGCCTTTGCCAGTAACGCCATCTTTGCGGGCGTTTATCAACGGGCAAGAAGTTGATGTGAATCGCGCAAATGCTGCATTGCAGCGCCGATCAGGAATGCCTGTGCAAATTAGTTCTGGTTCAAGACAGATGTTTTAAGAGCGTTGTTAATTAGAAAGCAAAAAGCCTGCTCGAAAGCAGGCTTTTTTGAATTTGGCTCCTCTGACTGGACTCGAACCAGTGACATACGGATTAACAGTCCGCCGTTCTACCGACTGAACTACAGAGGAATCGTGTGAACGGGGCGCATATTAATGGCAGTGCATGGTGATGTCAAAGGGTGAAATGCATTTTTTTGTTTGTTTGCTGTCAATTTCAACAAAGTGGTGAGCTTTCAATCTTATTGGGTAATGAACCATCGTGGTGCATACCCTCCTTTTATAGGGCAGGGGAACGCGACAGCTGATTAAAGGAGCCAATGACGAATCTATCATAATCTCTTATTTGACAGTTGCTTAGCTTGTACATCAACGCCAAAATAAAACTGGCAAGCATCTTGCACTCTGGTTGTAAGTAATGGCGGCACTTGGGCCGATTCTTAAACACCGGAGGCAACATGAACTTCAGACGCTTGAAATACTTCGTAAAAATTGTAGATATTGGTAGCCTGACCCAGGCTGCTGAAGTATTGCATATCGCACAACCAGCGCTCAGTCAGCAGGTTGCCACACTGGAAGGTGAGTTAAATCAACAACTTTTGATTCGCACAAAACGGGGCGTTACGCCAACTGACGCCGGAAAAATTCTCTATACCCATGCGCGGGCCATTTTACGTCAGTGTGAGCAGGCCCAACTGGCGGTGCATAACGTTGGTCAGGCATTATCGGGGCAAGTCTCGATTGGCTTTGCGCCAGGAACCGCTGCGTCATCCATCACCATGCCTTTATTGCAGGCGGTTCGCGCTGAATTCCCGGAAATTGTTATTTATCTCCATGAAAATAGCGGTGCTGTGCTCAACGAAAAACTGATAAGCCACCAACTCGATATGGCAGTGATTTATGAGCATTCTCCTGTGGCTGGTGTTTCCAGTCAGGCTTTGCTGAAAGAAGATCTTTTCCTGGTAGGAACGCAAGATTGTCCGGGGCAAAGCGTTGATGTTAATGCTATAGCACAAATGAACCTCTTTCTCCCCAGCGATTACAGTGCCGTTAGACTTCGTGTTGATGAGGCTTTTTCCCTACGGCGGCTTACAGCAAAAGTTATTGGGGAAATTGAGTCTATTGCCACGCTTACCGCAGCAATTGCCAGCGGCATGGGCGTTGCAGTCTTACCCGAATCGGCCGCGCGTTCGTTATGTGGCGCAGTAAACGGATGGATGTCACGCATTACCACACCTTCAATGAGTCTCTCTTTGTCATTAAATTTACCCGCCAGAGCGAACTTATCACCACAGGCGCAAGCAGTGAAAGAGTTGTTAATGTCAGTGATGAGTTCTCCAGTGATGGAAAAAAGGCAGTGGCAATTGGTGAGCTAAGCGTTATATCGGGATGGAATAAGATGCGGGTTTTTATTATTTGTTATGCCGGGCATTAAACTTTAACAATAACGTGATATCTGAACTGCCCGGAGTTTACCGTGAATTTCCAACAACTAAAGATAATCCGCGAGGCTGCACGTCAGGATTACAACCTGACAGAGGTTGCGAATATGCTTTTTACCTCACAGTCAGGCGTCAGCCGTCACATTCGGGAACTGGAGGATGAACTTGGCATCGAAATATTTGTTCGACGAGGTAAGCGACTGCTGGGCATGACTGAACCGGGCAAAGCATTACTGGTCATTGCAGAACGTATTCTGAATGAAGCCAGTAATGTTCGTCGGCTTGCAGACCTGTTTACCAACGATACGTCTGGCGTTCTCACTATTGCAACGACGCATACTCAGGCACGTTATAGCTTGCCTGAGGTCATTAAAGCTTTTCGCGAACTTTTCCCGGAGGTTCGGCTGGAGCTAATCCAGGGGACGCCACAGGAAATTGCAACTTTGTTGCAAAATGGCGAAGCTGATATTGGTATCGCCAGCGAGCGTTTAAGTAATGACCCGCAGCTCGTCGCCTTCCCGTGGTTTCGTTGGCACCATAGTTTGCTTGTTCCACTCGATCATCCCTTGACGCAAATTATACCGTTGACGCTGGAATCAATAGCGAAGTGGCCGTTAATCACTTACCGACAGGGGATTACGGGGCGCTCACGTATTGATGACGCATTTGTCCGCAAAGGTTTGCTGGCAGATATTGTATTAAGTGCGCAGGATTCTGATGTCATTAAAACCTATGTTGCACTCGGGCTGGGGATTGGATTAGTTGCCGAACAATCCAGCGGTGAACAAGAGGAAAAGAATTTAATCCGTCTGGATACGCGGCATCTTTTCGATGCTAATACTGTCTGGTTGGGACTCAAGCGAGGACAACTTCAGCGTAACTATGTCTGGCGCTTTCTGGAACTTTGTAATGCAGGACTGTCAGTTGAGGATATCAAGCGCCAGGTGATGGAGAACAGTGAAGAGGAAATTGATTATCAGATATAGCAAAAAGCCCGCTATAAAAGCGGGCTTTTCAGAAATTTGGCTCCTCTGACTGGACTCGAACCAGTGACATACGGATTAACAGTCCGCCGTTCTACCGACTGAACTACAGAGGAATCGTGAGAACGAGGCGAATATTAGCGACGCCCATCCACAATGTCAAAGCCTGTTTTTTAAATTTGAAATCGTTTGCTGAAATAATCTGCACTTTGTCGTTTATTTCAACACAACTGGCTTTTTTTCACACTTTTGCGGCTCAGATCTAGGGTATTTCCACAGCCAACGTCCAGTAACCATGCGCCAGTAAAACAGCACGGCCCGCACAGCCCAGTCGGCAAACATTCCCATCCAGACACCAACCACACCCCAGCCAAGCATGATTCCCAGCACATAACCGACTACAACCCGGCAACCCCACATGCTCAACATAGAAACCCACATGGCGTAACGGGCATCGCGAGCACCCTTAAATCCAGCGGGTAGCACCCATGAGGCAGACCAAATAGGCATAAATAAAGCATTTAGCCAAATCAGAATCACAACGACATGTTTAACCTGTGGATCCTGGGTGTAAAACGATGCCATAACCCCAGCAAAGGGAGCCGTTAGCCAGGCGATGGCCGTTAATCCAAGAGTGGACAGCCAGAACACATGCCGCAACTGAATCTCTGCTTGCGCTATCTGCCCTACCCCCAACCTTCGGCCTGTAATGATCGTAGAAGCAGAGCCGAGCGCACTTCCGGGTAAGTTGATAAGAGCCGCAATTGAAAACGCGATAAAATTCCCGGCAATAACACTGGTCCCCATCCCGGCAACGAACATTTGGGTTAATAACCGACCACTGGTAAATAACACTGATTCGACACTCGCTGGAATACCAATCCCCATGACTTCCCAGATAATGCTAAAATTCAGCGGTTTAAAATAGCTCTTTAACGAAATCCTTAGCGCAGGATTAAAACCAATCGCCAGCACCCACAAAATTGCCACTGCGCCAATATAACGAGAAATGGTTAACCCCAACCCAGCCCCGACAAATCCCAGTCCCGGCCAGGAGAAAAGGCCGTAAATCAATATGCCGCTAATAATAATATTAAGAATATTCAGGCTACCGTTAATCAGTAGCGGTATTTTCGTATTCCCTGCACCACGAAGTGCCCCGCTACCAATCAAAGTGATGGCAGCTGCTGGATAACTGAGTACCGTCAGCTCCAGATAAGTCAACGCCAGTGCTTTAACTTCTGTCGTGGCATCACCCGCGACGAAATCAATAATTTGTTCGCCAAAATGATGAATAAGCGTTGCCAACAGTACGGCAAACAACGTCATGATCACCAATGACTGTCGCGTCGCCACCCTCGCTCGTCGTCGATCCCGCTTACCGAGACTAAATGCCACAACGACAGTAGTACCAAGATCGATAGCTGCAAAAAAAGCCATAATGACCATATTGAAGCTGTCCGCCAATCCCACGCCGGCCATCGCATCTTTTCCCAGCCAGCTGACCAGAAAAGTGCTCAGGACACCCATCAACAGGACACAGGCGTTCTCCATGAAGATAGGAACAGCAAGCGGGGTTATCTCGCGCCAGAACAACACTTTGTAACTCTTGCGTTTGGCGTGCCAGCGAGTGCCGTGAACAACCTGGCGTAAAGCAGAGGAGATATTCAAAGCCGACCTTAATTGCAAAAAGTGAAACCACATTTCAAATGATGAGGGAGAATCAGCAAAGCTGCAAAGATTTTTGCCGACAAATTGTCTGCAAATGCAACAAACTGTTGATAGAAACGGCAAACAGTTGAGGAATTTAAAAATCGGGTTTGACAAAAAATTTTTCGCCGTTAAGATGTGCCTCAACAGCGATTCCTCTGTAGTTCAGTCGGTAGAACGGCGGACTGTTAATCCGTATGTCACTGGTTCGAGTCCAGTCAGAGGAG
>NZ_PTRV01000099.1:0-284 GCF_002965285.1 Escherichia sp. MOD1-EC5990 | reverse complement strand
TTGGTGGGTCGTGCAGGATTCGAACCTGCGACCAATTGATTAAAAGTCAACTGCTCTACCAACTGAGCTAACGACCCCTTGCGGGATTATGCTGCTTTAATCATTCAGGATGGTGGGTCGTGCAGGATGACTCGACTTCGTCTCGCCCTTCGGGCCGTTGCTGACGCAACGTTATCCTTCACATTCTCTACCAGTAACCACCTTTAAATTGGTGGGTCGTGCAGGATTCGAACCTGCGACCAATTGATTAAAAGTCAACTGCTCTACCAACTGAGCTAACGACC